>JBELGO010000054.1:0-11251 GCA_042091915.1 SAR92 clade bacterium | reverse complement strand
ACTCGGCTACCGGTATCGACTTGGCATTGGCCAGTGAACAGTAATCGCCACCGGGGCAGCAGATCATGTCGGTTAGAGTGCCGACGGTGGGTGTGGCAAATCCTGCGCTCTTAGCCTCTTGCCAGAGTGCGTGGAGTTGGTCGATACGCACATCGGCGAGCACCACATTCTGATTGTGGGTGGCGCGGACCTCGCCGAACGAGTAGCGATCTGCCAAATCTGCAATTTGTTCTAATTGGCGGTCAGTCACGTCACCTGGGGCAACGCCGGTTGGCTTGAGGGAGAGAGTCACAGCGCGATAGCCGGGTTGCTTATGGCTGTGCGTGTTGCGATCTAACCAGCGCGCAAAGGCGAGCTCTGCCTGCGCGGCGATTTCCAGCTGTTGCTCGCAATCACTTTGCGCCGGCGTGTATTCGGGCAAAGTAAAATGTGCTTTCATCGCTTCGATAGCGTCAGCTTTAAGCGTATTGGCCCCATCTTTGCTGAACTGCCACTCCTCCTCAACCGCCTTAGCAAAGCGTTCTACCCCCCAAGCTTTTACTAGGATTTTAATCCGCGCCTTATATTTATTGAGGCGATTGCCGTGGCTGTTGTAAACCCGCAGCAGCGCATCGAGGTAGCTGAGCAGGTGCTCGGGCTCCAAGTTGCTGCGTACTAATTCGGCGATCACTGGTGTGCGACCCAAACCGCCACCAGCGTAAATATTGAAACGGGTCGCTCCCTCAGCAGTGCTGACCAGCTCGATACCGACATCGTGGAATAAGAACGCGGCGCGATCGGCTTGAGATCCATTCACCGCGATTTTAAATTTGCGCGGCAAGTAGGCAAATTCGGGATGCAGTGTCGACCACTGTCGAAGCAGTTCGCACCAGGGGCGCGGATCCTCTATCTCGTCGATAGCGACTCCGGCAAATTGATCGCTGGTGACATTTCTGATGCAGTTTCCGCTGGTCTGCACTGCGTGCATCTCAACTTCGGCCAATTCGGCTAAAATATCTGGAACTGCATCGAGCTGAGGCCAGTTGAGTTGCAGGTTCTGGCGGGTGGTAAAGTGTGCATAGCCTTTGTCGTAACGGCGAGTGATATCAGCCAGCTTGCGCAACTGTCGGCTGGAGAGAAGGCCGTAGGGGATGGCAATCCGCAGCATCGGAGCCAAGCGCTGAATATACAAGCCGTTTTGCAGGCGCAGTGGCAAAAATTGCTCGTCGGAGAGCTCGCCCGCCAGATAACGCTCGGTTTGGCCGCGGAACTGCTTGACTCTCTCGCTGACGAGTTGATGATCGCGTGCATTGTATTGATACATGTGTGGCTCACATTGAACGGTTAAAGACAGCAGTAAAGGACTACTGTAGAGGCGCGCCATCTTACAGTGAAGGCTTATGCATTAAAATTAATTTTGCCCCATAAGCAATAACTTTTAGCAATAAGCCGATTGGCGAGTTTCATGGCCAAGAGATCTTGTGATGATTTCACTGCACTCTGTTGCTAGAATGCGTCGGCATTGAACTACTGGCACGAGAAGGTGCCGACAACTTAGAGAGAGATAGAGTACATGAGCCAAGATAACCAACACCAGCAGGGATGTTCTGATGCCAAAGCCGATGCCGTCGCCGCCGTCGCACTGGTTGCTATCGCAATGACCACCATCATCTACTGGCTCTCCAGCTTCTAAGCCAGATTATTACCAGAGCGAGATCTCCATGAATGCCGACCGAAGTGAATTGCGCGCAGTGGTGGCTGAACACCTAGACCGCGCGCACCCGCCTGAAGTGCTCAGCAGCGGACGTCAAGCTGAGCTCATCGCTCAAATTAAGCAGCAGTTGGTCGCCCAAAATGCCGTGATCGTTGCGCACTACTATACTGATCCGTTGATCCAGGCCCTGGCCGAGGAGAGTGGCGGGGTAGTGGCAGATTCACTTGAAATGGCCCGTTTTGGCAGCCAGCATGAGGCTTCGACGCTGATTGTGGCCGGCGTCAAGTTCATGGGTGAAACCGCTAAGATCTTGACTCCCCACAAGCGGGTGCTAATGCCGACCTTGGAGGCTACCTGCTCGTTGGATATTGGCTGTCCGGCTGATGAGTTTGCCGACTTTTGCGATCAGCATTCGGATCGAACAGTTGTCGTTTACGCCAATACCTCTGCAGCGGTTAAGGCCCGTGCTGACTGGGTTGTCACTTCGAGTATCGCAGTTGATGTGATAGACCACTTAGATGCGTTGGGGGAAAAAATTCTCTGGGCGCCAGATAAGTATCTGGGCAGTTATGTCGCCAAGCAGACCGGCGCCGACATGTTGATGTGGGATGGCAGCTGCATTGTCCACGAGGAGTTTAAAGCCCGCGGTATAGAAGAGATGCGCGCACTCTACCCGGATGCGGCGATACTGGTCCACCCAGAGTCGCCTCAAGCAGTGGTTGAGCTCGCCGATGTCGCCGGCTCCACCTCACAACTTATCGCTGCTGCCAAAGCGCTGCCCAACCAACAGCTGATAGTGGCCACGGATCAGGGTATATTTTTCAAAATGCAGCAAGCAGTGCCAGATAAGCAGCTGATTGTAGCGCCTACCGGTGGTAGTGGTGCCACCTGTCGCAGCTGTGCCAACTGCCCGTGGATGGGTATGAACGGCTTGGAAAATCTACTGGCCGCACTCACCCACGGCAGCGGTGAAATTGTTGTTGAAGAGGGCATCGCCGAGCAGGCGCGCCGCTCGCTGGGGCGTATGCTCAATTTCAACAGGGCTCAATAGCTTTAAAGCCGCTCGGCGCGCAGCTGGTACTCATCGAGATCTTTGAGTCTCTGGCTGAGAACAGCGCTGCGTTTAAAATCGCTGCTCAGCAGGCTGAGTGCCAACCCTATCTGTTCCCGCGCGCGGTCAAAAACCCCATTTAGAATAAAATACTCGGCTCGAGCAGCATGGACCCCAGCGATATCTCCGGCCAGCCCGCGCACCTCTGCGAGTTGATACCAGACCGCGGGGTCTTCTGGACGTTGGCGGGCCAGGTTCTCATAAACTAGCGCGGATATAGCGCTATTGCCGGCGAGCCAATGAGCTTCGCCCAATAGCATCTGTGCAGGGTAGTTGTCCGGTTGGCGTTGAAGTTGGCGTTCGAGTGCGGTGATAACTTGCGCGTGATTGCCGCTGGCAAGCTCAACTTCCAACTGGGTGTGAATTATCAGCTGCGAATTAGGTCTTTTCTCGGCGAGCTGCGCCAGTGTCTCTCGGGCGCTATCAAAGGCGCCCAGCTGCATCTCCATCAATGCTATGCCGTACTGGGCCGCGTGGTGACTGTCGCTTGCCTGCAATGTGTTTGCCGCTTCTGCTTTAAACGCCTCTAGGCCCTGTTGTGGTGTGCGCCAACTGCTACTGCGCGCCCGCGAGCGCAGCAACGAGTAGTCACTGGCGCTGTTGCGCTGCAATAAATTGCTAGATTTGTAACCAGCGCGATTGCGGGCATCCGCGATACGCCGCTCTGTTACAGGGTGGGTAAGAAGATATTCGGGTGGCCGACTGCCCGTATATCGGGTTGCCCGGAGCATATTTTCAAACATAGCCGCCGCTTGTGTGGCGTCGCGGTCGGCGCGCTGCATAGTTTTAATGCCCTCGCGATCAGCCTCTTGTTCATGACTGCGGCTGTAGGCGAGCTGGCTCTGCAAGCTGGCCGCTTGCGTTGTCATCAGCGCCGCTGTGGCGGCATCGCCGCCTGCCGTTGCCGCTAATACAACGGCGGCGAGCAAGCCGGCCATATTGACCTTGGCTTGGTTTTTACTGTTCTCCAAGCGTCTGGCGTAGTGGCGCAAACTCAAGTGAGCTAGCTCATGGCTGAGCACGGTGGCGAGTTGGTCTTCATTGTCTGCGTAGCTGAAAATCCCGGTGTGAACGCCAATGACTCCTCCGGGCACAGCAAAGGCGTTCATGCTTGGGTTGTCGATGAGCACTAAGGTCAATTCGGCTTCGCTGAGCTCGCTGTAGGTGGCGAGGTTGAACAACAAATTCTCCAGATAATCTTGCAACACAGGGTCTCTGTGAGCCTCAATCCGACTGCGGAACATTTTTAGCCAGATTGAGCCAAGCATTTTCTCCTGTTCCAGGGATACCGCTGACGAGCTGGCATCACCCAGCCAAGGGAGGTCGTCGCGCGCCAAAAGTGAGTGCGGCTGCATCAAAATTGCCGCGATCAATGCGATGGGTATCAGCGCTCTCATCTTGTGGATCATTGCTTTGCTCTTCGACTGGGAGTGGGGCGTTTGTCGCGCTATTATGTCACGGCAAATGCGGCTACATAATAGACCGCTTGAAAGCCAACAGGTTCATAGTTTGTTTTTGAATAATAGTACTCGCTGTTTGATGCGAGCGGAGGCAATGCAATGCAGGTAGTATTAAAGCGCTGGGTCAACCGGTATCTGGGTTCCGAACAAGCGGTATTGATGACGCTGCTGCTTCTTGGCAGTGCGGTGGCGCTGTGGTTTCTCGGCGAGGTGCTGGCTCCAGTAATTGCTGCACTGGTGATTGCTTTTGTTCTGCAGGGGATGATTAACCGCTTAGTTGCGCTAGGAGTGAGCTGGAAAATTGGCTTTGCCTTTACTTACTCGCTTTTTTTGGCGCTGTTCTTCGTCGCCATTTTTGGACTGGTACCTCTGCTGGTGCGGCAGGCCTCACTGCTGGGTGGCGAGCTCCCGAATATGTTTGTCTCGATGCGCAATTTGATTAATGAACTGCCAGATCGCTATGCCGAATACGTATCGCCTGAGCAGCTGCAGGAGCTCTGGGCTCAACTCTCGAGTCAGTTTGGCGAGCTTGGTCAGCAGTTGCTCTCTTTCTCTCTCAACAGCGTTTTCGACTTGGTGGCGCTGTTAGTCTATCTGGTTTTGGTGCCGTTATTGGTCTTTTTTATGCTTAAAGATCGCCAGCAGCTCAGTGCGCTGCTCACTTCACTACTGCCCAATGAGCGCGGTCTTCTGACGCAGGTCGGCGGAGAAATGAATATTCAGCTGGGCAACTATGTGCGCGGCAAAGCGATAGAAATTGCCTTGGTTGGCGGTGTTGCATATCTGGCTTTCTTGCTGCTCGGGCTCAACTATGCCTTGTTGCTGGCATTGGCTGTGGGGCTTTCGGTTCTGATCCCTTACGTGGGTGCTCTGGTGGTTACAGCGCCGGTGTTGTTTGTCGCTTACGTGCAATGGGGAAGCAGCAATGAATTTCTCTGGCTTTTCCTGGTCTACGGTACTATTCAGTTTTTAGACGGCAATGTGCTGGTGCCGCTGCTATTTTCTGAGGTAGTAGACCTGCACCCTGTGGCGATTATTGTTGCCGTGCTGGTTTTTGGTGGCTTGTGGGGGTTTTGGGGGGTCTTCTTCGCCATACCTTTGGCTACTTTGGTGAAGGCGCTCTACAGCGCATGGCCGCGCCAACAACGCAGCGCGCCGGCTGAACAACAGACAATGGAACTTGAATAATGAATCTAAGAGTCTCTACAAAGCGGGTGAAAAAAACTCACATAGCTACTTTTTTGGCTCTTGTATCACTGCTGTTGGTGGCTTGTTCGCCGACTCCACCAGTGGCGCTTACCTCATCGCCGGTCGATAGCCGTGAATATCGCGCTTTCACCCTTGAAAACGGCTTGGATGTGGTGGTTATCTCTGATGCTAAAACGGATAAAGCTGCCGCCTCACTCGATGTGGCCGTCGGCAACTATTCCAGCCCACGTGGGCGCGAGGGGTTGCCGCACTTCCTGGAGCACATGTTGTTTTTGGGTACCGATAAGTACCCCGAGGTAAACTCTTACGGAGAATTTATTGATCAGCGCGGTGGCAGCAAAAATGCCTATACCTCTCATCGCAACACCAATTATTACTTTGATATTGAAGCTACACACCTAGAGCCTGCACTAGACCGTTTCTCGCGCTTCTTTATCGCTCCCTTATTCACCGCCAGCTATGTCGAGCGCGAGCGCAAAGCCGTCTATTCAGAGTATCAGCTACACCGCAAAAACGACCCCTGGCGCCAGCGTTATGTTTTGCGAGAACTGGCCAATCCCGAGCACCCCTACAGCCTGTTCATGGTGGGTGATCTTGACACTTTGCAAGAAGAGCCGTTGACCCAAGGTGGCCTGACCCTGCGCGAGGAGTTGCTGGATTTCTATCGCCAATACTATGTTGCAGAGCAGATGAAGCTTGTTGTGGCGGGGCGCGAAAGCCTAGATCAGCTAGAGAGCATGGTGCGCGAGAAATTCAGCGAGGTGCCCAGCGGCCAGCGCCAACCCTCACCTGAAAATGTTGCTCTATTCACGCAGGAGTCACTGCCGCTGGAAGTGCATTTCCGCCCCGAGGCAGATCTGCGTGAAATCACAATGGTGTACCCCTTGCCGCCCAGCGAAGCGTTTTGGCAGAGCAAGCCGATCAACTTCCTCGCAGGCCTAGTCGGCTCTGAGGCATCGGGCTCGCTGCTCGATATTCTGCGTCGCGCCGGCTGGGCGAATTCACTCAGTGCCGGTAGCGCGCTCAGCGACAGCACGACAACGCTGTTTGCGGTCAACATTGAGTTGACAGCTGCAGGGCTGGAGAATCGCGCAGTGGTGGAGGCGCTGGTGCAGCATTGGCTTGATATGATTGTTGCCGACAAAGAGTTGACACGCCGCTACCAAGAGCAGGCGCAGCTACTCGTGCAGGCGTTCCAATTTGAAGAGCAGGGCGCTTTAGTCAACCGGGTAACTCGCCTGGCAGACACCATGCAACGCCTGCCGCTGTCGCGTGTTTTAGATGGCCCTTACCAGATGTCAGGTTGGTCAGAGGTAGAGTTTTCGCAGTTTGCCGCTAGTCTGCGTGCAGATAATCGCTTGGTCATGGTGACGTCAAAGGCACTGCCTGTCGATACGACCGCCGCTTATTATGACGCTCAATACCGTGTGGTAGAGTCCAGCGTCAATCCGCAGCTTGGCGCTGGCGGTAGCCTACTTGCGCAGGAGCTTAAGCTGCCAGAGGCGAATCGATATATTGCCGAGGATACAGAGCTGCTTGCAGCTTCTGTGGCGCGCAATGAAAAAACTGATGTGCCGGTTAAAATTGACGCCGCTGTTGAGACGTGGCACCTGCCGACTACACGCTTTAAAGTTCCGCGCGGCAATATTGTTATACAGCTGCAGAGTGAAATGGCTCAAACTCTAGAATCTACAGTTTATGGCGATCTATTTGTCCGCTATGTGCAGGACTCGATTAACGATCAGCTCTATCCTGCACTGGAAGCTGGCCTCAACGTCTCCTTGGCGCGCGATGGGCGAGGCTGGAGAATCGTAGTTGGCGGCTACTCAGACAAGCAACCGCTGGTGCTCAGTGAGCTCCTAGCAGCGCTCGATAGCGATCAACTGGAATTGCCCCGTTTTGAGCGGATTAAGCAGAGTTATCTCGAGGACTTGGATAATGCGAAACGCGAGTTTCCGTTCCGCCAGCTTCTAGGGGTGCTGTCTACCAATATGGAGGGCGGCTGGTTGGTGGATGAGAAAGTCGCTATGGCTAAGCAGACTGATTTGCAGCAGGTGTTAGTTTGGGCTGCGAACTTTAAGCAAAATTTGGCCGCTCGCTTACTGGTGAGCGGCAACTTTACTCGCGACCAAGCGATCGGATTTGCCGACCAAGTGGCCGAAAAATTTGGCAGCCGCTCGGCAGAGGGCGATTTTAAAATAGCCAAACTAGCTGCAACCACCCAGACAACTCCCTACTGGGTTCCAGGCAACAACCAGGCTGCAGTCCTCTACCTGCCGAGCTCCAGCGATACGATCAATGCCCGCGCGGTTAATCTGTTGGCCGCAGAATGGCTTTCCAACCCGTTTTACACCCAACTGCGCACCGAACAGCAACTCGGTTATGTTGTCGCCGCAGTTGCCCGCAATTTTTATCGTCTGCCCGGAATCGCCTTTGTAGTTCAATCACCTGACTACCCGATTGCGGCCATCACTGCGGCAGTGGATGATTTCCTCGCGGCACAACCCGCTCGTATCGACCAGCTCGACTCGCAAACACTGGCTCGCTTGCAAGCTTCGGTGGTCAGTAGAGTTGTTGAGCAACCCAAAAATTTAGCTGAGCTCAATGGGCGATTTTTTGAGTCTTTAATGTTTGGTAGTGAGTCTTTTGACTTTCGCAGCCAGGTGGCAGCGGCTGTAGAACTGGTCTCTGTTATACAGTTGCAAGAGGCGATCACTCGATTATCCTCCCAGCCCCAGCGCTGGTGGATAACCGCTGCTCCCGATCTTGATCAATCAACTAGAGGCAAAGCTAAAGCCAAAATTGACGGTTATTTTACTTACCCGCTGAACGGTAGATAAATTAATTGATATATTATATCAATTTAATAAAAAGCTAATATTTACAGTAAGATATAAAAAAATTAAGGATTAAATTGCCTCGAGCTCGCAGACTTTTGCGTTAAAAATTTGCCCGAAGATGACTGTGTCGTTACCATCTAGAACTAATATATCAAAGTCAAAAAAGTTCGGAGTTTAAAATGGTTGCTGACGTTGAAACTGAGATTGATATCGATCAGATCGAAACTGATGAGTGGATGAAGGCGTTCGCCGACACCTATCGCGAACACGGCCCTGAACGCGCCGCTTTCCTGCTGCGGGCTCTGCAGCAAAAAGCTGTAGATGACGGGATCTCTCTTCCAGCAGCGGTAACTACTCCCTATCGCAATACCATACCCGTCTCTCGTGAGATAAAAATGCCCGGCGATCTGTTTATGGAGCGCCGCATCCGCTCATTGATACGCTGGAACGCAATGGCGATGGTGGCTCGCGCCAACAAAGCGAGCGATGGTATCGGCGGGCACATCGCCAGCTTCTCCTCAGCCGCGACACTCTATGACGTTGGCTTTAACTACTTTTTCCACGGTCACGAGGGCGAACAACCGGGTGACTTGGTTTTCTTCCAAGGTCACAGTGCCCCCGGCATGTATGCGCGCTCCTACTTGGAAGGGCGCTTGAGCGAGGAACAGCTGAACAGTTTTCGCCGCGAAGTCGACGGCAATGGCCTGAGCTCCTACCCGCACCCGTGGCTAATGCCCGACTATTGGCAGTTCCCAACCGTATCGATGGGCTTGGGTCCAATTCAGGCGATCTATCAAGCTCACGTTATGCGCTATCTCTCTGCTCGCGACCTAGTGGCGCGCGGCGACCGCAAAGTGTGGGCATTCTTGGGAGATGGTGAGACCGATGAGCCAGAGAGCCTTGGCGCGATAGCACTGGCTGGGCGCGAACAGCTGGAAAATCTAATCTTTGTGGTCAACTGTAACTTGCAGCGCCTGGACGGCCCGGTGCGCGGCAACGGAAAAATTATTCAGGAGCTGGAAGGAGTCTTCCGCGGCGCCGGCTGGAATGTCATTAAAGTTATCTGGGGTCGTCACTGGGATGCACTCTTAGAGAAAGATAAGACTGGTCTTCTTGCTAAACGCATGGATGAAGTGTGCGATGGCGAACTACAGAACTACAAGTTTAATGGCGGCGGTTATACCCGCGAACATTTCTTTGGCAAATATCCAGAGCTCCTGGAGTTGGTTGCCGATATGACCGATGAGCAGATTATGCACCTCAACCGCGGCGGCCACGATCCCTATAAAGTCTATGCGGCTTATGCGGAGGCAGCTGCGCATAAAGGCCAGCCGACAGTGATTTTGGCCCAGACCGTTAAGGGTTACGGTCTAGGCGCTGCAGGTGAAGCGGCCAATGACACCCACTCGATCAAGAAACTCGATATCGACAGCCTGCGTAACTTCCGCGATCGTTTCGGTATCCCTGTGGCGGACGATCAGCTCGAAAGCTTACCATTCTACAAGCCGCCGGAAGATAGCCCCGAGTTAGCTTACATGCGCCGTCGACGCGAAGCTTTGGGAGGGCCGCTACCGGCGCGCAACAACCAGCTGCAAACTTTGCCTGCGCCTCCCCTGGAGAGTTTTGCCAAGCAGCTGGAGAGCAGCGGCGAGCGCGAAATATCCACGACTATGGCGTTTGTTCGAGTGCTCGCCAATCTCATTAAAGATAAGCAGATCGGCTCGCGAGTCGTACCGATCGTGCCCGACGAGGCGCGCACATTTGGCATGGAGGGCATGTTCCGCCAGCTGGGCATCTACTCCTCAGCTGGTCAGCAGTATGTTCCCCACGACCGCGACCAGATCATGTATTACAAAGAGGATAAAAAGGGCGTTATCCTGGAAGAGGGCATCAACGAGGCGGGCGCCATGTCGGCGTGGATTGCACTGGCGACAGCTTACACAACCAGCAGCTGCCCGATGATACCGTTCTATATCTTCTACTCTATGTTCGGCTTCCAGCGTATCGGTGATTTGGCATGGGCGGCGGGCGACAGCCAGGCGCGCGGCTTTTTGATTGGCGCCACAGCGGGGCGCACAACGCTCAATGGTGAGGGGCTGCAGCACCAAGATGGCCACAGCCATATCCTAGCCAATACTATTCCTAACTGCCGCAGCTACGATCCCACCTACAGCTATGAGTTGGCGGTGATTGTTCGAGATGGCGTTGAGCGGATGTTCGAGCAGGGCGAAAACTGCTTCTACTACATTACCACTATGAACGAGAACTACACTCACCCAGCGATTCCAGAAGAGCGTCGCGAAGAGGTTGAGTCGGGTATCATTCGCGGTGGTTACCTATTTGAGAAGGGGGCCACCGGCAAACTGAGAGTCCAGCTAATGGGTTCCGGTACCATTCTTAATGAAGTGCGCGAAGCAGCTAAAATTCTCAAGCGCGACTACAAAGTTAATGCCGATATTTGGAGTCTGACTAGCGTCAACCAGCTCACCCGCGACGGTCAAGCTGCCGCGCGCTGGAACCTTTTGCACCCTGGGGAGACCCCCCGCCAGAGCTATCTGGCCGAACAGCTTGAGAGCCACTCAGGCCCCGTGGTCATTGCCACCGACTACATGAAAAACCATGCAGAGCAACTGCGCGCTTTTATTGATCGACCTCTGCATGTGCTTGGCACTGACGGTTATGGCCGCAGCGATGCTCGCGAGGCGCTGCGCAGCTTCTTCGAGGTAGATCGTCGATATATTGTTGTCGCCGCTTTGCGTCAGCTCGCCGACAGCGGTGAGATTGAGATGGGCGTTGTCAGCAAAGCGCTCAAAAAGCTGGCTATCGACGCCGATAAAACTGACCCACTCTACGCGTGAGGAGAGAGTTATGACGATCACTACATTAGTCGTACCCGATCTCGGTGGTGTCGATGAGGTTGAAGTCATTGAGTTGAGCG
>JBELGO010000053.1:0-11501 GCA_042091915.1 SAR92 clade bacterium | reverse complement strand
CCCTTTTTTACTGGCCGAACCGACATCGGTGGTCGCCGAGTCCTGCCCCTTAGTGAGGCCGTAGCAGCCGTTGTTCTCAACCAGGTAGAGCATATTGAGGTTGCGGCGGTTGACGTGGGCAAATTGGCCAAAGCCAATGGAGGCCGAGTCACCATCGCCGGAGACACCCAGATAGATCATATCGCGATTGGCCATATTGGCGCCGGTAGCCACCGAAGGCATGCGCCCGTGGACTGAATTAAAGCCGTGCGACTTACCTAAAAAATAGGCTGGCGTCTTTGACGAGCAGCCGATACCAGAAATTTTAGCCACTTTGTGTGGCTCAATATTGGCTTCAAAGCAGGCTTGGACGATTGCCGCTCCCACCGAGTCGTGGCCACAGCCAGCACACAGAGTAGAGAGCCCGCCCTCATAGGCGCGTTTATCGTAACCGAGCTCATTGGGTTGTAATGCGGGGTGACGGAAGGTGGATTTTGCGTAACTCATAACACTCTCTCCGGCTCAGGCTGGCTGCTTGTGCAATGGTGTAACCACTGCAGTGCGGGTTTTGGCGTTGACGTGGTCGATCACCTGGCGAGCCGTGATCGGCATACCATCGTAGAGTGGCACACTGACCAGTTTTTTAGGATCAATGTCGCACTCGCCAACCAGCAACTTGCGCAATTGGCCGTCGCGATTTTGCTCGACCACAAAGACCTGATCATGCTCGGCAATGAACTGCTCAATAGTGCGATTAAACGGAAACGCGCAGACGCGCAAACAGTCGATGGCGGTGCCCTCTTCTGCCAGTAAATCGCGCGCCTCAATACAGCTAGCGGTCGATGTACCAAAAAACAGCAGGCCATTTTTACTGGTATTATTTTCTTGGTAAAGCTGCGGCTCGGGCACCAATTGTTTGGCGGTCTCCCACTTATGTAGCAGGCGCTCCATATTGTCGATATACACTTCGCTCTTCTCTGTATAGGCCGCATACGGATCGCGCGAGGTACCGCGGGTAAAGAACGCCCCTTTGTCAGGATGGGTGCCCGGATAGGTGCGATAAGGAATGCCGTCACCATCAATATCTTTGTAGCGACCAAATTTTTCGCTCATCTCTTCGAGCTGTTGCTGGTTAAAGACTTTGCCGCGATCGTACTGACGCTCGTCATCCCACACCAGTGGCTCGCATAAAAATTCGTTCATCCCCAAGTCGAGATCACTCATCACAATCACCGGGGTTTGCAGCCGCTCGGCCAGGTCAAAGCTCTCTGCGGCCATGTCAAAGCACTCGCGCGGATCTTCTGGGAACAGCAAGACCTGCTTGGTATCGCCGTGAGAGGCATAAGCGCACGAGAAAATATCTGACTGCTGAGTGCGGGTCGGCATGCCGGTAGAGGGCCCTGCGCGCTGAATATTAAACAACACCACCGGCACTTCAGCGAAATAGGCCAGCCCCAAGAACTCGCTCATGAGTGAAACACCGGGGCCAGAAGTAGCGGTAAAGGCGCGCGCACCGTTCCAACTGGCGCCAATCACAATGCCCATTGCGGCCAGCTCATCTTCCGCTTGGGCGATGGCAAATTTCTTCTCGCCGCTGCCGGCATCAATGCGCAGGCGGTTGGCGTACTTTTCAAATGCATCCACCACCGAGGTAGAGGGAGTAATTGGGTACCAACCAACGACTGTAGCACCTGCGTAGACAGAGCCAATACCTAGAGCCGCGTTACCCTCGAGCATAATTTTGTCACCGACCAAATCGCGACGTTCGAGGCGCAGGGCGAGCGGGCAGCTAAAATGCTCTGTGGCGTAGCGGTAACCAATCTCCAAAGCGTGAATATTGGGCGCAATCAGTTTGTCTTTGCCGCGAAACTGATCGCCAATGAGATCTTTTAATACCTCGAACTCAATATCCAACAGCGCCGCAAGGGCACCAATATAGATAACATTTTTCATCAGCTGGCGACGGCGCAGATCAGGGTACTCATCGCGGCAGATAGCGGCCAATGGAATACCTAAAAAGTTGACATCGCTGCGCTCTAATCGCAAATCGAGCGGTTTGCTATTGTCATAGAGCACATAACCGCCACTGCGCACGCTGGCAATATCATCGGCTAAGCTCTGGCCGTTCATGCAGACGATAAAATCGATTCCTTCACGGCGACCGAGATAGCCTTTTTCGCTGACACGCACCTCATACCAGGTAGGCAAGCCCTGAATATTGGAGGGGAAGACATTCTTTGGCGTTACCGGTATACCCATGCGAAAACAGGCCTTGGCAAATAGACCGTTGGCACTGGCCGAGCCGGTACCATTGACATTGGCAAAGCGGATAACCAGATCATTTACAGCTGCTATTGCACTCATCGGACTATCCCACTCGCTCTTGTATCTGCACCAGAGGCACCGCAAGCACCTCGGCACTTTTGGTCACTTGGTAATTAAATTGCTGCATATCCCAAGCGCCAGTTGGGCAGCGCTCGGCACACAAACCACAGTGCAGGCAGACATTTTCGTCTTTGGCCATGATGCGGCCTGTTTTAAGCCCGTCGGCCACATAGAGCACTTGGTCTCTATCTGTAGAGGGCACATTGAGCCGGCTGCGCAGATCATCCTCTTCACCATCCGCAGTAAAGTTAATACAACTCGTTGGGCAGACATCGGCACAGGCGTCACACTCAATACAGTTGGCCGCATCGAAGACGGTCTGTACGTCACAGTTGAGGCAGCGCTCCGCCTCTTGATATGCGGTAGCCAGATCAAAGCCCAGCTCAACCTCCAAACGGCGATCCTGCAACGCCTGTTCTTTGTCGGCCAGGGGTACAACAAAGCGCAGATCAGAGGCGACCCCGTTGTCGTAGGTCCAATCGTGGATATTCATCTTTTGACTGATCAAGTTGGTACGCGGCGCGGGTCGTTGTAGTACCGACTCGCCCTGACAGAACAGATCGATCGAAATAGCCGCCTGGTGGCCATGAGCGACAGCGGTAATGACATTTTTAGGGCCAAAAGCGGCGTCGCCACCAAAAAACACCTTGGGTAGTGTCGACTGGAAACTGGTCGCATCGACCACAGGTGTCTCCCACTGGTCGAACTCAATGCCGAGATCGCGCTCAATCCACGGGAAGGCGTTTTCTTGGCCAATAGCCACGAGCACTTGGTCACACGGATAGAACACTTGCTCGCCTGTGGGTACCAGTGAGCGCTTGCCACTTTCATCGTACTGCGCTTCAACTTTGTCAAAGCGCATACCGACCAGTTTTCCGCTCTCAAGAACAAACTCGCTCGGCACATGGTTATCGATAATTGGGATATCCTCGTGGAGAGCGTCCTCTTTCTCCCAAGCCGAGGCTTTCATCTCGTCAAACGGGCTGCGCACAATCACTTTGACATCTTTGCCGCCGAGGCGTCGCGCGGTGCGACAGCAGTCCATAGCGGTATTGCCGCCGCCCAACACAATCACCTTTTCACCAATCGATTGAGTGTGCTCAAAGGCCACATTGGCCAACCAGTCGATACCAATATGGATATCGCTGTCCGCTTCACTGCGGCCCGGTAAGTTGGGCAGATCGCGTCCGCGAGGCGCACCGCTGCCCACAAATACCGCGTCGTAGTCTTTGTCTAAAAGAGCCTTAAGGCTCTCTACATAGTGGTTAAAGTGAGTGACCGGACCCATATCGAGGATGTAACCGACCTCTTCATCCAAAACTGCCTCAGGGAGCCGGAAAGAAGGTATCTGGCTGCGCATAAAACCACCCGCTTTGGGCTGCGCATCGTAAATAGCCAGCTCATAACCCAGAGGCGCCAAGTCGCGCGCCACTGTCAGTGCTGCCGGGCCGGCACCGATCAGTGCAACTTTTTTACCGTTCTTCTGCTCAGGGATAGTGGGCAGCTGCGCTTTAATATCTTCTTTAAAATCCGCTGCGACACGCTTTAAGCGACAGATAGCGACTGGCTCTTCTTCGACCCGACCACGCCGGCAGGCTGGCTCGCAGGGGCGATCACAAGTGCGGCCCAACACCCCGGGAAACACATTGGACTCCCAATTGAGCAAATACGCCTCGCTATAGCGCTGCTGCGCGATCAGACGAATATATTGTGGTACCGGGGTATGCGCCGGGCAGGCGTACTGACAGTCGACCACTTTGTGGAAGTGCTCGGGATTGGCGATGTCTGTCGGTTGCAAGGGAACTTCTCCGCGTTCTAATAGTGATCAGATAACATTCATAAGCATTGTGAGATTACCAAGTCTACTATTGTAGTCATCAGCGAACAAAGCTCACTGCGTAATTCTCAGCCGTTGAGACAACTCGCAACAAAAATAGATCCCACAAACTACTTTATAAGCTATAGGAATAACCGCATCAACTGGCCGCTGGGTAGCCTAATGTGGCCAGAACTGCGGTAATTTCGTCTAAGATCGCAGGATCGTCGATAGTCGCCGGCATTTTCCATTCAGTGCCATCGGCAATACTGCGCATAGTCGCGCGCAAAATTTTGCCCGAGCGGGTCTTGGGCAACCGCGCCACCACAGCACATAACTTAAAGGCTGCGACCGGGCCGATCTCGGCGCGCACCTTGGCAATCGCCTCCGCCACCACCTGCTCCTCTGTTTGGGTAACACCCGCATTGAGCACCAGCATGCCCATCGGCAACTGCCCCTTCATCGGGCAGGTAATGCCAATGACAGCACATTCGGCCACTGCAGGGTGGCCTGCCAGTACCTCTTCTATAGCTCCTGTGGAGAGCCTGTGGCCAGCGACATTGATAACATCGTCGGTGCGCGCCATAACAAAGACGTAACCGTTTTCGTCGATATAACCGGCGTCGCCAGTCTCGTAGTAACCAGGGAACTTATCAAAGTACGCGCTCTGATAGCGCTCTGGGGCTTGCCAGAGTGTCGTGAATGTACCCGGCGGCAGCGGGTTTTTTACTACCAACGCGCCAATGGTACCGGCTTCGACAGGATTGCCTTGCTCGTCTAGAACTTGTACGTCGTAACCGGGCACTGCGCGCGCTGGAGAGCCGGCGACAATGGGCAGCTGCTCGCGACCCAGGCAGTTGGCACAGATAGACCAACCGGTCTCAGTCTGCCACCAGTGGTCTATCACCGGTCGGTCGAGCATCTCCAAAGCCCAGTTGAGTGTGTCGGGGTCACAGCGCTCACCGGCTAAAAAGAGTGCCTGCAGCGAGCTCAAGTCGTAGTGATGCATCAGTTCGGCATTGGGGTCCTCCTTGCGGATCGCCCTGAAAGCTGTCGGCGCTGTAAACAGCACCTTCACTTGGTACTCTTCAATCACCCGCCAAAATGCCCCCGCATCGGGCGTACCCACCGGCTTTCCTTCATAAATAACCGTAGTGTTGCCATTAAACAGTGGCCCGTAAACGATATAAGAGTGCCCTACTACCCAGCCCACATCGGAGGCTGCCCAGTAGACATCGCCAGGTTTAACGTTATAAATATTGGCCATGCTCCACTTCAGCGCGACAATACTGCCGGCGGTATCGCGCACCACTCCTTTGGGTTGGCCGGTTGTCCCTGAGGTGTACAAAATATACAGCGGATGGTTGGCCGGTAGCGCCACGCACTCAGTGTGCGGTGCAGCGGCGACCGCACTGGCCCAATCGATATCGCGCGGCCCCAGCTCTAGCGCACACTGTTCGCGCTCTAGCACAATACAAGCCGCGGGCTTGTGCTGGGCCATCTCTACCGCTCTGTTGAGGAGCGGTTGGTACTCCACCACGCGGTTTGGCTCGATTCCGCAAGTCGCCGTGACCACCACTTTGGGTGTTGCATCGTCTATCCGCACCGCCAATTCATTACTGGCAAAGCCGCCGAACACCACCGAGTGCACAGCGCCTATGCGGGCGCAGGCGAGCATGGCCACTGCGGCCTCGGGAATCATCGGCATATAGAGCAGGACTCTGTCGCCCTGCTCTACCCCCTGCTGACGCAGCAAGCCAGCAAAGCGGCTGACATCATCGAGCAGTTGGTTGTAGGTAATCTGGCGCTTAACAGCTGTTACAGGGCTGTCATAAATGATTGCCGCTTGTTCGCCGCGGCCCTGTTCTACCTGCAGATCGACAGCGTTGTAACAGGCGTTGGTCATACCATCTGCAAACCAACGGTAAAAAGGCGGCTGGCTGTCATCGAGCAGTTGGCTCGGTGATTTATACCAGTGGATATCTTCGGCAGCCTCGCGCCACATCTGTTGTTGGCTGGCTGGCAACGTGCTCTCGGGTAGTTTCTGCATCTTTTCCTCGCGACTATTTGAATAAGACGAAAACTGTCGTTTGCATCTCATCGCTAGACTGTGAATAGCTGCTTAAATTAACCCGCCACAACGGCTAACGCTATAAGACCAAACGCTTATAAAACCGCCTCGTCCAGCCATGTTAGTTTATTGGACTCGGCATCTTTCGTGGCATACAGTTAACTACCCACTACGTAGTCTTACTGATACCAATCTCGCGAGGTTACTTTAGAATCAATCCAATATCAGGCACTGGATCAGCCAATAATATACTAGGTCGCAAGATAAGGATTATCGATGCCCAACCGCACCTCAAAAAAGCCAAAACAATTGGATTCTCCAGCTGAATCCAAATTATTCTTTCGACTCTCTCTGCAAAAACCACATTCTCTGACAGCTAATTGCCCCTACTCACTCATTGTCGGCAGTGAGAAAAGCGCGTACCGCAGCAACGCACTATTTGGTTCTGCCGTTATCACGATTGATAACACCAGGTCGCATCCACTCAAATCGCACTTTACCTGGATCGAGCGGTTAATCGAAAAACTTTCTGAAAGCCCTTTTGAACCGAAGTTAAACTTTTTAAATGGGCTCAAACAGACGATGTTGGCCGAGAGAGAACAGGTCTGGCTGACACAGCGCGAGCAGCAAATGCTTAAATTGCGGTATTTGGGGCTTACCGCGAAAGAGAGTGCTGTGCACTATGGCCTAAGCCATCGCACTGTCGAAAAACAGCTGGAGTCAGCCAAGAGTAAACTGGGAATAGCCAGACTGTCGCCACCTCTGCTCAGCACTCTTTTCAACAGCATCAATATCGTTGAGCAACATCTCAGCAGGCACCCACCGGCAGTGGCAAAAGGTTATTCTCCGGCTAAGCTAGGTTAATTCGGAAAGAGTATTTTCACGCAACCAATAATGGCGAACTAGCACCAATAATAGTGCACAGAGACCACCCAACAACGTACCCAGCACACAGATCAACGCCCGCTTAGGTTTACTTTTAAGCTCGGGCACTACAGCCGGGTCAATGGTTTTAAACAGGTACTCACTGCGCACTTTAGCCAGCATCACTCGCTCGGTCTGTTTTTGAATCAAGCCAAAAAATACCGTTTGCAGATCGGCCAGGCTGGTTTGGTTAATCTGCTCTTCTAAGTAAGTAATAGAACGCTGCGCCTCGGCAATATCTTGCTCGCGCATTGCTGCATTAATATCCTCAACCAGCCAACTCACCCACTGTTGTGCGACCACTGGCGAAAGGTGTTCGGCAGCAATGGTAACCAAGCCAGTTTTTTTATCTTGGCTGACACTGAACAGCTCCAAGAATTTTTTGTGCGCCTCCTGTACTGAGGGCTGCACTTGCTGTGGGGGCTCAACGTCGCGCACCCAGCGCTGGCCAGCTACATCGTACTGCTCCTCATCTACAGCCAACTCTCCCGTGGCTGCATCCCAAGAATCAGCGGCCATCAGGGGCACCAGCACATCGCGCTTGGCAATAAACTGGGCAAAAAACTGACGCGACTTGAGCACCTCCATACCTACTTGCGCGCGGTCACTGTCAGCGCCGCCGAGGTTGACACCGGCAAGGCTGGCTAGGCCGCCCAACTGACCGGCCAAAGCACCCAAACTACCACTGCTGTCGCTATCGCTAGATATCAACAACGCTTCGGCGCGGTAGATGTTGGGCAGACTCAAAGCGACCACAACACTCAACAGCGCCGCCGCCGCGGTAACAGCGACTATCTGCAAACGCCCCGCCCAGAGCACGGCAAATAGTTCGCGCAGATCGATCTCATCATCCTGTAGCATCGCCATCTGACGGTATTCACTGGCCAAATTAATGTCCTGCTCGGCTCTGCGCTCACTGCTCATGCTGTTAACTCCATTAAAAAAGGCATCAGAGCGCCAACACCGCTGCGATTGAAACTGCACTCTGATAGAAGATTTGGGTAATGTCTTTCCACGCCACCAAGCTCTCTTTGTAAGCAGAATCGACCGGGATCACAATGGTATCGCCCGGCTCTAATCTGTTTTTGCCAAAGAGCCCGCGCTGATAAGGGCGCACCATACCGTTGGCTTTTACCACGTAAATAGCGCGGTCATCTGCCCGCTTAGTGAGGCCAGCCGAGAGTGCCAAATAATCTTTAATTTTAGCTTTCGGATTAAATAAATGAGAGCTAGGTTGCTGCACCTCACCGACAACGGTGACCGTAGAAATGGCTTTTGGAATCACCAGCACATCGCCATCGGTGAGCTCAATATCGCGCTCTAACTCACCCGCCATAATAGCTTGCAGATCAATCAACAAACGCCCCTGCCCTTCAAAGTTTTGAAGCTGTTCAGCGATCGCTCGGATATCGGCAAGAGACTCATCTTTCTGCTCTTCAGTAAGCATAGAAGTGGCATAGGTCTTCTCAATTGAGCGGGCAAACTGTTGAGCTTGCTCGCGCTCTTTGCGCGCAATCGCTTCACGGGTGAACACTGCGCCGGCAAAAAAGGCCTCGTCGGTGGCGCCGCCAGCACGGCTGATCAGCTCGGCAAGGGTCTCCCCTTTCTCGATCAGATAAGTACCCGGAAAGCGCACTTCGCCCTCAATGCGCACCGAGTCGGTCGGGCTCCAGTCGGGGATATCTCGTACATTGAGATGGTCGCGAGACTGCAAAGTCACTGCCTGATCAACCAATGCTTGGGAGAGGTCTATTTCGCGGTAATCGGCCTCTACCTCGCCTTGCCCATTACTCTCTAGACGACGCAACTCTGCCGACTGGGTAAAGGCTGATTGAGTCAAACCGCCTGCGGCAAAAATGAGATCGGCAACCGTCGCGCCCTCAACGAAAGGATACGTCCCTGCTGCGCGCACCGCACCGGAGACCGATACCGTTTGCACTGGCTCACCAAAACGCGCCTGGCGGCGCAGCTTTTCTAACACCGGCTGCAACAGTTGCTGGCGGCTATACTGATTCTGCTTTTGGATCTCTTTAGTTTCTTCACCGCTTTCTAATCGGCTATCCAGCTCTGTTAGTTGCGGCTGGGCAAAGATATAAAGCGTATCTCGCGACTTTAAAATAGGGTCAGCGGCGCTGCCAACATCGGCTAAAGCGTCGGCAATAGAAAACTGGGTCAACTTTATTTGCGCATCTTCACCCACCTCTGACGCAATTAGCGCGTAGTAAAGATCTGCCGTTGGCAGCAGGTCGCGCTGCGCGTCGCTGATCAGATCAGAGAAGCGCAAGCCCGGGCGCCAACCAAAATCGCCACTGCGATAGGCGGCACCTTCAACGGTTACTACATTTGCCAACTCGCTGCCGGACTCAAAAATACGCAGTTTATCGCCGTTGCGCACTGCCGTGCGCCGCACCTCGATATCACCCACCGAGACAGTCTCTATCGTCGGCAAGCCAGTTGCGTTATCAATGCGGCTCAGAGCTGCGACACCGGTGTAGGCTTCGCGAGTTAGTCCGCCGGCCATGGCAACCAGATCATCAACGGTCTCATAACCTTTTAGCTCGTAAAACATCGGCCGCTTAACCGCCCCGGTAATCTCTGCCAGAGCTTGGTAGGGTGGCACAAACACCACATCGCCAGAACGCAAACGCAAATCGCCGCTGGCATCGCCGCGCAACAGCAGATCGTAAAGATCAAAACTGCCCAATTTTTCACCGCCGCGCTTAACCTCAATATGGCGCAGAGAGCCAATATCGCTAATCCCGCCCGCTTGGAACAGCGCCTGAGTGACAGTGGTTAGCGCCGAGACAGAGAAAGCCCCAGGCACAGCCACCTCACCTGCCATAAAGATATTAATCGCGCGCAGCCGGCCCATAGAGACCACCGCGTCGACACCAATGAGCTGTTCGCTTACACGCTGCAGAAGCAAATCGCGAGCCGCCTCAAATGAAAGGCCAGCCAGCACCATGGGGCCCAAACGCGGGATAACTACCTGGCCATCGCGTCCCACTTGCACCGTGACAGTCTCGCTCTCTTTGCCGTAGAGCTGTACCACCAGCTCATCGCCCACACCCAGACGATAGCTATCGGGGACATTGTTATTATCGGTAGCCGCAAAGGTACTGATATTGCGGTTAAACAGGCTGTGGCCAAAGCGTTCGACTTTGGGCTCTTCAACAATATCTGAGAACTCTCCTTCCTTGGCCAAAATTAGCGAAATGTTCTGCTCAACGGGCTCTACTGGCTCTGCAAGCCGCGGCGCTGAGTGTTGCTTAGACGCAGGCAAATCTATGCCCAGCTGGCGCGCCAAACGCTGTTGTTCGGCTGCCGAAAGTTGTTGGAGTTGCTGCAATTGAGCCGAGGTCGGCATTTGCGCAGAAACGGTGCCAGCCAGCAGTAAGCCAGTACTGCAGAGTGCTGCAGCAATAAGATTCAGAAACCTTTTTTTATCGTCCATAACCAACTGTAACCTTCTAGCGAAATTAAAAAATACTTTTACAACAGGCAACCACTGTTGTTTATTTTGCAACTGTTTTGTTGAGCCACTGCCATAATAGAAGATAACTCAAGAGCTGCAAGGCCAAAACCCAAAGCCAATTCCAAGGCGAAATTATTAGCCACTGGCCGAGCAAAAAAGGCACGCCAGTAAATAATGCGACTATCGACAGACCCGTGACACTGTTGGCTAATAACGGCTCAGTGCGCCTCCTCAAACGAGAATAAATATAATTGTGCAGATGCCCCTCATCGGCAGACAACGGTGAGCGCCCGTTCTTCACCCGTCTTAATATCGCCCAACCTAAATCAGCCAGAGGATAAAACATTAACACCAAGTAATAGGAAGTGAGATGCGGTGCAACGCTGAGCACCACGATAATCGAAACAGCCAGCGCAGAACCCAGCAAATAAGCGCCACCATCACCTAAAAATAGCTTGCCGGTCAAGACATTGGGCAGCAGAAAAAGCAGTGTACCCACTAACAGTATTTCCCACACTGCAACGGTCAATCCCAGCTGCACACCCGTATCAATTAAAGCGACAAAAATGACAGATGACAGTCCTGCTACCAGCCCATTGGCACCATCTGCAATGTTAAAAGCGTTAGGAAGGCCGGCAATCCACAAAATAGCGACCGGCAAAATAAGGCTATGCCAATTCCCCAGCCAGCCGACAAGTGGGACAGTTTTATCACTACTGAGGAAAAGATTCAGTGACGTTGCCGCGAAGATAGCCGCCAATGTCAACATTACCAACAAGCGCAACCGAGGGGCTATTCCACCCACAAAGTCTTCGATAAGACCAAGCAGATAGAAACCCAACACAGCAAAC
>JBELGO010000052.1:0-7376 GCA_042091915.1 SAR92 clade bacterium | reverse complement strand
CACGGCCTCAATTTGCGTCATTTGATCGGCGATCATCTCCAGCAACGGCGCGCGCACCGCTGACTGTTTGGGCAGTGGCGGCGTTGTCGGCAGCGTTATTTGCATACAGTCTGCCAGCGCATTGATTAATGTCTTGCGCAGCGCCAATGACCACTCCAGATAGACGTCGTGCGGATCCCCCGGCGTCGGATTGGCAACGGTGCCAATAAACTGCATGCAGGCAACGGTTGAAAACAGGGCGTGATGGAAGCGAACTACCTGGGGGTCGACCGGTTGGCCGCTGAGCTCTGCGTAATAGCGACAGAGCACCTCTATGTCATCACCCGTTGGCTCGTGCGAATGGCGCATCGCCATAGTGGCCAAGTCGGTCATGGGGTCGCCAATCATGGCAAACTCAAAATCGTAGAGGCAGGTCAGCTCGCCGTCAGCAAACATGAATTGGCCGGCGTCAAAGGCGATAAAGCTAGCCGTGTCACGCTGCCTAGGGTAGTGGTTGCGCAACCAGCGGATAGCGAACTCGACCAGCGGATCAGGGCCGACTTTATGTTTTTCATAGAGATGCCAATAGGCATCTAAACCGGCCAGTGCGATCGCCTTGGCGCCCTTGGGGCGATGAATTCCCACCGCTTCAAAGGGTTCCAGCGGCAGTTGATGCAGCTTCACTAGCGCTTCAATGTATTGGCGGGCGACATGTTTGCGCTGCGCATCGTCAGCTGCGCAAGCGACATCGCGGGTGCCGGCGCAGCACTGCATGATGATCGCCGCTGGCGATTCGCACATGCCATAGATGTGCGGTGCCGGGATACCGTGCTCAGCCATAATCTGCAAGATGTCGGC
The DNA here is from genome assembly GCA_042091915.1 of SAR92 clade bacterium. Classification (GTDB taxonomy): domain Bacteria; phylum Pseudomonadota; class Gammaproteobacteria; order Pseudomonadales; family Porticoccaceae; genus LSUCC0057. The sequence goes on along the minus strand of JBELGO010000052.1, from coordinate 6,539 downwards.
CTCGCGCTTCAAGTCAGGGAACGGCACCACATCGCTGTGGCGGTCGCCGCGCACATAGAGCTTGATCAGCTCGCCGTCTTTTTCAACATCGACAAACCAAGATGGGCGCCAGCGTATTTGCCGAGTCATGGCGACCACTCGACCGCCGACGAGCGCCTCTATCGCAGCGACCAGATTTGACTCATCGCGCTCTGTTATTTTTTTAGCAGCCACACCCATCCCCTACTTTTTTTATTCGACGCCAGCAATCGCTAGAGACGGCTTTTATCATCGATCAACCAGTGGTAAATTAAACACAAAATTAATAAGTGTGCAAATAATGATGAAAAAAGCGTCGTTGCAATCATCCGATTCTTATCCATCGGAGCGTTATGGCTGGTATGTGATCTTGGTGTTGTTTTTAGTCACGGTGCTGTCGCAGATGGATCGACAGCTCCCCACGCTGCTGGTGGGGCCGATAAAAGCCCAGTTCGCGATCAGCGATACCGCCTTCAGTATTCTGCAGGGGTACGCTTTCGCCATCGTCTATACACTGGCGGGAATCCCGCTAGGTAGGCTGGTTGACCGCGGCCATCGGCGCAATTTAATTCTGGCAGGACTACTGTTTTGGAGCCTGATGACGATGCTCTCTGGCTTTGCCACAAATTATTGGCAGCTGTTCGTCGGCCGCATGGGTGTTGGCGTAGGCGAAGCTGTGCTGGCACCCGCCGCCTACTCAATGATTGCTGACACCATCCGGCCCGAACGGCGCGGCCGGGCTCTGGCCATCTACTACATGTCGATCGGTATAGGTTCTGGGGCCTCGTTGTTACTTGGGGGGTTGATTCTGCAGGGGCTGCCCGCGGACGGTGTCGAGCTGCCTGGCCTAGGTCGACTCGACACCTGGCGCTGGATGTTTTTGCTGGCGGGGGCACCCGGCATCCTCGTCGCCGGTCTGCTGCTGACCGTCGGCGAACCTCGCCGCCAAGACCACGGTCGCGGCAACACGAGCGCGCCATCGATTCGCGATGTTGGCCATTTTTTATATCGACAGCGGGCAACTTTCTCACGGGTGCTGGTGTATCCCGCCATCTTGGCCGTCATCGGCTACGGCAGTTTGGCGTGGGCACCCACCATGCTGCAACGGCGGTTCGACATTCCCAGCGCCGAGTCGGGGGTCACCATCGGGCTACTGATCGCGATATGTGGCACGCTGGGCACCTTAATCAGCGGTTGGTTAAGTGACTACTGGCATGCAAAAAACCATACCAGTGCGCGCTTTAAAGTCACCCTGGTCGGCCAGTGTTTGCTGCTGCCGACCGTCTCGGTCTGGTCGCTGATGCCGGATCCATTTTGGTGCTGCACCTTGCTCGGCCTCAGCCTTGTAGGGCTGGCCATCGCCCAGACTGCAGCGCCGGTCGCTATCCAGGAGATTACCCCCAACCGCATGCGCGGCCAGCTGATCGCTATCTACCTGCTGCTCGGCGGCCTGCTCGGCATCGGCCTAGGGCCGACGCTAGTCGCACTCATTACCGATCAACTGTTCAACGACAACGCCATGCTGCATTGGTCTATTGCACTGAGCGCAGCGCCTCTCTCAGCGGTCGGCTTGTGGCTGTGCTGGAGTGGACAGAAACCCTACGCGCAGACAATGCTCAGTCTGAGCCGTGAGGCGAGCGGAGATTAGCGCAGAGTCGCCACGATCTTTTTGTTGACTCCGTCGCACTGCGCTTGCCAGGCCGCCGCCGCGTCAGCAAAATCAAACTGGCTGTACTCCAATTCTATGGATATATCGCGCGATATTTGCAACAGCCGCAACCAGTCCTGATGCCGCGTTGCCGCTGGGCGCTGACCGGTGCCCACAGTCGACAGTGACTTAAATAGCAAATGCGCCATATCCAAATGAATTTGTCGCCCAGCACTGGTGCCGATGGTCAGGATTCTCGACCCAGCGCGGGCCGCCGGCAGACTGTCTAATAGCGGCTGCCCACAGACACCATCCAAAATGACATCGTAGCCCTCACCGGCTACCGCTTTGTGGGCGGCGGTGTCGTCCGCGCCGCCCAACACCACGATCTCATCGGCCATGCCGCGACGCTTTAATCTCTCCAGAGTCTCGCGATTGCGACCCGCTGCGACTACCTTGGCGGCGCCGAGGTAACGAGCAAACTGCAGTGCCAACTGCCCCAGAGTACCGGTCGCACCCAAGATCAGCACCGTTTCATGAGGCTGGATGTTAGCCCCCTCCAGCGGAATGAGCGCCCCAGTGCCGGCTATCCCCATTGCGATCGCGGTGTTGTCATCTATGTCGTCGGGAACCTCCCACACCTCTGCCTCTGGCACAATGGTCTGCTCCGCCCAAGAGCCGTATGGCGCCACTGAGCGCTCACCAAAATAGACACGCCGACCATCGGCCAAAAAACCTACCCCCTCTCCGCGGATGACACAGGGAAACTGCACGCCTAAGCGGTATGCGCCGAGCACATCCCAACCGCCTAAACCGGTCGTGCGCACGTCGATAAGTTGTGCCCCAGGCACCGCTTGAGGCGACGGAAATTCCATCACCACCGGCGTCACCCCGGGTTCAGTAATAATCGCTGCTCGCATAAATTTGCCCCTCTGGTTAGTCATGGTTCACTAGTTGCGTTCACTCAATTCAACTGTTGGTCTGCTCGCGCCACTGCTGCAGTAAAGTCTTGCGCTCTGCTGCCGCTGCCAGCATGGACCGCTGCTTGACATGGCCGTAGCCACGGATCTGATCGGGCAGGTTGAGAAGCGCCAGTGCAGTGTGACAATTGCCGCTGTGAAGTCCACCGCCGAGCTCGTCCAGCAGCTCAATATATTCGGCGATAAGCGCTCGCTCCTGGCGACGCTCTCCACTGTAGCCAAAAATATCTAGTCCGCGTCCACGCAACCCTTTCAATTTAGCCAACTGTCGAAAAGCGGTGAGCATCCATTGGCCATAGCGGCTCTTGGTAAGATGGCCAGCGGCATCTTTTTTCGCCACCAGTGGTGGCGCCAGATGGTAGTTCAGTTGGTAGTCCACGCCGGGCTCACCCTCAAACTGTTGACGCAGCTGCTGGAAAAAATCGGCATCAGTGTGCAGCCTAGCCACTTCATACTCATCTTTATAGGCCATCAACTTAGCCAGGTTTTTAGCCGCCGCGAGCGCCAGCGCATCGGCACCGGGAACCGCCTCAATGGCTCGGGCAAAATCGCCAATGAGCCGCTCATAGCGGGCAGCATAGCGGCTGTCCTGATACTCTCTGAGAGCAGCAGAGCGCAACTCGACAACCTCCGAGAGCGTCTCGGGAATCATTAACTTAACCGGTTGCGGTTGCTGATCCTGTTGTAGCAAGCTGAGGTCGTGAGCCGCTACTCGCCCCCAAGCGAAAGCGCGTTGATTTTTTTCAACCGCGACCGCATTCAACTCCATGGCGCGCAACAACGCCTGCTCGCTCAACGGCAACCACCCTTTCTGCCAGGCATAGCCAAGCAGCAGTGGATTGGTGAAGATGGTGTCGCCCAGCAGTTGCTGTGATAACTGATTAGCATCGATGAGCTGATAGCCTTGCGCTAACGCTCTGTTGAGATCTTGCTCTACCGCCTGACGCGGATACTGCCAATCGCGATTAGTAACAAACTCCGCTGTCGGTATCGATGCGCTGTTGACTACTGCGACGGTGTGGCCGAGGCGCACTCGCGAGAGCGCGTCGGCCGAAGCGGATACAATTTCGTCGCAACCGATCAACACCTTCGCCTCACCGGTAGCAATACGCGTCGCATGGATCTGCTCAGGCGTTGCGGCAATCTGTACATGGCTCATGACCGCGCCACCCTTCTGCGCCAAGCCTGTCTGGTCGAGCACTGTGACGGCTTTGCCTTCAAGATGGGCGGCCATGCCCAGCAGCGCGCCAATGGTGACGACGCCTGTTCCGCCCACACCGGTAACGAGCACACCCACCGGCCGCTCTAACGAGGGCAGAGTGGGCGCCGGTATCGGCGGCAATAGCCGCTCGCTGGAGGCCGCTTGGGGCTTGCGAAGTTGCGCCCCTTCGAGGGTTACGAAGCTTGGACAGAACCCTTTGAGGCAGGAAAAATCCTTGTTGCAGCTATTTTGATTGATTGTTCGCTTGGTCCCCAAAGGGGTTGCCAGCGGCTCAACCGAGAGGCAGTTTGATTGTACTGAACAGTCGCCACAACCCTCACAGACGGCTGGATTAATCACCACTCGACGCGACGGATCCTCTTCGAGCCCACGTTTGCGGCGCCGGCGACGCTCGGTCGCGCAGGTTTGGTCATAAATAATCACGGTGGTTCCGGGCGTATCGCGCAATTGACGCTGAACCTGATCGAACTGATCGCGGTGCAACACCTCCACCGTGGCGGGAATAGTTTTATCGCCGGCATGGCGCTGCGGATCATCGGCGACGATAACCACCTTTTGCGCGGCTTCAGCCACTAACTGCTGAGCGATCATCGCCACGGTCAGCTGTCCATCAACGGCTTGCCCACCGGTCATCGCCACCGCGTCGTTGTAGAGCACTTTGTAGGTAATATTCGCACCCGCGGCGATCGCGGCACGAATCGCCAGCAGGCCCGAATGAAAATAGGTGCCATCACCCAAGTTGGCAAAGACATGTTTGTCCTTGGAGAAGTGCATCTGTCCGATCCAACTGACACCCTCGCCACCCATTTGAGAAAATGTCTCAGTATCACGATCCATCCACATGGACATATAGTGACAACCAATGCCGGCCAGAGCGCGCGAGCCCTCAGGCACTTTTGTCGAGGTGTTATGAGGACAGCCGGAACAGAACCAAGGCTTGCGCTCGTTGGTAATCCGCGGCAGGGATGCCTCTCGCGCTTTGGCCTCGATAACCGCCAGTCGCTTAGTGATACCCGCGGCGACGTGTGCCGGCAGGCCCACACTCTCTAGCCGAGTCGCTATCGCCTTGGCGATGACCGCCGGGGATAGCTCATAACATGCCGGTAACAGCCACTCACCGCGCGGCACCGACCATTCTCCCCCGGCGTTGTCGCGCTCATCAAATTTGCCAAATACGCGTGGCCGCACATCATCTCGCCAGTTGTAGAGCTCTTCTTTAAGCGAGTACTCGAGAATTTGGCGCTTCTCCTCGACAACCAAAATCTCTTCTAGGCCGGTGGCAAAATTTCTTGCATCCTGTGCATCTAAGGGCCAAACACAGCCCACTTTCATGATGCGCAGACCTATCTGTGCGCAGACCTCTTCATCCAAGCCCAGATCGACTAAGGCCTGACGGACGTCCAAATAAGCTTTGCCGGCCGCCATGATGCCAAAGCGCGCGTTGGGCGAGTCGATGACAATGCGATTGAGTTTATTGGCGCGAATGTAGGCTAACGCTGCGTACCACTTGTGGTTGTGCATACGCGATTCTTGATCGAGCGGTGTATCTGGCCAACGTATATTGAGACCACCCTCAGGTAGGTCATCAAGCGCTGGGGTAATAATCTGCATAGCGTCGGCATCGACCGAGACCGACGCCGACGACTCAACCACATCGGTCACGCATTTCATGGCAACCCACAGCCCCGAGAATCGGCTCATCGCCCACCCGTGCAGGCCAAACTCCAAATACTCTTGCACGTTGCTGGGGTAGAGCACCGGAATACCGCAGGCAATTAACAGATGTTCCGATTGGTGGGCGATTGAGGAGGATTTTGCCGCGTGATCATCGCCCACCAGCATCAACACGCCACCGTGGGGCGACGTCCCCGCCGAGTTGGCGTGCTTAAGCACATCCCCAGAGCGGTCGACACCGGGACCCTTGCCGTACCAGAGGCCAAAAACACCATCAACCGTGGCTCCCTTGGCGCTTAAATGAACCTGCTGGCTCCCCCACACGGCGGTCGCAGCCAAATCCTCGTTAACTCCGGGCTGAAAGACGATATTGTGCTCTGCTAGGTAATCTTTGGCCTGCCATAAAGCCATATCCACTGCGCCCAGTGGTGAGCCGCGATAACCAGAAATAAAACCGCCAGTACGCAAACCTGCCCGTTCATCTCGCTCTTTTTGCAGCATCGGCAAGCGCGCCAACGCCTGTGTGCCGGTCAGATAAACTCTACCGCTGCGCTTGGTGTATTTGTCGGTCAGTGTGACCGACTGCAGAGTAGCAGCAACGCTGGGATCGACTGAATCGTTCATGACATCACCTGTGCAGGATTGGCTTTATATGAACGAATAATAGAAAAGTGTATTATTATAGTAAAATCAATAATATTGCGATCTGATATCTGATTTACGAATACCTGGCGGCGGCTACTGCGCCGCCGGCGAAGAGGAGACCGATGCACAATATCTCGCTGAAACAATTGCGCTATTTTCTCGCTGCGGCAGAAAATGGCCGTTTTTCGATGGCCGCTGCGGCGGTACATGTCTCCCAATCCGCTATCACCAATGCGGTGCTAAATCTTGAGGGTGAGCTCAAGGTAAAGCTATTCGAGCGCCACCCCCACGGCGTCACGCTGACCGCTGATGGACACAGCTTCTACCAGCGCTGTCGCGACATTGTTGAGGC
>JBELGO010000051.1:0-12521 GCA_042091915.1 SAR92 clade bacterium | reverse complement strand
CCCTGCAGAGAGAGAATCAAAACTGTAACTGTATTCACCCTCGAGCTCGACTAACGCCTGATCTGCAACAACCTCCTCAGTATCGTTATTAATCAGTAAAGCGTAAATGGGGCCAACCTGGGGCGAAAAATCGCTGTCACTGACAAACATACTCACTTCGACAATACGTTGATTGGCATCGGAATTAAACGTCACTTGTGCCGAGTAGCTCCCTGCAGCTAAACCATCGCGGTCAACCAAAAGTGTATAAACACCGAGACCATCACCACTGGCCGGCTCTTCTAGCGTTAACCAAGGCTGCGACGATACTACCGATACCACCTCAAGCTCTCCACCACCGGCATTTCTGGCTGTCAGCATTGCACGGGTATAGCTGGTACCAAAGTTCACTCGCGAAGGGCTCAATACCAACAAAGCAGGCAGAGGTTCTCCAGTGACATCAATAGCCGCAGCAACTGCTTTGCGGGCGTTCACGAGCCCCCATCCAAAAAGCGAATCCTGCCCCGTATCGCCAATATCGTCCGTCATCGCCCCTGATGCCAACAACACATCGACGTATTCGGGGGTAAGATCGGGATTGGCTGATTTCATTAAGGCCAGAACACCGGCAAAGTGCGGTGTCGCCATTGAGGTTCCTTGATAAAAAGTATACTCGTACTGCAATGAGCTGCTTGTATCATCTGCCAATGTACTCAGAACACCATCGGGGTAGCCGTCGCCATCGCTGTCTCGTGAGGTATCCCCGCCCGGCGCGGCCACCTCAATGGTGTCTCCAAAGTTTGAGTACCAAGCCAGCTCTCGGGTAGCATCGACGGCACTCACGGTGAATACCCCTTCACAGTTTGCCGGCGAAAAATTAGCCGCATTTTCAGAGTCATTACCTGCTGCAACTGCAACTAATACCCCGGCTGCGCGAACTTCATCGAATGTGTCTTGCTCTAAGCTAGAGCAACCACCCCCTCCGCCCAAGCTAAGGTTGATAATGTCAGCAGGGGTTGGCAACGTTATGCCCGAGTCGTTGCTCAACCCACCGGCATAGCGAATAGCCTGGACAACATCGTAGGTTGTGCCGCCAAACTCACCGAGCACTCTCAAGGGAAGAACTGTTGTCGCTGTTTTCCAGGCAACACCACTGACGCCAATACCATTATTGCTGGCTGCGGCAATAGTGCCTGCGACATGGGTGCCATGAAAACTGCTCGCGGAGCCGCCACCATCACCTGGGTCGGTAGGATCGCTATCTATACCATCGCCATCACCACTACTGGACGCATTACTAATGAAGTCATAACCGTCGATAAATTGCCCGGTTAAATCTGGGTGGTCCGGTAACGAACCTGTATCAATCACTGCGGCGACTACACCTGATGGGTGGACATCTACGACAATATCCCAGGCTAAGTCTAAATCGATCAAGGGATAGTGCCACTGCTGGTTGTAGCGCGGGTCGTTGGGGCGCGCCATTGCCTTGCGCTTGTAATTGGGGTGAGCAAACTGCACAGCACCACTTTGTTGCAACTGTTTAGCTGCCAGCAAAGTAGAGTAACGTTGTTGTTGGTCTACCCCTATTTGTCGGCGAGAGTTGGCCGATTGCATAGCCTGCAGGCGCGCTGTAGATGTAGGTAAAAGCTGGTACAGCTCTACGCCATTATTACCCCTTGAGATCTGCTGTATACCGACTGTCGCGATTGCCTGAGAAGCCTTTGCAAATTGATTTTCGCTGGCCTTGGCAATTATTTGCGAGGCAACAAATTCATCACTCAAGCGGAAGCCGTTGCTGGCTATTGCTTCATCTAGACCAATAGCCAAATTGTAAGTAGAAAACCCCGACCATGCCTCGACATCAATAAAATACTCGCCATCGGCCGGCGCCACTACGCTCTCATTTGACGAGTAACTGAGGGATGAATCAACAACGTCTCCATCGAGGTTATAAAGCCATAAATCGAGATCCGCATCGGTGCGGCTACCGATCAAAAGCAGCACACTTTGGCCCTCTAAAAGGGTTACGCGGTAGGTATCGTAAACATCGCCATCAGCAAAAGAATTGCCGTCACTACCTTGATTGGCAATATTCACATAGCCTCCAACGATCGAAGGGCTTGGCATCAACTGTGCAGAGACAAACTCCCCATTTGGCAGAGGCGTTGTTGCTGAATCGTTAATATCGCTGTCGAGCTGGCTCGCAGGCGCTATGGTGATGGTGCCGCTAATAGTCAGATCAGAGACCATCTCTCTGGGTGCTAGTGCGGTTACTTTTACTGTATCGCTATCTGTTTGTCCCTCGTTATCAGTCACGGTGAGTCGAAAGAACAGTTCAATATCTTCGTCCAGCTCAGAATCAACCGTGACCGTTGCCTGCGCTTGATCGATACCGCTCAACTGCACATTGGGATCTGCTAAAGAAGTTTGCTCCCAAAGATAACTGACAATCGCCCCATCAGGGTCACTACTTTCATCTCCCATCAGGCTGGTTGAAACGGGCGAACTTGAACTGGCTCCGGTAGTATCCACAGTTTTATTATCACCACCATCAGCGACTGGCGCTATCAAGGTATTAGTGACTTGAACGGAGACAACATCTGTATCGACAGAACCCAAATTATCGGTGACCGTCAGCTGAAATGAGAGATCTAGCGGCCCGGCCTCTTCCCCATCAACACTAGGGGCAGTAAACCGAGCCGTGCTGGTATCAGCACCGGTAAGCGAGACAGCGGGACCACTGAGTTGAGTCCAAAAGTAGCTTGCCAACGCGCCACCACTATCAAAGCTGTCAGCTCCATCTAAAAAGACACTGCGCCGCTCACCGATACTTTGATTCTCTCCTGCGTCGGCGATCGGGCTGGCAAAGTTAACAGTCACTTCGACACTGTCAGTATCACTCTCACTGTAATCGTCGAGCACCGTTAATCTAAACCGCAACAGTGTGTCAGAGGAGATTTCTGGAACAGTAACAACGGGAGAGATCGCACCAGCATCACTTAGTGTGACTCCCGGCCCATTTAGCTGAACCCAGTTGTAGGTGGCAATTCCACCCCCCAGATCACTGCTTCCGGAAGCGTCCAGAGCAAATGATCCGGTATTGGCAACTACTCCATCTACACCAGCGCTAGCAGTGGGTTGCGCTGCATTAACAGTAATTGCGACCGTATCGCTGCGGCTACTGCCATCGTTATCGGTGACGGTCAGACGAAATTGCAGTGTCTGATCGATAGATATTGCCGCTGAAGAGAAGCTTACCTCTGCATTGTCCTCTGCACTGAGCTCGACAGGATCGCCAGAGACCTGCTGCCAAAGGTAACTATCTAAAGAGCCGTCACTATCGCTGCTAGCTTGGGCAGATAGCATCACCGTCTCACCCGCTAACACTACTTGATCAACACCCGCATCGGCTGTTGGCGGGCTATTAGCTGGGCCGCTACTCCCTCCACCACCGCCACAAGCAGTTAAAGTTGCAGCCAGACAAGCAGCACCAATGAAACGTCGCATAACTATCACCCGAGCAGTCAGTGCATGGTTAGCAAGAAACTTTGCCATTTTGCACACGAGATTTTTACATACAGCCTCCAACCATAGTAACGTTAGTTATCTATTAGTTAAAACGCTAGATTCGAGAGCTGCTTTAACACTAAAATCGCCCTATCGATGTGGTTTCTGCACGAATATAGGTTACCTATATCGATTTATCCTTTCACCGCGTAGCACTTTAGCATTTGATAAAACTAAACAAGGAAATTATCACCATGAATAAATACGCAGCTGAACTATTCGGCACCTTTTGGTTAGTGCTCGGGGGCTGTGGTAGCGCCGTTTTGGCTGCTGGCATACCCGAGCTAGGCATCGGTTACTTGGGCGTCTCTATCGCGTTCGGTCTCACTGTTGTCACCATGGCTTATGCCATCGGCCATATCTCTGGCTGTCATCTCAATCCAGCTGTTTCAGTGGGCTTGTGGGCTGCCGGCCGTTTTGAAGGCAAAGAGCTAGCCCCTTACATTGTTGCCCAGGTTATCGGTGGTTTAATTGCAGGTGGTGTGTTGTTTGCTATTGCATCAGGTCAGCCGGGGTTCGATGTCAGCGCAGGTTTCGCTTCAAATGGTTACGGCGAACACTCTCCTCACGGGTTTAGCTTAACTTCAGCACTAATCGCAGAAGTGGTGATGACCATGGTCTTTTTGCTAGTCATTATTGGCGCTACAGACAAGCGCGCACCCGCAGGGTTTGCACCAATAGCCATCGGACTGTGCTTAACTCTCATTCACCTAATTACTATTCCTGTCACTAACACATCCGTCAACCCAGCTCGCAGCACAGGCGTTGCTCTCTATGTTGGTGACTGGGCGATTGATCAATTGTGGGCTTTCTGGGTAGCACCTGTTATTGGCGCACTACTCGGCGCCAGTGTTTATCGCTTTATTGGACGCGATAGCTAAACTTCCCCGCAGACATACTGCAAGGGCTGCCTTTGGGCAGCCCTTTACGAGTAGTACAGCTAATTACAAAACGGCCATACCTGATAAAATTTATCGCAGCGGTAAGTGGATTCACAACGCTGCAATTGGGCCGTGTAACGTTTGGCCATACCCGCCACTTGCGCTGCCGACCGGCGAACTTGGGGTTTGGATTTATAGCTTCCACGCGCATATCCCCCTTGCCCCTCATGGTAGGCTAAATAGAGCTGCGCGGGATCAAACAAAGAGATGTTCAGAATGAGCTGGCTGCGCTTGTTGTACCACCCTATAAAGTCAGTAGCGTGCTTCATATGGGTGCGACGACTGAACACTGTACCTGTTTCCGCCAAATACTCTCCCCACACAGGATCTTGCGCCTGTGCATAGCCAAATGCAGAAGAGGGCCGTGCCCAGGGAATGATGCCCAGCAACCACTCCCGATCGGGACGAATATGACTGCGAAAAGAGGACTCTTTTTGTATAAAGGCCATTTGCGTGGCAATTGGCGTCCCCCACTTCTTTTGCGAACTGCTCGCATAGTCGTACCAATCTGGCTGCTCGGCAAAAATCTCACAGATATCGGTTTGATCTGCCGGTGGTTCAGGCGCCAAGAAAGAGCAGCCCGACAACAGCATAGTAAACAACAAAGTCACCGCTCGAAGCGCGTGCCAGCCAGTAAAAAAAGGATGTTTCATTGCAACCCTCTACACCTAACTTGAAGTTATTTTAGCAAAATTAACCAAGACTGGAGAGTTGAACTCCATCAGCTATAATATTGCGCTAATACAAGGATGACGTTGGAAATTCGATGCTTAAATTCTCACCTGCCAATCTTTTAAATTATCGTGAAAAATCTATGATGAAACATCTCGCGCGCGCGCCAGCATTAGTAGTATTTGCAGTAGCTTTGGCGTTAAGTTCTGCCAGCTGGGCTATTTCGTTAGAACAGGCGCTACAAGCAACCTTAGCCAACAACCCATCGCTAGCGGGTAAGCAAGCAGAATTTGAGGCTGCCCAGGGCAATTTAAGCAGCGCTAAAGCCAGTCGCTTACCCTCTCTCTCTGTGGCGATGAACAATGTCGACAATAAAGATAACAACACTCAAGGTACGGTTGTTTTACGCCAACCGGTTTGGGCCTTTGGCAAAATCAGCCAACGCATAGAACAAGCTCAAGCGAACGCCTCGGTAGAGGAGCTCGGAGTTAATCAGGTGCGTCGCGAATTGTTATCGCGAACCGCTGTCGCTTTTGCGCGAATTGAAGGGATTGCAGCTCGACGCAAAATTGCCGCGGACAACGTCGCCGAGCACGAGCGGTTATACGAACAGATACAGCGTCGCCAAGCGGGACAGCTTGCCTCAGATGCGGATGTGCGTCTGGCCTACTCAAGACTTTTACAAGCGCGAGCCACTCAACAACGTCTCAATGGAGAATACCGCATAGCCTTGTCTGAGTTAGAGCGTTTAACACTGATTCCAATCAGTCGCATTGAACCCGTCAGTGATCAATTTTTACAGATACCCAAGCCGGGCGACTTGTGGCAACTAGCACTGATTAACAGTGTCTCTCTCGCACAAAAGCAGGCCTCGTTAGAGGCAGCAGATATTGCCATTCGACAAGCTAAAAGCGCTCCTATGCCTACACTTTTCTTACAGGCAGAACACGATTTTTACGAATCTAAAAACGATTTTGTCGATCTCAACGAGGACCGTGCGGGGCTGGTTTTAGAGGCAAGCCTAGATGGCGCAGGGTTTACCACTCTCGGTCAAGTGCGCGCCGCGGTTGCAAGGCGCAGCGCCGCTGAACAAGATATCGATGTGACCCGCAATGAGCTGCGCCACGAAGTAGAACAGTTAAAGAGCAATTTCCAATTGCAACAAGACCTGGTTAATGCTCTGGCCGGAACCGTAGAAGCGCTTCAAGGCACAGCAGAATCTTTTTTGCGCCAGTACGAAACAGGCCGCAAGTCGTGGTTAGACCTGCTAAACACTCAGCGTGAGCTACAGCAGCAGCAACTAGAGTACGAGCGGGCGATCAATGAGCGCCTGCTTGTAGCGCTGCAGATCAATGCCTTAATTGGTGCACTCGACTTGATTGCTGAGGACCAAGGGTAATGGAAGCTGAAAAAAATAGGCAGGATAAATCTGCAGAGTCGATACCCTTGGTCGAGCACGCCGTTGTTGGTGCGTTATTAAAAGGGCTGGCTATTGATGTCAGCGACGAGGCACTGCTTGAGGCAGAAAAGGTCTCGCTAGCCGCCAACTCCGCAAACCCTGTTGAACGACTGAATGGTCTCTTTCAGCAATTACAACTGCGCGGTGTCAATGCAACTATTATGCGCTGGCACCGCTTTGACCAAAGCCGCCTGCCCGCACTCATCCTGCTCGACGACGAATGGCAGCTCATTAATTACGATGATCAGCAGCGGCTTCAAGTGCAGGACGCACAGGGCCAACTGCAACTCATTGATGCAGAGCAACTGGGAAATAATCCGGTAATTTGGGTGCGAGTTCCTGCCCAGCACGAACAACACTCTGTTTTTTCTTTGAGCAATAATATTGCCGCCAAGATGGTTTTGGGTGAGATCTTCAAAAAGCGCCGCTGGCTGGTGGACGTTCTTATCGCCACAGTGATTATCAATATTTTAGCGGTCGCCACCTCACTCTTTGCTATGCAGGTTTACGACCGAGTGGTGCCGACCCTAGCCTATGCGACGCTGTGGACACTGGTCGCGGGTATGGCCATTGTGGTGTGCCTGGACTGGACACTTAAAACTCTGCGCGCGCGCATATTGGATAGTGTTGCCCATGACACCGACAAAAATACTTCTCAGCAGGTTTACGACCATGTGATGCATCTTCAGCTCGACAACCGTCCACGCGCGCTGGGCACACTGGCAGCCCAAATTGGCGGGCTCGACAGCATTCGACAATTTTTTACCTCGGGGGTCATTTTTGCCTTGGTAGATATGCCCTTTGCACTGATGTTTGTGGGCTTTATTGCGGTTATCGGCGGGCCTATCGCTCTAGTTTATCTACTTCTTTTGCCAGTCGCGGCCCTGCTCGGATTAGTTACACAGCGCCGACTGCGCGGTTTGATGAAGCGCCAACTGATCCGTTCTAACGAACGCCAAGGACTACTGGTAGACTCCATCCAAGGCACCGAAACAATTCGCACCAGCAACTCTACCTGGCGGTTCTCGCAACTTTGGCGTGAAGTCACCAGCACATTACTGCGCTATAACATTCAACAAAAAGCGATCAGCAACTTTGCTACTGTGACCACTGGCAGCCTCTCCAGCAGTGCTTATGTGATTGCTTTAGTGGTGGGCGTCAGCCAAATTGAGTCGGGCAACCTCACTATGGGCGCATTGATTGCCTGCTCAATTCTTGGCGGCCGCGTCATTGCTCCTATCGCACAGAGCGTACAGTTTCTCAGCCAGTGGGAAAATGTCGCGCAATCTATGCAGATGGTCAACCAAGTACTAATGCTTGATCGCGAGCGCAAACCCGATCAAACACTGCTAATTCCCGACCAATTACCCACTCGGTTGAGTGTCGAACGCCTGCGTTTTTGCTACCCAGAGTCACCGATTAAGCAGCTCGAGATCGACCAATTAACCTTTAATGCCGGCGATCGTGTCGCTCTGGTAGGCGACGTTGGCTGCGGCAAATCGACTCTCTTAAAAGTGCTGGCAGGGCTTTACCGTCCAACAGAGGGGCGCATTCAGTTAGGCCAAGCCGATCTCTGGGAGACAGACCCCGCCATCGTTGCCAATCACATTGGCTATTTGCCGCAATCAGTGCATCTATTTAAGGGGACATTGCGTAGCAATCTACTGCTCGCAGGTGCCACCAGCGACTCTCAGCTACTCGCGGTAATGGAACAACTCAGCATCGATACGATTGTTAACAGCAGCCCCAAAGGGCTTGACCACGAAATCTATGAAGGTGGCGACGGTCTCTCCGGTGGTCAAAAGCAGTTAGTTGGTCTCGCTCGAGTGGCACTGGCACAGCCGACTATTTGGCTGCTCGATGAGCCTACTGCCTCCTTAGATAACGAGACAGAGCGCAAAGTACTCGAAGCGATAGAAAATAGCTTAAAGCCTAACGATATTTTAATCCTATCAACCCATCGGCCCCTGCTTGCCAATCGTCTTGCTAAACGAATTATTCATATGGAAGCGGGACGCGTAGCCGCCGATGGCCCTGCAGAGCAGGTCTTACAAGGATTGATGGGCAAGCGCCGTCGCACGGCGCCAAACGGAGGTGCTAACCATGCGGTTTAATGCTCTTTTAGAAGCGCTCTTCGATGTCGATAGTAGTGCCAACCAGCGCCGTGTCGACCGCCTGGCCAATTTCCATAATCGCAACTACTCGATTGTTCTCAATGGTTTGCTGATCGGTTTAGTGGTTTTTGTCATCTGGGCTAACACCCATGTACTCGACCAAGTGGCCAGAGCCCAAGGCGAGGTTATCGCCAGCAACCGGGTTCAGGTTATCCAAGTTGTCGATGGCGGTGTTTTAGAAACCCTCAACGTGCGCGAGGGCGATCGTGTTGCCAAGGGGCAGGTCATTGCTAGCCTCGAACAGGGACGTATTGGCGCCTCTGTCGCAGAAGTTGCGGTGCGCCTGTGTGCTCTACAAGCCCAGCGCGCAAGGCTGGTTGCCGAGGTCACCAGCCAACCGATGGTCGAATTTGATAACGGCGAAAACTGCTCTGCCGAACAAGCACAAATAGAGAGCGCTCTGTTTGAGCAGCGCCGAGACGGTTTGGCAGCCGAACTCAACAACTTAACTGTCGCGGTGAAACTGGGCCGCGAAGAGCTCGAGCTAGTTCGAGAGCTGTCGCTCTCTGGCGACGTCAACCGCTCAGAGGTCATTCGCACAGAGCGCGCTCTAAACGAAGCAGAAGCTAAAGTAGTGCAGCGCAAAAACCGCTTTTTTGAAGAGGCCAATACAGCACTAGCTAAAGTAGAAGACGAAATCGCCCAGAACGAGCAGATTCTCAAGCAACGCGAAGAACAACTCGATGCGATTATTTTGCGCGCGCCTCTAGCAGGAATCGTGAAGAATGTCCGTGTAACGACCGTGGGTGGTGTCCTGCGCGCAGGCGATGAGCTCATGCAGTTAATACCGGTCGACGACGAACTGATCATTGAGGCCAAGGTAGCTCCAACCGACATCGCCTTAGTACGCACTGGCATGCAAGCGATGCTGCGGTTTGACCCGTTTGACTACACTATCTTTGGCGGCGTGCTGGGTACAGTGCGTTATGTTAGCCCAGACACCCTCAAAGAAGAGAGCCGCACCGGTGAAGAAATCTATTACCGCGTGCATGTCGCAATCACTAACAGTCCTGTGGAAACGACTACTGGCCATCCTTTGGAGATACTGCCGGGCATGACTGCACAGGTTGATATCCGTACCGGCGAACGTACTGTTATGGCTTACCTACTCAAACCCCTGCGCAAAACGCTCACCACTGCGCTGGGTGAGCGCTAGTACCAGCCTGGCTTACACCAGCCCTTGGCTGGTGTACAGTTCAGGTGGCACAACAGATACCAACACATCTGTGAGGTTACTTGCTTGGTTGGGATTATTGCCCGTACCCCAGGTACCGCTCCACAAGTCTAGCGAGAAACTCTGCAATGAATATGTTCTATTCAGCAATCCTCCGCTAGTTAAAGAGGCTACTTGCCCAGTCCCTGTGGTTTGCCAGGCTATATCATTTCCCGAGAGTACCAGCTGATCAACAGTACCCAGTTGTTTGCCGAGCAGATTGTTGCCATCGTTACCAGCCAAAATGATTTTGTCATCAGCCCCCAGCCTCTCTGCGTGACTCCATGTCCCCCAATCGATACTGTTCAGATCAGGAGCCCTTGCTCCGTCACTATCCACTAACAGGTAGATGGTATAGCTGGTGTCTGCATTAAACTCACGAGCAGAGTGATCTGAACTTAGGCCTCGGACCAGATCGAATATGACTACAGCTGGGTCTGATATCAATACACTACCTTCGGCGACATCGGAAAAGTTACCGGCACTATCGGTAGCGTAGAGATAGTATTGTCCAATATTTAAGCCTGCAGTAGAAAACGCCACATCGGTATTGGCTGTAGTGACTTCCTGGCTATTCCAAAGTGCATCATCGCTATTGGTGATCGAAGTAATATCAGTGACGGTGACCGACTCGTGAACCAGGTAGAGGGTTCCTGGCTCATCGGTTTGAGCTGTGAATGCCTCTTCTTGCTCGATAACTAGAGGCTTCATCGTTGTTCCATCAGCATGGAATTGCTGGACAAAAATGCTGTCATCGCCGTTACTGTCTAAACCCTGCCAAGTAACGACAAACCCCCCTCTGTCGCCTGTCGCAGTGACTTCAGGAACAATATCATTGCCATTAGTGATGCCGTCCCCTTCAAGCTTGGTAGCCGTTCCATTGACTGTGCCGTCTGGATTAAATCGCTGCACATAAATTGAGCTATCGCCTGTGGCGCTCTCTTGACCCTGCCAGACAACGACATACGCTCCCAAGCTGCCAATTTCTGCCACTTGAACATTGACATCTTCCGCGTCGGTAACAGAAGTAGCCTCTAGCTTGACTATAGAACCACTGGTAGCTCCTGCATTGTCAAACTTCTGGACATATACGCTACTGTCATTATCGTGATCGATGCCTTCCCAGACGACAACAAAGCTTTCATCACCGCCGACATTAATGATTTGAGAAAGCTGATCCTTTCCGTTTGTTCTGCCAGGAGCCTCCAATTTAACTTCATCTAACATTGTTCCAGTGCTATCGACTTTGCGTACAAAAATAGACCAATCGTTATTCTCATCCTGTGCATACCAAGAAAAAGCAAATGCACCGTTACTACCCAACATAGTTATCTGAGGTCGACCATCAAAATCGCTAAAGTCATTATCACCATCGACAATAACCAGAGCGCCCGAGGTAGTTCCGTCAGCATTAAATTTTTGGTACTTGATACTGAGATCGTTGCTGCCTCCGCCAGCCTCAACGCTAGTGAAAATAACGATGTAATCTCCCGCGTCATTGTAACGACTGATCTGCGGTCTAAAGCTGTCACCGACAGTATCGGCTATCGTCAACACAGAGGTCTTATTACTACCGTCACTATTGAAATGTTGTACATAAATATGGGAACTGCCACCTGTGTTCCCCGTTATGCCATCTTGGTATTCAGCTGACCAAGCAATCGCAAACTCACCATCAGCACCCACTTGAGCCACTTGCTGAGCTCGCTCAAGTTCCCTGTTATTAGGATATTCCAGCTTGTAGGCTGGGGAAGTGGTTGTTCCATCAGGATTAAAAAGCTGCACGTATGGCGATAAATCGCCATAGTTGCCGTCAACCCCAGAATTTGTTTCTTCATCAATCCAAGTAACTGCGTAGTGACCTGACTCACTGACTCGGGCCATACGTACATTTGCCTTTGTGACATCTAAAGCTGCGTCTCTAGTAGCTGGAGCGATAAGTTCCAATGAACTACCGTTAAGTGTTCCGTTGTAATTGAAACGTTGAGACCATGCAGCGTAATTATCGCCTCCAATACCGCCATACCAACCAACTAAGTAATCACCGCGGTCGTTGATTTCCAAAATATCGGGGGAAGCATCTGTCTGGCCTGTAAATCCAGATGCTTCTAATTTGAACTGCCTATAGGGCAGCCCTTGGATTGAGGCTGTTGGCGCTGTTTCATCAGCAAAGTCAATTACATCGACTCTTATCTCTCTCGATACTGTATTTACGCCGTCTGAGGCCACCAAAGTGAACGTGTAAAACTCTAATGTTTCAAAGTCGGTTAAACCCGATTTGAGAGTAACCACACCATCACTATCCACATCGAGGTCTGCGGAGTCACCGCCAGATAAGGTATAAGTCAGAGAGTTATTTTCGGGGTCAACAGCAGTAGCTCTGTAAACAATGGAGACATTTTCATTCACAGTGTCATCCCCGGAGGTGATTTGTGGCGCCTCGTTAACATCGGTAATACTCAAGGTGTGATCCACGGTCACGGCCGTGGAACCCGTGAGGCTGCTGTCGATCA
>JBELGO010000050.1:0-9076 GCA_042091915.1 SAR92 clade bacterium | reverse complement strand
ATACGCCCGTCAATGCCTCGAGCTCTGGAGCGACATCCTCGCTGAAAAATACGGTGTAGTTCAAACCCGCGCCAATATACGGCTGTACCGCTGAACCGTTGTCGGCCATCGGGTAGTAAACGGCAGAGACAACCGGTGGCAGGTGTTTGGTCGATCCCGCAGCCACACTTAAGCCGTCGTCGTAACCATCAAGGTTTGCTGTGAGATTGTGTTCAAACGGTGTAGCCGCCAGCACCTCTACACCCAGTTTATTGCTGTACATGTAGGTAAAGGTGAGACCGAGCTGCGTGTCGTTATCCACTTCTGCGCCGGTACCGGCTATTGCGGCAATATCCAACCCTGGGATAGCAATGCCGTCACTGCTTTCATTTGGAGCAACGCGCACAGCGCCGGCGCGCACAAACATATCGCCGGCTTCATAGCTGAGCGCTTGAGTGGCTGTGGTGAGCGCGCCGATGGCTGTCAGCGCTAATAAACTGTTTTTAGCTAACGCGGTATATGGGATTTTTTTTGTGGCTTGGGTTGCTTGGCGCATAGCGCTCTCCTCTCTAGGTTAAATAGTATGTTGCTATTCAACCTAGAAATGAGCGGAGAAATATTGACCTACATCAAGCGCTGTAAAGCTCTCTTGGAAGAGCCGACTTTTATTAGATCTAAATCAATAAAACGGCTTATTAAGCCAATTACTCCGCTTTAGAGCCGCCCAAGCAATTGGGTGAATCGGGCACACTGCCCAGCGCCTGCCACTCTTCTAGTGTGTGGGTATGCAGCGCCAGCGCGTGCACAGGGCCGGTGAGTTGGTCGGCGAGTAGTGTGTATAGAAGCTGGTGTCGAGCCACCTTGCGCTGGCCGACAAAGGCATCGCTAACCACCAGCAGTTTGAAGTGGCTCTCTGAGCCCGGCGGCACTGAGTGCATATAGCTCTCGTTGACCAACTCCATGGTCACAGGCTTGAGCTCTGCGCTAACAATGTCTGCAATCTGCTGCTCTACTGGGCCCATTCGTTGTATCTCCAAGCTGGATAGTTAACACGCCGCGGGACTATAACAATCCACCCACTCAGGCGGCAACAATGCTTTGCATCTAGCCGCTGCACCACTACAATTCACACTCCGCGTTAGCAGAGCATTTAACCCCTCTGTTTAACCGCACCAACACTGCCCACGAGCTTATTTATGTCTGTAAAACACCTGTTAGAAACTGCTGTTCGCCGCGCCATGGACAGCGCCTCAATCCCCGCTGAGTGCTCACCTGCGGTGGCGCGTAGCAACCGGCCTGAGTTTGGTGATTTTCAGGCCAATGGCGCTATGGCTGCCGCCAAAGTTATGAAAACTAACCCGCGACAGTTGGCAGAACTCATTATTGAGCACCTCGCTACAGAGTTGGGCGATTACGCTGAACAGCTAGAAATAGCCGGCCCCGGGTTTATCAATATCCGTTTGAGCAGTGCCTTTATTGGCCAGCAGTTGGCCGCACCAATTGAACTGCAAACAGCCGCCAAACAAACTGTAGTCGTCGATTACTCGGCACCCAACTTGGCCAAACAGATGCACGTTGGCCACCTGCGCTCAACCATTATTGGCGACGCCATTGCCCGAGTTTTAATGCACCTAGGCCACAATGTCATTCGCCAGAACCATGTCGGTGATTGGGGCACGCAGTTTGGTATGTTGATTGCCGAACTCGAGGAGCAGTTGAGCAGTGGCGAGCAAGCAGAACTCGCCCTGGCCGACTTAGAGCAGTTTTATCAAGCGGCCAAAGTCCACTTCGATGCCGACCCCGCCTTTGCCGATAAAGCTCGCGCTTATGTGGTTAAACTGCAAGCCGGCGATGAGCACTGCCGCCACCTCTGGCAACAGTTCATCTCGATCTCGATCGCCCATAATGTGGAGCTTTACCGCAAACTGGGGGTTTTGCTCACCGAGACCGACACCATGGCTGAATCGGCCTACAACGATCAGCTCAGCGATGTTGTGGCCACACTCATGGAGAGCGGTTTAGCCGTAGAAGATGATGGTGCTAAAGTGGTATTTATCCAAGAGCTGGCCGATAAAAATGGCAACCCCTCGCCGATGATTATCGAAAAGCGCGGCGGCGGTTACCTCTATGCCACGACCGATTTAGCCGCGGCGCGCTATCGCGCTGCAACCCTCAAGGCAGACCGCGCGCTCTACTTTATTGATGCGCGACAGTCGCTACATATGAAACAGGTCTTTGCCACGGCGCGCAAAGCCGGGTTTGTACCGCCGGCGATGGAACTGCAACACTTGGCGTTTGGCACCATGATGGGTGCCGACGGCAAACCGTTTAAAACCCGCAGCGGCGGCACGGTGAAACTGGCCGACCTGCTCGAGGAAGCCGTCGAGCGCGCCACCGCCCTGGTCGCCGAGAAAAACCACGACAGCGATTTAAGCGCTGCTGAGCTGGCCGATATTTCACGCAAAGTGGGTATTGGCGCGGTCAAATATGCCGACCTTTCCAAAACCCGCACCAACGACTACATATTCGACTGGGACAGCATGCTCTCCTTCGAGGGCAACACCGCCCCCTACCTGCAGTATGCCTATACTCGGATTGTTAGTATTTTCCGCCGCGCCGAGGTCACGCTTGAAGCATTTGATGCGCCTATAGCGGCACAACTGCCCCAAGAGCGCGCACTGGCTCTGCACCTGCTCGGCTTTAGTGATCTTATCGACCAAGTGGCCAAAGAGTGCTACCCCCACCTGTTGTGCACCTATCTCTACGAGTTGGCCAGCCTATTTATGAGCTTTTACGAGGCTGCCCCGATACTCAAAGAAGGTGTTAGCGCAGAGGACAAAGCCAGCCGTTTGGCGCTGGCTAAACGCAGCGCCAATACTCTCAGCAAAGGGCTGGAGCTTCTCGGCATAGAGACTATGGAGCGTATGTAACCCTTTTTAGAGGGCAGATAAATAACCTACCAAGAGGATTTAAGATGTCGGTTTACACGAATTTATCGGCTTTAGTTCAACGTTCACTGGTTATTTTTCTATTGTTTTCTGCCGCACTGCTAAGTGGCTGCGACACCGCTCCAACTAGCGACGATGGCCAGCGTGCAAACCAGCGCGGGCTCGATCAGACAACGGCCGAGCTGCGCAAAAGCCAGATTAGCGAGCTCAGCTACCAGCTCGATATTGCCCTAAATGAGCAAGGCACACCGTTTAATGGTGAGGTCTCTATAGACTTCACCTACACCCCTCAGGGGCACCCGCTGACTATCGACTTTACCCATGGCACAGTCAGCCAGCTCACTCTCAATGGCCAGCCGGTAACGTTCGATTACAACAGTTTTTTTATCAGTTTAGAGGAGTCGCTGCTCGCCGCGGGTCGCAATAATCTCACTATCACCTACAGCCACCCCTACAGCAGCGATGGCGCTGGGCTTTACTACTTTACCGACCGCAGTGATGGCCGCATTTACACTTACAGCGACTTAGAACCCTACGATGCCAACCGCATACTGCCGCTGTTTGATCAGCCCAACCTCAAAGCGACTTTTGCGCTTAATGTTACCGCCCCCGCTCAATGGCAGGTAATCAGCAATGTCCGCGAAGCCTCCATCGAAGAGCTGGGCAAGGAGCGGCTGTGGCACTTCCCCGCTGGCCCAGTGATGAGTAGCTATGTATTTGCTCTGCACGCTGGCGAATACGCCACCATCGAGCTAGACAGCTATCGCGATGGCGAACTAGAAATACCTCTACGGCTGTTCGCCCGCCAATCTCTACTCGAGTATGTACCCGTAGAAGAGTGGCAACAGACCACTCGCCACGGCTTTGCGTTTTTTAACGACTTCTTCGGCATCGACTACCCGTTTGGCAAATACGATCAACTGGCGGTGCCCGACTTCAATTCGGGGGCGATGGAGAACATCGGCGCGGTCACCTTTAACGACAGCTACTGCTGCCTGCCCGGCAAGCGCACTTTGAGCGAGCAGTCATTTTTCAAAAATGCCGTACTGCACGAGCTGGCCCACATGTGGTTTGGCAATTTAGTCACCATGAACTGGTGGGACGATCTGTGGCTGAACGAAAGCTTTGCAGAGATAGCCGGCTACTTCGCATTAGAGGCGATGCAAGAGAACAGCGAAGCGGCCGAACAGCTGTGGACCGACTTCTTGTGGCAGCGCAAAACCTGGGGCTACCGCGATGACGACTACATCACATCTCACCCTATCCGCGGCGAGATTCCCCATACCGATGGGGTGCGCAGCGCTATCGATGGCATCACCTATGCCAAAGGCGGTGCGGTATTGCGTCAACTGCGCCACCTGCTTGGCGATGAGACTTTTATTCAAGCTATTCGCCTGTATATGAATCAACACGCATACAGCAACACCCGCTACGAAGACCTGCTGGCGGCTTTCTCGCAAGCTGCCGGCGAAGACCTAGGCGCTTGGTCGCAGAGCTGGATGAAGACTATCGGTGTAAATCGCGTCGCCGCAGACTACCAGTGTGACGGCGACAGACTCAGCCAGCTGAGCCTCACCCAGAGCGGCAGTAGCAATAGCTCGCTGCTGCGTCGTCACAGTTTAGATATCGCCCTCTACCACCGCGACGAGAGCGGCGCCCTAGTCTCTACTCTGGTGGCTGCACAGCTCAATGCTGACAACCCAAAAACGACAGTCAATACAGCTACAACGCAAGCCTGCCCACTATTGGTGTTGCCCAATGCGACAGATATCGCCTTCATCAAAGTACTGCTAGACGAGCGCTCTGTGGCAGCACTGCCTGCCCTCTTGGCGGAGATAAACTCTCCACTGCAGCGTTCGCTACTGTGGATTGCTTTGGCAGACAGTGTTACCGATGGCGCCACCTCGGTGAGCGACTATATTCAATTGGCGTTCAGCCAACTGTCCAGCGAGCAAGACTTGCAAATACTCACCGGTGTAACGCGAAGCCTCGGTCTGTTTGATAGTTACCTGGAGCGAATTGTCGCCAGTGACGGCAGTCCTGCGGCAATTGAACTGCGCGACCAACTGCGCCAGCGCGGCCGCCAAATGGCATTGGCCGGAATGCGTGGCAAAGATCCGCTGCAACAAACATTGTGGTTCGATTTTTACCGCGCTCTAGCCGACAGCAGCCAGATCGAGCAGATTGAGAGCTGGTTGCAGAGCGATCAGCTGTTTGAGCGGCCAGCCGATGCACGCGACCGCTGGCTATTGCTCGCTCTACTGGGCCAGTTCCACAGCGACAATATACAAACTCAGCTGGAGGAAGAGAAACTGCGCGATCCGAGTGCTCGCGGCCATCGCTACTACCTGCGCGCCAAGGCGGCGGCTGCGGACAACGAGCACAAAATCACAATTATTGGCCAGGTCAATGACCCCGCCAACGAGGACTCACTGGCCAATCGCCGCGCCCTGCTCAGTGGAGTGCGCTACGCCACACTGGATGGCCAAACTAACAGTGAGATTGCCGATTTACTGGTAGACCGTGTATTGACCGGCGCCGGGCAACTGGATGCCGGTGTTGAGGATTTTTACGCACGCGCCCTGCTGCCTGGCTTATATACTTGCCAAGCGCAGTGGAGTGCCCGCATGAGCAACCGCTTGGCCGCTTATTCCACGGCGGGTAGCGTGCTAATAAATGCCATGAAAGAGTCGCGGCAAAACAACCAGCGCTGCATGGCTGTAAGAAAGCGGCTAGCCAGCGAGAGTTAGCTGTTATTGAGATCAGCCAAGCGGCTGTCGCACTCGCCCTGCTCACTGGCGAGGCTAATCGCTACGATGGCGATCACCGCGACAACAAAGGCGGGCAACAACTCGTAGAGGTCGAACCAACCGCCGCTCAGGTTGCCCCACAACAGCACAGTGGCCGAACCAGCGACCAGGCCCGCCAGTGCACCCGCAGCAGTCATACGGCGCCAGTACAAGCTCAGTATAACTGCCGGGCCAATACCGGCACCCAGCCCTGCCCAAGCATAAGAGACTACCCCAAGCACCGAGCTCTCTGGGTTCAATGCCAACAGTGTGGCGATAGCTGCCAAACCGACCACGGCTATCCGCGCCACCCACATCCGCTCTTGCTCGCTCTCAGCTTTGCCTGGCGTCAACCACTGGCGCAGTTGCGGATAGAGATCCTCAGCCAGTGCTGCCGAGCTGACCAGTAGCTGCGAGTCCACTGTGCTCATGATGGCGGCCAGAATAGCTGCCAGCAATATACCGGCCAATAGCGGGCTAAATAAGGCATTGGTGAGCGCCACAAATACTTGCTCGGGATCCGCCAGTGGCTGGTAGGTGGGCTCGGCAAAATATTGGTAACCACTAATGCCTACAGCAACGGCGGCAGCTAAACCAAGGAAAGACCAAAAAACACCGATGCGGGTAGCGATTTTGACCTCGTCGGCACTGCGAATAGCCATAAAGCGCGACAAGATATGCGGTTGCCCAAAGTAACCTAGGCCCCACGCCAGCGAACTGGCAATCGCTAGCCAGCCGAGCGCCTCACCACTGGCACTTGTAACGGGGTTTAATAGTTCGGGCGTCAGCTCGCGTTGGGGGCTGTCGCCACCACCCACTAACACCATCGCAGGCACAGCAATTAATGCGGCCATCATCAGCAAACCTTGGAATAGATCGCTCCACGAGACGGCTAAAAAACCACCAAACAGGGTGTAAAGCAGTATCACCAAAGCACCTAATAAAACGGCTAACTGGTAATCGATACCAAACACGGTGTTGAACAATTTACCGCCACCGATTAATCCGGCGCTGACATAAAAAAGGAAGAACAGCAGAATAATCGCTGCCGAAAGCGGCTGTAGCAATTTGGAATGGCCGTTAAAGCGACGCGCCAAGTAGGCTGGCACGGTAACAGCGTCATCTAACTGCGCGGAATAAGTGCGCAGCCGTGCCGCCACTAAGCGCCAGTTAAGAGCTACGCCGACCACTAAACCCAGCGCAATCCAGATGGACTCAAGACCGGCGAGATAGGCAAAACCGGGCAGCCCGAGCAGCAACCAGCCGCTCATGTCCGACGCGGCGGCACTAATCGCCGCTACTGTGGGAGACAGCGAACGGCCGCCCAAAAAGTAATCACCGCCATCGCGAGTGCGACTCCACGCCACTACAGCAATAGCTAAAATAACCACTAAATAAATGACGAAGGCCGCCATGGTAGCGGGATTGATAGTGGCCAGTGCAACTGGTTCAGACATGTAATTTTCCTAAACTATTGTGTGATAGTACAAATTGGGGTTGTTGGATTGTGGCGGACGACGGCCTTGCTGTGCAACGTAAACGTGACTAAATATTTAATGCGCGAATCTCTGTAGCCAAGTCATCACTATTCGCAGCTGGCGCAGAAGCCTCTCTGTCCAGGGCTAAATTGGCAAAATCGAAGAGTTGTGTATCGGCCAACTGTGATGGCGAGACATTTTGTAGCGCACTAAAAATCGATTCAACACGGCCAGGAAATTGCTTCTGCCACTGTTGTAACAGGCTTTTAATCTCTTGGCGTTTGAGACCCTCTTGCGAGCCGCACAAATTGCACGGGATGATCGGAAACTGGCGCAGCTTGGCAAAGGCTTCCATATCACTCTCGCTGCAGTAAGCGAGCGGGCGTATCACCATATTGCGGCCATCATCACTGCGCAATTTCGGTGGCATTGCCTTGAGTTTACTCTGATAAAACATATTCAAAAAAAGTGTTTCAACCATATCGTCGCGGTGGTGCCCCAAAGCAATTTTGGTGGCACCGATCTCTTCAGCAAAGCCGTATAACGTACCGCGGCGCAGGCGCGAGCAAAGACTGCAATAAGTTTTACCCTCGGGAATGACTCGGGTGACAACGCTGTAGGTATCTTTTTCTAAAATATGAAACTCAATACCCAATTCGCGAAGGTACGCAGGTAACACATCCTCAGGAAAACCCGGTTGTTTTTGATCGAGATTGACGGCGACCAGCTCAAATTCTATCGGCGCACTTTTTTGCAAACTGATAAGAATGTCCAGCAACCCGTAAGAGTCTTTACCGCCTGAGAGACAGACCATTACCTTATCGCCCGCCTCAATCATATTGTAGTCAGCAATTGCTTTGCCAACATTGCGACGCAGTCGCTTTTGCAGCTTGTTATCTTCCAACTGCTGCTTGCGATCGATGGTTTCTGGGGTAATTGCGCTATTCATAATTATCAATACGGTGTGTAAAAGGCGTCATTGTAATCTATCGATCGACTTGAGTGGTGGAAGGCTGTGGCATAATGTTGCGCGAAATTATCCATCACAAATTTGCCAATGAGAGTGCTATGCCAGAATCACAACCACCGATAGCCGCCGAGGCCTCGCTAGTCAGCAAAGACCAGCAGTACCTATGGCACCCCTACTCTTCCATGATCGACCCGCCCCCTCTCTTTGCAGTCACTCATGCCGAGGGTGTCAATTTGCACTTGGCCGACGGCCGCAAGGTGATCGATGGGATGTCTTCGTGGTGGTGCACAGTTCACGGCTACAACCACCCCGCCCTGAACAGTGCGGCAAAAGGACAAATCGACAAGATGAGCCATGTCATGTTTGGTGGCTTAACGCACCAGCCTGCCGTCGATTTGGGTGAGAAATTAGTGAATTTGAGCCCGCCGGGCTTGGAAAAAGTTTTCCTCTGCGACTCGGGCTCCATCAGTGTTGAAGTGGCGATAAAAATGGCGCTGCAATTTTGGTTATCCCAAGGTATTGAGGGCAAACACCGTCTTTTGACTGTGCGCAACGGCTACCATGGCGACACCTTTGCAGCGATGTCGGTTTGCGACCCAGTCAATGGCATGCACCACCTGTTTAGCGCCGTCTTGCAACAACAACTGTTTGCACCTGCACCGGCGAGCCCATTTGGTGGACCACTGCTAGAGGGTGACTGCGACGAACTCGAAAAATTACTCGCGGCGCATCACAGCGAAATCGCCGCGATGATTATCGAGCCGATTGTCCAAGGTGCGGGAGGTATGCGCTTCTACTCAGCTGAGTATCTGCGCCGCGCCCGCGAACTCTGTAGTCAGTACAATGTTTTGTTGATCGCTGACGAAATTGCCACCGGCTTTGGCCGCTCGGGAAAACTGTTCGCCTGTGAAT
>JBELGO010000049.1:0-3461 GCA_042091915.1 SAR92 clade bacterium | reverse complement strand
ATTTGCCCGGATATTCTCTGTTTGGGCAAAGCTTTGACAGGCGGTTATATGACAATGGCGGCCACATTGTGCAGTGAGCGAGTCGCACTGGGTATCAGCGAGGGTGAGGCCGGTTGCTTTATGCACGGCCCTACTTTTATGGGCAACCCGCTCGCGGCTGCAACGGCCAATGCGAGTATCGACCTGCTTGTGAGCGATGATTGGGAGGCCAAAGTGACCCGCATTGAAAGTGAGCTCAGCAAAGGGCTGGCACCCTTACAAGGCCACCGCGGAGTAGCGGATGTGCGCTGCCTTGGGGCTATTGGTGTGGTAGAACTCAAACAGCCGGCGCTGCTCACTGAGATACAACCCCTGCTGGTTGAGCGCGGGGTGTGGCTGCGACCGTTTGGCAAGCTGCTTTATACCATGCCGCCCTTTATCTCTAGCAGCGAAGATATTTCAGCTATTACCGGTGCAATGTGCGAAGTGGTAGAGCTGATCAGCTAATTATTTCTCGAGCTCTATCTGGTAGATCGGGTCGATCTGCTCGAGCGAGGAATATCTGCAGTTTAGATCTTTGAGGATACCGTCGCGGATTGAGTAGATCCAGCCGTGGACCATCAGCTGCTTGCCCTGTTGCCAAGCGCGCTGAACTATTTTGCTGTGGGCAACGTTGGCAGCCTGATCGATGACATTGTTCTCACACATAATGTCTACGCGTGTTTCGCTATCGAGCTCACGGAAAGCTTTATCGGTGCGCAAATAGGAATCTTTTACTGAGCGCAGCCAGTAATCGGCTACCCCTGCATTGGTCTGGCCTAGCGCGGCCACTATGCCTCCGCAACCGTAGTGGCCGCAGACAATAATATGTTCAACACCGAGCACATCTACCGCGTACTGGATCACAGCCTGGCAGTTCATATCGGTGTGCTTGACCAAATTGGCCACATTGCGGTGTACAAATAGCTCGCCCGGCAACAGACCTACAATTTCATTGGCAGGAACACGGCTGTCAGAGCAACCGATCCAGAGGTATTTGGGGGACTGCTGTTGCGCTAAAGTGGCAAACATTTGTGGGTCTAGCTCACTGGTTTCATTAGCCCAGCGTTTATTATTAGAAAGCAAGTGGCGCAATGGCATAGTAGTTATTCCTCATTGTTGTTCAGTTCAGCGCCCTAACTTGCGACTCTGTTCTAGTTTTTCTGCAGTTCTCAAGCGTGTCTCACTATTTTTGCGCCACAGCACATAGCAGGCACCGAGACCGCCGTGATGGCGCTGCGCAGAGTGAAACGCCAATACTTCATCAATTTGTGGCAACCAATGTGCGACACAACTTTTCAAACGTGCTTCGCGCTCGCGGCCAACCCCTTTGCCGTGTGTAACCAATGCACAGCGCACACCGTTTTTTTGACAATCTTTAGCAAACTGCCAGAGCGCCGTTCGCGACTGCTCAACCGTCAAGCCATGAAGATCCAGGCGAGCTTGCAGTTCATACTTGCCCAAACGCAGATTGCGATAAACACCCTGTTGGACGCCTGGGCGGA
Organism: SAR92 clade bacterium; assembly: GCA_042091915.1. GTDB lineage: Bacteria > Pseudomonadota > Gammaproteobacteria > Pseudomonadales > Porticoccaceae > LSUCC0057. The sequence continues at coordinate 1,938 of JBELGO010000049.1, read as the reverse complement.
CAAATTCTAAAAAGTCGTAGGGCTGCAGTTGTGGCGGTTCATCCGCAGAGTCTAGCGGATTGCCGTCACCACCCGTAGCTGCCATTGCTGCGCGTCGGCGCGCTTCAAGGGTCTGCGCATTCGGTTTAGGCGCAACTTTGGGGGCGACCGGCTCTTGGCGCAGCGGCTTTACCTCGTCACCTAACAGTGCTGAAAAATCATCGTCGAAAGACATAGCAACACTCCCCTGACAACCCTGTTGATTCAGCGCCGAGTATAGCGCCAACATTTCAGCGAGCAAGTAGCAAGCGCCCTATGCAAGAGATTAAGCACCTGGCTTGGCGTATAATCACGCCGCCCAGCCCCCGATAAGACGCCATTATGATCATTACCGAACTGCTGCAACAACCGCTGAACACACTGCAAACCTTTGCCGGTTGGCAGTTGGCGGCTATGGCGATTATTTTTGTGTGGAGTGGTTTTGTGCGCTCGGGGCTCGGTTTTGGAGGCTCACTTTTTACTCTGCCGCTACTGCTGTTGGTGCATAACGATCCGCTGTTTTTCCTGCCGATCATCTCTCAGCACCTACTGTTTTTCGCTGCATTGACGGTCACCCAGTCGCAACTCAAGCAGCGTCGCTTAGCCCTGCAAAGCGACGAGTCGACGAATACGGTGCACTGGAACTTTATCGGCATCGCCCTGGCGATTATGCTGCTGCCCAAGTTGGCCGGCGTTATTGGACTCATTATCCTGCCTACCGAAGTGATGAACGTGATTATCTTCACCCTGATCTCGGCTTATGCTATCACCTATATTATCGACCGCCCTGTCACCAGCAACAGCCGCTTTATTGATCTTATTCTGCTTGCCCTCGGCGCCTATATCAGTGGTATTTCACTCATCGGCGGCCCACTGATTATTGCTGTAGCACTACGCTATATTGCACCGTTTCAGTTTCGCGATACGCTGTTTGTCATTTGGTTTGTCTTAGTCTCTATCAAAATGGCTGCGTTTTATTTAGCTGGGGTCGAACTGCAATGGCAACTCTCGACTTTGCTGCTGCCAATTGCTGCTGTAGGGCATGTGATCGGGCTGCGTTTCCACGATCGATTAGTCAAAAATGAAAACCGCGCTTTCTTTAAAGTCATTGGCTGGGCGCTGCTCTCAATTAGCAGCATCGGCGTTGGCCGGGCATTACTCACCCTGCTGTGAGATTAAGCAGTCAAAAAAAAGAGGCTCGCAGAATCTGCGGCCTCTTTTTTTGGCTAACCGATTTTTAGCTGTGAAACGTCGTGGTATCGCTCAGTGGTGCGCGTTCAGTGCGAAACTCGTTCGCTGCATCGGCGAGATCTGGGTAGCCAAACGAGAGTCCCATTAATAAACGGTAACTGTCTTCGACACCGCAAGCCTCGCGCACGACATCGGGGAAGAAACTCAACGACGTCTGCGGGCAGCTTGCCAAACCCGCATCAGTGAGAGCTAGCATCAGCGTTTGGGCATACATACCGACATCACCCGCTATACGTAGCTCCTCGGCAAAACCCGTCGGTAGAAAGATTAATGCAGCGTGGGGGGCATCAAAAAATTTAAAATTGCGCATCCAAGACCAATCGCGCTTTTCGCGATCCTTGCGGTCTACACCCTGTTTTTCCCACAGTCCTAGTGCGGCGCAAATTTGTCGCTCTTGATAGGTGCCAGCAAACTTACCTGACCAAGTAAAATCAGGTGAGCCCTGGGGATTTTCAGTGATGGCTGCGGCCATTTTTTCACGCATTGCATCACATGCCGCACCACTCACCACATGGGTGTGCCAGGGTTGTACATTACAATTTGAAGGTGCCTTGCCGGCTAGTGTGAAGATCTCTTCCAACTGGGCTTGCGGAACCAAGTCGGGGAGAAAGGCGCGACATGAGTAGCGCTGAGATACGGCGTCAGTAAATTGCATTTTAGCTCCTAAAT
>JBELGO010000048.1:4495-13107 GCA_042091915.1 SAR92 clade bacterium | reverse complement strand
CCGTCAAATGAGTCTCTTACACAACCAGTACGATCTGCTGTTGTCGCCTACTCTCGCTAACCCGCCACTTGAAATTGGCCGCCTGGCACTGACCCGTTTGGATCAAGGCTATCTGATGGATGTACTCAGTTACTCCGCGTTTACTATGCTCGCCAATGCCACCGGAGCGCCGGCGATGTCGGTGCCGTTATATTGGAGCTCACAGGGGCTGCCGATAGGTGTCATGTTTTCTGGCGATTATGGCCATGAGGAACTATTGCTGCAGTTGGCCGGGCAGCTCGAGCAGGCGCAGCCATGGTTTTCTAAGGTTGCCAATATATAGCTAGCGCAGTTAACGATGGTTACCCTGGTAATTGAGCCAAATTTTTCTGTCTCTTTAATCTGCGCTTTCTGCTCCGCTTAAACCATAGTGTAATGCCCGTTACCGAGAGGATAAGCGGTGCAAGCCCTAAAATTGCCCAGAGTACTCTTGTTGTTAAGCCACCAAAGGTTCCGTAGTGCAGTTCTTCAAACGAATCAACTATGGCGGGTCCAATCCCAGTGTTGCGGATATCAGTGGTACCTATTAGCTCACCGGTTTGTGAGTTAAAGCTAACGGTGCTCGAATAGCGGCTTGAAAGCGGATTATTAGACGGCACCGTTCCCCACGCAGTGATCGCTGCACCTGGTTCCCAGGGGAGTGATAGGTAGTTAGTAGTAAAGCCATCTAACTCCCTGCTAGAAGTTTTTAAGAGTTCGTCTATGGAAAGCTGCTCGTTATAAAGTCGTTCGGTCATTAGATAATGGGTATGGCCATCTGCGTGTTCTTGCAGTTCATGGATAAAATTGTCGATATTCCACCAGCTACCGGTAAAGCCAAGAATTAGTAAAACTGGCGATGCGATTACCCCAACTATTTTATGAAGGTCTGAAAAATAGATAACTAATCTTTTGTTCCAGCGCAAAGTGAAAAAGTTTTTCCAGAATTTGCGGTGCAAAATAATACCGCTTATGCCAAGAATAAGTAGTCCAATGGAGAACAGCCCAGCGACAAGTAACCCAGCATCGCCTAGCAACAGTGTGTAATGAAGCTCTAGCAACCAGTCGGTTATGTAGTGGTCTAGAGGAACTGGCTCAGCCAATACAGTTCCGGTATAACCATCAAGAAGTAAGTAGGTCCAGGTATCGGTGCCGTTGGCTATTAGATAAACCAGGTCCGCGCGTTGAGGATCATTGTGAAATAGCCAGCCGGTAACTTGGTGTTCAGTGTATTGTGTGTTGATTCTTGCTAATAGATCATCCATTGGCAGACGTTGCGAACTGTTGTCAGGCACTACAACATTGTCGTACATCAGCAATCGGTCTATCTCGTGTTTAAATACTAATAGTGACCCAGTTAGACAGATAACTAGTAGGGGAATAACCGCTAAAAGTGCTGTCCAGCTATGTAGTTTAAATAAAAATTTGTTCACTTTAACCTCATAGCAGGGGTGCGACCCCCTGCAACTCTGAACGGTTTAATCACGTACTCTTAGTGCTGCCAATTCACTGACAGTTGCCAATTGCGTGGCGCTGCATAGTAGGCCTGCTCAAATTTAATTGAGCTAAAGTATTGTTTGTCAGTGAGGTTATCGATATTGGCGCTGAATGTGAGTCTCGGGCTGAATTTTATAGCGAGCATATCCACCAAGAACTGAATAGCTAGGTTGGCTAATTCGGCCATAGCTTGAGTCAAAATAGATATCATCTTGCCACCGGGAAGAGAGACCAAATTTCCAATCGGGTAGCGCCGTGGGGGTGTAGTCAAGAAGTAACTTAAAGCTATTGCGGGGAACAAAGCTCCGCGCTTTTTCCCCGTCCTGATCTTCCATTTGTAGATGAGTGAAACCGGCTTGCAAAGACAGTTGTGGATTGAGTTGCCCGCTGAGCTCTATCTCAATACCTGACGATTCGACATCTACACCGCGATAGATCGAGAAATCAAAATCATCGCTGTAGTCAGTGTCCTCGATACCATCACCATCTCCGTACTCTTTAAACTCTTGTAAGTTGGACTGTTCGGTTCGAAATAACGCGAGGTTGAATAGCGCACCACTGTCTAATTGACGCTTGATACCAATTTCGTAACTCTGCCCTTGTGCAGAGCCTAAAGACTGAAGATTCTCGCCAAGTACGTATTGCGGTTGATAGATATCGCTATAGCTGGCGTAGAAATTGACTCCCTCTAGGACCTCATAGGTCACGCCAAGGTATGGCGAATTACCATCTTCATTAGAATCTGTTGAAACACCGTAACTGATGCCATTATTGGTGTAATCAACTGCGTTCAGGCCGATAATAAATTGCAGTTGGTCAGTAAAGTTGAGTTGAATGGCAGCATATAAACGGTCTAAATCGATATCTTCATGGGCTGATTGGCTGGGGTTATCCCAACTGGGCCGTGGGACTTCGGTGCCGTTCCAGCCTGGAAAAGTGGGCATGCTTGTAAAGCCTGTGAGGGCAGCATACTCGAAAGACTCGCTATCACTTTTTGCTGTGCTGATACCTAGTTGGAGTTGGTGTTCACGTCCTAAGATAGATAACTCGCCATTTAAGTTGACATCCAACAGTAGATTTTTTTGTTGACTGAGTATTTGCCCGGAAAGCTCTCCAAGCCGAGCCCGCTCTCTTGATCAAAGCCGGTGTTTGTGTAGATATAAAATAACTCAGAGTCCTCTTGATAATCGTTCTTTACGGCGCTTAACCGCAGTTGCCACTCGTGGTCGAGCTGCATGCCGACTTCGACAAATTGTTCTTCGGTTTGGGTATCCCAATAAGTCCATTGCATAGCCGTGGAGGTGTTAACAGAGTGGTGTCCAGGATTACCGTTGGAGTAAATGACCGGCACGGCACCCCAAAGAACGCCGTCACTGTTGTTGTCTTGCAAACTATAACCGGCAGCTAAGGTAATCCTCTCGTTGATTTGACCGTCAATAGTGACGCTGCCAACAAGCCGGTTATTTTCGTAATGGTCAAGCCAGCTGTGCTGATCTTGTTTAGCAACTACTGCGCGAGCTGCCCAACTTCTAGAGTCGGTAAGCGGGGCAGAGACGTCAATTTCACTGCGCTGGTGATGCCAACTCCCAGTGCGGAAATTAATTGCAGCATTGAACTCGTTAGTGGGACGTTTGCGGACCGCATTGATAGTCCCTGAAGGGTTGCCCAGCCCAGTGATTAAACCGTTAGAGCCCCGAATAACCTAACTTGTTGGTAAACCACGGTATCTAGATCGCCGACGAGTAATGTTCCGAATGGCATGCCGATACCGTCTATGTGTTTGCTGGTGATATCGAATCCTCTTGCACTGTAATAGGTGCGGTCGATTTCTGTTGCATCAACATTGACACCGGTAGTCATAGTTAATAACGCATTGATATCGTCTAGAGCGAAGTTGGACGCGCGTTGCGCATCGATAATTGTTATTCCTTGCGGTGTTTGATACAGGCTCAAGTCGAGGCCTGTCGCGCCATGGCTTTTACGGTCGGCCCTTATCGCAGTAATGACCACCTCTTCAACTATGGATGGAATGTCGTTAGCGGCTATTGTCTTGGGTGCTAAGCTTATTGCTAGTGCTAAACAGACCGACAGATGGCTATTAAATGGAATGCTGATATTGCTCATGAGTAGCTCCTCAATGATTCGGTGATGCCGGCATGGTAGGTGAAAAATATCTAAATATAAATGATAATCGTTATCATTAAGATTTAATTTTTCGGTTGCCACATTTTCTCCGATCAAAAGAAAAATTAGCCCTGTTTTTCCGTTAGTTCAAAGTTCCCCTTTGCGCGTGCTAATCTGCGGGCAGGCTCGTTACTGGAAAACTGTTATGGCTGGCTCTTCATTTAAACTGAGAACGCCTGATCAGGCATTTACTGATCTGCCGGATTACCCTTTTACCGGTCATTACCTCGACGACCTGCCTTCGCTACAGGGGATGCGGATGCACTACCTTGATGAGGGTCCGCAGGATGCTGAAGTAGTCTGGCTGCTGTTGCATGGCAACCCTGCCTGGAGTTATTTGTGGCGGCATTGGGTGCCAGCATTGGTAGCGCAGGGCCATCGGGTTGTGGCGCCAGACCTGATTGGCTTTGGCAAAAGTGACAAGCCGCTTGAAGAGTCATTTCACCACTATGACTACCACCGCAATGTATTGTTGGAGCTGGTCGAGCGGCTTGATTTGAGCAACATCCATATGGCCGTCCAGGATTGGGGTGGGCTATTTGGCCTCACGCTGCCCATGGCGGCGCCCCAGCGCTACGCAGCGCTGCTAGTTATGAATACAGCGCTGGCCACTGGCGATCGCGATTTGAGTGATGGCTTTATCGCGTGGCGACAGTTCAATCGCGATAAACCTTCGTTTTCTATGGCGGGTTTGTTTCAGCGCTCGGTTGAACACTTGAGCGCCGCCGAAGCAGCGGCCTATGCCGCACCTTTCCCCAATGATCAATACCGCGCCGCTATTCGCCGTTTCCCAGAGATGGTGATGGATAGCCCCGATGCCGATGGTGCAGCTATTTCGCGTGAGGCTTTGCAGTTTTGGAAGAACCAGTGGCAGGGCCGCTCTGCCATGGCGATTGGGGCTGCTGATCCGGTGCTAGGGCCGCCCACCATGCGCGCACTCGCCAAGGTGATAAATGGCTGTCCAGAGCCATTGCTGCTTGAGGCGGGAGGGCACTTTTTGCAGGAGTGGGCTCACCCGCAGTTGGATTACCGAACAGCAGAAATGCCGCAGGGGCTGGTCGGTTGGGCGCTAGACCAACTGGTAGTTTGACGGCCGATGTTGCCGCTAGTTACCCACCCAAGCTATAGCTATGGTTTCCCGCCCAATCACCGTTTTGCTATGGAGAAGTTTGCCTTGCTGGCGGACTACCTGCGCGAGACCGGTCTGCTGAGTGGTGAGAACTTATTTCGTCCCAGCCGCGCTAAGCTCTGTTGGCTTGAGCGGGTGCATTGTGCCGATTATATCGAGCGTTTTATTGAGAATCGCTGGAGTGCGCGCGAAATTAAACGCTGCAACTTACCCTGGTCTGAAGGTTTGGTTGAGCGCAGCTTAATCTCTCCGGCGGGCACAGTGCTCACTGCACAGCTGGCGCTAAGTACCGGTATAGCTTGCCATTTAGCGGGGGGCACGCATCACGCCCACTATGACTATGCGTCGGGCTTTTGTGTCTTCAACGATTTGGCAATTACCGCCAAATTGCTCTTAGAAGAAAACGGCTTAGACCGTGTGCTGATCTTCGATTGCGATGTGCATCAAGGCGATGGTACCGCCATGCTGCTGGCCGATGAGCCGCGTGCCATTACCTGCTCAATCCATGCCGGTAATAACTTCCCGTTTACCAAGTCGATCAGTGATGTCGATGTAGCGCTGGATGATGGCACTGCCGATGAAGCCTATTTAATGGCCGTCGAGCAGACACTAAAAAAATTACTCGACAAGCACCAACCACAATTAGTGCTTTACGATGCCGGAGTAGATATTTTTTCCGGTGATCCGCTGGGGCGCTTGCAGGTGAGCGAGGCGGGTATCCGTCAGCGCGATCGCATGGTGTTGACGATGCTGCGCAGCCGCAATATACCGGTGGCAACGGTGATTGGTGGCGGCTACGACGATGATCGCCAAGCGCTGGCGCGCCGCCACGCCATGGTGATAGAAGAGGCCGCCAAGTTAGTGAGCTGGCCTCAAAAACAGAGTGATTGAGGAGAAAAGGATGTCTTTTTTGGAGAACCGTATTCCGCCTCCGATTATTATGCTTTTGATTGCGGCTGTCATGGTTCGGAGTTGTTGGCAAACGATAGGTATGGCAGAGCCTCTGCTATGGCTACTAGCATCGTCGGTTTTTTTTATCGGCGCCGTTGTGGCTTTGGCAGCATTGCGCGTCTTTCGACGCCAGCAAACTACCATTAATCCATTGACGCCTGAGCGGGCATCGAGCCTAGTCTGCTCGGGGGTGTTTGCTTTCAGTCGCAACCCAATGTACCTGGCTATGTTGCTGTGGCTGTCAGCTGTCGCAATCGTGGCTGGGATAGGTTGGCAGTGGCTTGGACCGATGGTTTTTGGCCTGTTTATCAACCGTTTTCAAATAGTTCCGGAAGAGCGCGCCATGCAAAAGCTGTTTGGCAAAGAGTACGGCGAGTACTCCCAACAGGTATCGCGTTGGTTGGGCTGGCGTTTAAATCGCAATTGAGCTGAGGCATAATGCCGCCCAATTCAAACCTCAACTCATTCAATAAACAGAGCCTAATTATGTTTAATCGACTCTTTGCAACGGCAACGTTTTTTGTGCTGTTACCCCTCTCATTAACAACCGCGGCCCAAGAGCAAACCTTTGGTGACTGGCAATACCGCTGTGGTGAAGAGGCGTGTGCGTTGAGCCAAGTCGCACTCAATGCCGACCAAGCGCCGGTGATGCAGTTCAGCCTTTTTCAAGGCAAAGAGGATCGCACTCTGGTGCGCTTAGCACTGCCGCTCAATGTCAATTTACGTCGCGGTGTCCTGATTACGCAGGACGAGGTAAAGCAGCCCCTTGAATATCTATACTGCAGCGAGAACTCCTGTTTTGCGGGTGGCGTTCTGCCGCCGGAGATGGTGGCAGCATTTCGCGCTGGCAACCAAGCGGGAGTAAATTTCTTCTCTATTAAAGCGGGCCCATTGCGCGCTGGTGTCAGCCTCAAAGGCTTCACCGCCGGACACAAGAAGTTGCTGGCTCAGTAGTCTACTGTCGCCGAGTGTCACAAAAAAAGCCCCGTCAGCAAACTGGCGGGGCTTTTTTCATTACTGTGCGAGCTTTAAGCGGCCAAAGCTGCCTCAATCGCGGCGGCAATAGCGACATCGTCTGGTGCCGTATCTGGTGAGAAGCGGGCAATTACCGCACCATCTTTGCCGATCAAAAATTTCTCAAAGTTCCACAACACCTCAGGTGCGGCGGTTGGTTCGATACCATAACCTTTTAATGCTGTGGCAAAGCGTTCGCGGTCCGGTGTCTCAGGGTGTGCGGCAGTAAGTGCTTTGTAGAGTGGGTGCTTGTCGGTGCCAGTAACCACAATTTTGGCCAGTACTGGGAAAGTGACACCGTAGTTCACTTGGCAGAACTCTTGTATTTCCGCATCGCTGCCCGGCTCTTGCTCTTTAAAGTCGTTGGCGGGCATCCCAATCACACTAAAACCTTGGGCAGCGTACTGATCATGCAATTTTTGCAGTGCTTCGTACTGTGGTGTGAGGCCGCACTTAGAGGCGACATTAACTATCAGTAAAACATTTCCGGCCCACTCGCCAAGGGTAGTAGGTTTCTGATCAGCTTTGTGTAGATTTATCGAAGTGAGATCTGTCATGGGTTCTCCCGAATAGTAAGCCCTTGCGGGGCGTAGTTGTCTATCAATGACGATGTAAACATGTTTTGGCACAGGACAGAAGCATTGTTTACTTTCTAATACCTACAAAAAAAGTAGTGGAATGTGTTGCGCCAACCCCTTAATTTGATATATGACTATAACATTCTGTCAATATAAGAATAGCAGTAACACGTTCAGGCCAGCGGCCACTTAAGGATACTTAGATGGATTTAGAGCGAAACCAGTTAGGGTTGATCGGTAAGCCGGGACTGCTGCTCATCGATATGATTGAGGGTTTTACAGACCCCGCATGTCCTCTGGGTAGTGAATCTGACCGTGCTGTAGCTGCGGCATCTGAGTTGTTGGCGCTATTTCGTCAACAACAGTGGCCAGTGTTCTTCACAACCGTTTTGTATCGAGACCCTTCTCAGGCGCGTGTCTTTCGTCGGCGTGTACCGGCTCTCAATGTGCTCACCCCAGATTCGCGCTGGGTGCAGGTTGATAGCCGCTTAGCTCCCGCTAAAGGTGAGCAAGTGATTGAGAAACAATGGGCCAGCGGTTTCTTCAAAACGGACCTTGCCGAACAGCTCGAGCTTGCAGAAGTTAAAAGTTTAGTGCTGGTTGGGCTGACAACTAGCGGCTGTGTGCGGGCAACTGCTGTCGATGCACTGCAACATGAATACCCTACGGTAGTAGTTGAGGATGCAGTGGGCGATCGCAACCTGCAGGCACACCGCGCCAATTTGTTTGATATGCACGCTAAGTATGTAGATGTGCAAAGCTTAGAAATTACACTTGCAGAACTGCGCCAGCTAGCTTCTGCAAATACCCATATTCCGGAGCAAGCATGAACAAACCGTTGTCTGATGTACGTATTTTAGATCTGACACATATGTTGTCAGGTCCCTATGGCGGAATGATTCTCGCCGACTTGGGTGCAGAGACCATCAAGGTAGAGCCGCTGGCCGGAGAGGGCACGCGCAAACTGTTGGCTACTGACCCAGTTAATTCGGTTGAAGGTATGGGTGCTTATTTTTTGACACTTAATCGCAACAAAAAAAGTATCGCGATCGATCTAAAAGACCCCGATGGGTTAAAGCTTTTTTACCAGTTGGTTGAGCAGAGCGATATTGTTTTAAGTAATTTTGGCCCCGGTGTGCCAGAGCGTTTAAAAATTGATTTTGACACCCTCAAACAATACAACCCCAAAATTATTACCTGTGCGATCTCAGGTTTCGGGTCGGATGGCCCAAGCCATAAGC
>JBELGO010000048.1:1068-4395 GCA_042091915.1 SAR92 clade bacterium | reverse complement strand
AGCACCCTGGCCTTCATCCAGGTGTCCCTGACCAATACCAGCACCAAAAATTTGCGTGACTTCAACAGCCGTATTCGGGCCATGCCTGAGGTGGAGGCCTGTCACATGGTGGCCGGAGGATTTGACTACCTGCTGAAAATACGCTGCTCGGATATGCAGCATTACCAGCAATTCCTCGGGGAGCACCTGGCGGCCATTCCCCTGGTTGCGCAAACACACACCTATGTGGTGATCGAGGAGGTCAAGAATGAGACCGCCATTGACCTGAATTACCTGTAGAATGTTCCTGTATGCTCAGGAAAAACTGCGGTCCTCAGGGAGTTGGTATAAATGTTGGAATTTAACGTACCTGCTGATGAACTCTTTCAGCGGTATGCCAAACGTCAGGAGGGGCAGGCCGGCCCCGTCGATATCCACTCGGTACTGGAAATCGAGCCAATCAAGAGTATAGGCGGCAGTTTTAAATTGTGGTCACTAAATTCGGGTTGCCTGGTGGCATTACTCGACTTCGAGGTTGTGGAAGATTTTTCTTCCACCACGCCACTGGAGAATTTCTACAGTATAGAGATCATATTGCGGGGCAACACAGAGGTATGCCTGGGAGATCACAGCCTCAGCAACAATGGGATACCGCAGATTTACCTTACCAGCCACGGCAAAGGCAGCAGGAAAAGGCGCGTCCACCAGGCGGGTGATTCCTTGCGCAGCATTGGAATATGGATATCCCCGGTACTGTTTCTCGAGAATTTCGGTGTCGATGTCACCACCCTCCCGGATGACGTTCAAAATGTATTGATCAGCCCCGACAGCGGGGTAGCGTCGTTCCCGGTAACCAGCAAGATAAAGCAGATCGCAAATGACATTTTCGATATGTCCTATGAGTTTCAAATTCCGTGCGAACCTACACCAATAAAAAACCCCGCTGGTAACAGCGGGGTTTTTTTAATCTTTAGAGAAAATTAAGAGAGTTTGCCAAGATGCTTAGCCACTATTTGCAGTGAGGGCTTGAACAGTTTGGGGGTCGCTGCAATAACGTGGCCGGTTTCTAAAAACTGTTCGCCACCTTTAAAGTCGCTGACCATACCACCGGCTTCGCGCACCATCAGCGCCCCGGCGGCGATGTCCCACGGCTTGAGATGCATCTCCCAGAATATGTCAAAGCGCCCAGCCGCGACGTAAGCCAAATCCAGCGAGGCGACTCCTAGGCGGCGTACACCTGCTGAGTTGTCGGCAAAATCTTTCAGGCAGCTTAGATAGTTGTCCATTTGGGTAAAGCTGGGTTCGCTGAACGGTATACCGGTTGCCGAGAGCGCGCCTTGGCCGGGTGCGCGCCCAGAGACGCGGATACGGCGGCCGTTGAGGTTGGCGCCGGAGCCGCGACTAGCAGTGAATTCTTCGCGTTTGAACGGCTCTAAAATGACCGCGTGCTCAAGCCGGCCCTTAATGCAACAGGCGATAGAGATGGCGACGTGGGGGATACCGCGAACAAAATTGGTAGTGCCATCGAGTGGGTCGATAATCCACTCGGTCTCACTCTCTGGGTTGCCGGTAACGCCCGACTCTTCGCCTACAAAACGGTGGTTGGGATAGGCTTTACTTATCTGGTAGATAATGGTCTCTTCACTGCGCCGATCGACTTCGGTGACGTAGTCGTGGCGGCCTTTCTCGTCGACCTGAATGCGCTCTAGATCATCGGCAGATTTAACAATCATTTCGCCGGCTTTGCGCGCAGCGCGCAGGGCAATGTTTACCATTGGGTGCATGAGGTCTACCAGAAGCTGTTAAAGAGGGCGCGCATTGTACCAGAGAGAGCCGCTTCTGCTACACTTCGCGCCTTTTTTAACGACCGCAGTCGGTCTTATTGGTGTAGAGCGATTATGTTGCAGAGAAACGACAATATTCGAATAGTTTTGGTCAACAGTGCCCACCCCGGCAACATTGGCGGCGCTGCGCGGGCAATGAAAAATATGGGGTTGTCACAACTCTATTTGGTGGCTCCGCGCGAGTATCCGGCGCCGCGTGCGGTCTGGCGCTCTGCGGGTGCGCGCGATGTTCTCGCCAATGCGGTGGTAGTGGGCAGTGTTGAAGAGGCTGTAGCCGATTGCGGTTTAGTTATTGGCACCAGCGCCCGCGAGCGGCGCATACCTTGGCCGCTGATTAATCCGCGCCAGTGTGGCGAGCAGATCTGGACAGAATCCGAGCATCATCTGACCGCTATTTTGTTCGGCCGCGAAGATCGCGGTTTAACCAACGATGAACTGCAGCAGTGTCATTACCATGTGCATATCCCCTCTAACCCCGATTACAGCTCGCTTAACTTGGCGACTGCCGTGCAGGTGCTCTCCTACGAGGTGCGTATGGCCAGTTTGCAGAATGAGCGAGGCGAGATTCCATCGTTAGGGGCGTGGGATCAGCCGTTAGCAACGGCTGAAGAACTGGAGCATTTTCACGAGCACTGGGCTAAAAGCTTGGCGGGCTTGGAGTTTTACGACCCAGAAAACCCCAAGCAATTGTTGACGCGCCTGCGTCGGCTGTTTAACCGCACCCGTATGGACCGCATGGAGGTCTCTATTTTGCGCGGTGTTTTAGCGACTATTGATAAAAAGCTAAGCCAGCAGAGTGAGCCCGAATAAGTGCTTGAAATACCCGATTAAATTAGTCTGTTATTTAGTTGACTAAAACAGTAGGGAATTACATAATCACATCAAGACAAAACAAGATGAAAAGTACTGCGAATCAGAGAGAATTTTGCAACTAGGTGAGGTGATTTATGCGCTTGACTACACGAGGCCGCTATGCGGTAACCGCCATGTTAGATTTGGCCCTGCACGCCACTGAGCGCCCAGTTCCATTGGCAGACATCTCTGAACGCCAGGGTATCTCCCTGTCCTACTTAGAACAGCTGTTCTCTAAGTTGCGACAATCTAAGTTGGTTTCTAGTGTGCGCGGTCCGGGCGGTGGATATCGCCTCAGTCGCGATGCTGCAGAGATCCATGTGGCGCAGATAATCGACTCAGTCAATGAGTCGGTGGATGCGACTAACTGCGGTGGCAAGGGCGACTGCCAGGCTGGCGAGGTCTGTTTGACTCACACCTTGTGGCAGGAGCTCAGCGGTGAGATACACCATTTTTTGAGCGCTATATCTTTGCAAAAGTTAGTTGATCGAAGTGACGTACGCACGGTTGCTGAGCGCCAGCTTGCCGGTTTTAACGATAAATTATCCACCATTCCGCTTACTGCGGTGCAATAGGAGAGCTTTACGTGTCTATTGAAATGCCTATCTATCTCGACTATGCCTCAACCACCCCGGTAGACCCGAGAGTGGCA
>JBELGO010000048.1:0-1058 GCA_042091915.1 SAR92 clade bacterium | reverse complement strand
TTCCGATCTGCACTACCTGACCCCGACCGGTGATTTTGGCAATCCCGCTTCGCGTTCGCACATGTATGGCTGGCAGGCAGAGGCTGCGGTAGAAGATGCCCGCGAGCAAGTCGCTGCGCTTTTAAATGCAGATCCCCGCGAAATTGTCTGGACCTCGGGGGCCACAGAGTCCGATAACCTGGCGATCAAAGGTTGCGCGCACTTTAATGTGCGCAAGGGCAAGCACATTGTGACCTCAAAAATTGAGCACAAAGCGGTGCTCGACACCTGTCGACAGCTCGAGCGAGAGGGCTTTGAAGTCACTTATCTCGATCCAGACAGCGAAGGGCGCATTACCCCTGAAGCCGTCGCCGCGGTGTTGCGTGAAGACACAACGGTTGTATCGATTATGCATGTCAATAACGAGACGGGTTCGCTCAACGATATTGCGGGCATCGGTGCTTTATGCCGTGCCAACAAAGTCTTTTTCCATGTTGATGCAGCGCAGAGCGTGGGCAAAATACCGATAGACGTCGACGCCATGAACATTGATATGTTGGCGATCTCTGCTCACAAGCTTTACGGGCCAAAGGGTATTGGTGCTCTTTATGTGCGCCGTAAACCGCGCGTGCGTATCGAGGCGCAGATGCATGGCGGTGGTCACGAGCGCGGCATGCGTTCTGGCACGCTGCCGACCCACCAAATTGTTGGTTTAGGTGAGGCTTGCCGCGTGGCGCGCGAGCAGATGGCCGCCGATCACGAGCGCATAACTACTCTGCGCACACGGCTCTGGAACGCTTTTAGCGATATGGAAGCCGTCCATCTTAATGGGTCTCCAGAACACCACCTGCCGGGTATTATTAACATCAGCTTCGCTTATGTTGAGGGTGAGTCTTTGATGATGGCGATTCGCGATTTAGCCGTCTCCAGTGGTTCGGCGTGTACGTCGGCGAGCCTTGAGCCCTCCTACGTACTTCGTGCGCTGGGTCTCAACGATGAGATGGCACACAGCTCAATTCGCTTTAGTATTGGCCGTTTCACCACGGAGCAAGAAGTGGATCAGGCAGTCGCTAGTACTC
>JBELGO010000047.1:0-13206 GCA_042091915.1 SAR92 clade bacterium | reverse complement strand
CCCGTTCAGTCATGTCGTGGTGGACGGACCGCTGCATTATCTTGAACGCGAGCAGCTCAGCGCCGAGATCGAGCAGCGCGTCAGCGGTGGTTTTTTAAGTGTGGATTTGATCGCTCTGGCAGAGCAATTAGAGGAGAACCCCTGGATTGCTTCAATTCAAGTGCGCCGGCGTTGGCCCGCTCAGCTTGTGGTTGAAATTGTCGAAGAGCGCCCAGTCGCGCGCTGGGGTGATCGCGGTTTCCTCAATGATGCCGGTCAGCCACTGCAGGCATTGGTGAGTGATAAATTGCAACAACTACCACTGCTCAGCGGTGCACAGGACAGCGCGCCAGAGATGGTTGCCAGTTATCAGTTGTTGGCGAGTCTACTGCAGCGCAGCGGTCACCGTGTCGCAGAGTTGAGTCGCAACAGTCGCGGTGAGTGGCAGCTGACAACTCGCAGCGGTATTGAAATAGCGCTAGGTCGCAGTGATTTGGCGGAAAAAATGCGCCGTTTCAACGCGATATGGGCGGCACGGTTAAAAGTATTGGCCGAGCAGGTGGCGCGCGTTGATCTGCGTTATCCCAACGGCGCTGCAGTGGCTTGGCGCCAGCAAGACAAGCAAGCAGCAGTGAATATTAATTCAAACCAGTTTATCGGTAGAGGGTAGAGGGATGGCAAGCTCAGCAGGTGAAAACATGATCGTCGGTCTAGATATCGGTACCTCTAAGGTGGTCGCTATTGTCGCGGCACTCAGTGAAGGTGGCGAACTAGAAATTGTCGGTACCGGGATAGCACCTTCCACGGGCCTTAAAAAAGGTGTGGTGGTCAATATCGAGGCGACAGTGGATTCAATCCGCAGAGCTATTGAAGAGGCTGAGCTGATGGCTGGCTGCTCGATTCACTCGGTTTACGCAGGTATCGCAGGCTCACATATACGCAGTCTCAATTCGCACGGGATCGTGGCAATAAAAGACCGCGAGGTACAGGAGCTGGATATTGAGCGTGTTATCGACGCTGCCCGCGCTGTTGCTATACCGGCAGATCAAGAGATCCTCCATGTAGTGCCGCAGGAGTACATCATTGATAACCAAGAGGGTGTGCGCGAGCCAACCGGTATGTCCGGTGTTCGGCTTGAAGCGAAAGTGCATCTGGTCACCTGTGCTGCCAATGCCGTGCAAAATATTAAAAAGTGTATCCGACGCTGTGGCTTGGATGTCGAAGAGGTAATTTTGGAACAGCTCGCCTCCGCTCACGCGGTGCTCACCGAAGATGAGAAGCAGCTGGGTGTGGCGATTGTCGATATCGGTGGCGGCACCGCAGACATTGCTATTTATACCGATGGCGCTATCCGTCACACCGGTGTGATTCCTGTCGCTGGCGATCAGGTGACTAACGATATTGCGATGGCTTTGCGCACACCGACACCACACGCCGAAGAGCTAAAAATTAAATATGCCTGTGCGCTGGCTAAATTAGCCGGAGCCGATGAGACCATTAAAGTGCCCAGTGTAGGCGATCGTCAGCCGCGCTCACTCTCTCGTCAGGCTTTGGCCGAAGTGGTAGAGCCGCGCTACGAAGAGCTGTTTACATTGATTCAATCGGAGCTGCGCCGCAGCGGCTTTGAGGAGCTGATTGCAGCCGGCCTAGTGATCACCGGCGGTACCGCCAAGATGGAAGGTGCGGTCGAATTGGCCGAAGAGATTTTCCATATGCCGGTGCGTATCGGCACGCCGCAATCGGTGGTTGGTCTGTCAGATATCGTCAACAACCCAATTTACGCTACCGGGGTCGGTCTGCTCCACTACGGCGCCAAGCGTCAGCAACAGAGCGGTAAGCGCCGTCGCAAAGGTAGCTCTAACAGCGGCGAAAGTGGCTGGAGCAAGCTCAAAAGCTGGTTCCAGGGCGGCGTTTAATCAGTTTTAAGCAGTAACAATTTAACCATTAGTTTTTTTTGAGGCGCAACAAGAGGGTAAAACCATGAGTATGTTTGAACTAGTAGACGATGTTCCAAAAAATGCCGAGATCAAAGTAGTCGGCGTCGGTGGCGGCGGCGGCAATGCCGTCCGTCATATGATTGAGAGCGGTATTGAAGGCGTGCACTTCATCTGTGCCAATACTGACGCGCAGTCGCTCAACGACCTGGAAAACGCCACGGTGTTGCAGTTGGGCAGTGGCTTGACCAAAGGGCTCGGCGCTGGCGCCAATCCAGAGATCGGCCGCCAGGCAGCTTTGGAAGATAAAGACCGCATCGCACAGGCACTCGAAGGTGCCGATATGGTCTTCATTACGGCCGGTATGGGCGGTGGTACCGGTACCGGTGCTGCTCCTGTGATTGCTGAGGTGGCCAAGCAGATGGGCATTCTCACAGTGGGTGTGGTGACGCGGCCATTTGCCTTTGAGGGGCGCAAGCGCATGGCCATTGCTCAAGAGGGCATCACTATGCTCAAAGAGCGTGTCGATTCCTTGATCATCGTGCCTAACGAGAAGTTACTGCAAGTCCTCGGCAAGGATATGACCGTTATCGAGGCCTTTAAGCAAGCCAACGGTGTTCTCGATGGCGCGGTGCAAGGTATTACCGACCTGATCTTGCTCGACGGCTTAATCAATGTCGATTTCGCGGATGTGCGCACGGTAATGTCCGAAATGGGTATGGCGATGATGGGAACTGGCCAAGCTAGCGGTGCCGATCGCGCTGAGATAGCCGCAGAAGCAGCGATTCGCTGCCCGCTGTTGGAGGATGTCGATCTGCAGGGTGCACGCGGTATCTTGGTCAACATTACCAGTGGCTACGATCTCACGCTGGGTGAGTTTGAGCAGGTCGGTGATACCATTCGCCAATTTGCCGATGAAGATGCGACGATTATTGTCGGCAGTGTTTTCAATCCGGATATCTCCGACCAACTGCGGGTGACTGTAGTGGCGACTGGCCTGACACCGCCAGCGGCTAAAACCGGCCCTACTAAAGTGATTCAGGGTGGCGCCAGTGTGCCGCCAGTCAGCAAAGACGGCACGCCAGATTACGGTTCATTGGATCTGCCTGCGTCAGTGCGCAGCTCTGGCGCGCAGCGCCGCGGCTCGGCGGCTGTTGCCCCGGATTTGGCTAGCGCGCCTGATTTGGATCACGATTTTCTCGATGTTCCGGCATTTTTGCGTCGCCAAGCCGATTAATTGACGTCCGACGGCCATTTTATGGCCGTTGCAGGCCGCCCTTTCAGCGCATGCGCCTCACGCATTTACCTTGGCGCTGAGAGGGGGGTCTGATACTATTGCGCGGCTAAATTAGGGGCCAGCAATATGCTGTTACAGCGCACACTAAAACAGACCGTCCACGCCACAGGCGTCGGCCTTCACTCCGGTGAGAAGGTCTATTTAGCCTTGCGCCCTGCGCCTGTTGATAGCGGGATTATTTTTCGCCGCAGCGACCTAGTCCCTCCAGTCGATATTGTCGGCCGCGCCGATCAGGTCGGCGATACCACTCTCTCCACCTCTCTGTTTAACGGCGATGCCCGGGTCTCTACGGTAGAGCACTTGGTGTCGGCTTTAGCGGGGTTTGGTATCGACAATGTGATTGTTGAGCTCTCCGCTGCAGAGATCCCAATCATGGACGGCAGCGCCGCCGATTTTGTCTTTTTGCTGGAAGCTGCAGGTACTCTCGAGCAGCCAGCCGCTAAAAAATTCGTCAAAATTCTCCGCGAAGTGCGCGTCGAACAAGAGGATAAATGGGCGAGCTTTACCCCTTATGATGGGTTTAAATTGAATTTTGAAATCGAGTTTGATCACCCAGTGTTTCGCGATCGCGGCCTCACTGCTGCGGTCGAATTCTCTACCGAAAATTTCATCGAGCAAGTCAGCCGAGCTCGCACCTTTGGCTTCATGCATGAGATCGAATACTTGCGCTCTGTTGGCCTAGTGCGCGGCGGCAGTCTCGCCAATGCTGTGGTGGTTGACCGCGATAGCATTCTCAATGAAGAAGGGCTGCGCAGTGAAGACGAGTTCGTCAAACACAAGATACTCGATGCCATAGGTGATCTCTACCTGCTCGGCCACTCTGTGCTGGGCGAATATCGTGCAGTGAAATCAGGCCACGGGCTCAACAACGCATTGGTGCGAGCTTTAATGGCAGCGCCTGACAGTTGGGAATTTGTCACCTTTGAAGACGCACAAGCGGCGCCGATTAACTACCGGTTGGCAGGCTGATGAACGCTGTGCGCAAGTTGATCGATAATCTCAAAGTAGCCAATCTGCAGCGCAGTTGGCAGGATATTCACAACCTGGCCAATCCACTCTCAAAATTAGTGCTGTCGATTTGTCTGGTCGGTGTGCCTTTGGCTATTGGTAGCTGGATCGGCGCTCAAGTCAGTGACAGCCGCTGGGAGAATCGCCTCAGCCGCGAACTGGCAGAACTGCGCGAAGGCGTGGCATCCGATCAGCGCGAGCTGGCTAAAATTGGTCAAAACCAACAGCGGCAGCTGTTGAGTGTCTCGGCAAAACTGGCTGAGCTGCGCGCGCGCTTATTGCGTCTCGATGCGCTGGGTGAGCAGCTGCTAGATGTCGGTGGTATCAGCGCGACTGATTTTGATTTTAGTGCTGCGCCCGGTGTCGGCGGTGCGTTATCGACAGGCGCTATCACTGCAGCGTTAGGCACAACCGTCGAGCAGCAAGTGGCCCTGCTCAGCGCCCGTCTAACTGATCGCGAGACGGCGCTGGGTGCGCTGCAAACCCTGCTCGCTGAACAGCAGTGGCAAGAGAATACTACGCTGTCGGGCAAGCCGGTTGCCAAAGGTTGGTTGTCATCGCCGTTCGGCTTGCGCACAGACCCTTTCCTAGGCGATCAGCGCCTTCACTCTGGTGTTGATTTTGCCGCCCGCGCTGGCAGCTCAGTAGTGGCTGTCGCCGCGGGTGTAGTGACTTTTAGTGCCGAGCGCTACGGTTACGGCAATACCGTTGAGATCGACCACGGCGACGGTGTGGTTACCCGCTATGCACACAATCAAAACAACTTAGTTAAAGTTGGCGACCCGGTCGCTAAGGGTGCCGCTATAGCCGAAGTGGGCAGTTCTGGCCGCTCCACCGGCCCGCATGTCCATTTTGAGGTGCTGCGCAACGGCCGCTCGGTCGACCCCGCCACTTACCTACAACAAACCCCCCGCTAATAGAGTTTCTTGAGGTAGGCGATTGCGCTTCGTTGCGCCAACAGCTTGCCCAGTTCAAACTCAGGGCGCGCCTGCGCCGCAACAATATACCTATTTAGAGAATTCCCATGAATCTGTTGAGAAAACTGTTTGGCAATAAGAACGACCGCGAGTTGCGCCGTATGCGCAAAGAGGTCGCTAAAGTGAATAGTCACGCTGAGGCATTTGCCAGCTTGGATGACGGTCAACTGCGCGATACCACAGCCGCGCTCAAGGCGCGACTCGCCAGTGGTGAGACATTGAATGCATTGCTGCCTGAGGCGTTTGCGGCAGTCCGTGAAGCGTCAACTCGAGTGCTTGGTCTGCGTCACTTCGACGTTCAATTGATAGGCGCGCTGGTGCTGCACGAGGGCAAAATTGCCGAGATGCGCACAGGTGAGGGTAAAACGCTGGTCGCTACTGCGGCTGTTTACTTGAATGCCTTAACCGGCGACGGTGTCCACGTCGTCACGGTCAATGATTACTTGGCGCGGCGCGACGCCAGTTGGATGGCTCCGCTTTACGCGGCGCTGGGTTTGTCAGTGGGTGTTATCCAGTCTTATCGCGGTGCCGGCAGTGCCAATTCATTCCTGTTTGATCCTGCTATTGGTGAGATGGAGCCCTGTGGGCGACGCGATGCTTACACTGCAGATATTACCTACGGCACCAACAACGAGTTCGGTTTTGATTACTTGCGCGACAATATGGCCCTGCGCCTTGAAGAGAAGTCACAGCGCAAATTGGCTTTTGCGGTAGTCGATGAGGTCGACTCCATCTTGATTGACGAGGCGCGCACACCCTTGATTATCTCAGGGGCAGCAAAAGACAGCTCGGCGCTCTACAAGCGTATGAACGCGCAAGTGCAGCTGCTAACGGCTGTCAAATTAGATGATGAGGGCGCACCGCTTAACGAAGGCCACTTTGTTATTGATGAGAAAATGCGTCAAATTGAGCTGACCGAAGAGGGCCATGAAAAGATTGAGTCGATTTTGATCAGTGATGGTCTTCTTGCCGAAGATGAAAGTCTCTATCAAGCTACCAACTTGAGTCTCTTGCACCATGTGCTTTCAGCGCTCAAAGCGCACCACCTGTTTCACCGCGACGTTGAGTACATAGTGCAAAATGGCGAGGCTATTCTCATCGACGAGCACACCGGCCGCACAATGCCTGGGCGCCGCCTCTCTGAGGGGTTACACCAAGCTATTGAAGCAAAAGAGGGGCTGACCATTCAGCAAGAGAGCCAAACCATGGCTTCTACTACCTTCCAGAATTTCTTCCGTCTCTACGGAAAGCTAGCGGGTATGACGGGCACGGCCGATACTGAAGCGTACGAGTTCCATCAGATTTATGGTCTTCAAGTGGTGGTTATACCGACCAATGTGCCGGTAGCTCGCATTGATAAAAACGATCTAATTTACCTCACTGAAGATGAAAAATATCAGGCGGTGATTGAAGAGATTATTGAGTTAACTGGCAAAGGGGCCCCGGTTTTGGTGGGCACAGCCTCGGTCGACAGCTCTGAACGGCTCTCCAAGGCGCTCGATGCCGCCAAAGTTAAGCACAATGTTTTAAACGCAAAGCAGCACGAACGCGAGGCCGGTATTATTATCGAGGCAGGCCGCCCCGGCGCGGTGACTATCGCCACCAATATGGCTGGGCGTGGCACCGATATTGTTCTTGGCGGTAATGTCGAGGCAGAGATTAAAGCGCTAGATAACCCCAGTGATGAGCTGCTGGTACAGCTGCGGGCTGAGTGGCAGCAACGCCAGCAGCAGGTTTTGGATGCCGGTGGCTTGCATATCATTGGCACCGAGCGTCATGAATCACGGCGTATCGACAATCAGCTGCGCGGTCGAGCAGGGCGTCAAGGTGATCCCGGCTACTCGCGTTTTTACCTCTCCTTGGAAGACCCACTGATGCGACTGTTCGCCTCCGACCGGATCAAAAATATGATGCGAGCGATGGGCATGGAACAGGGCGAAGCGATTGAACACCGCATGGTGACTAACGCGATAGTCAAAGCGCAGCGCAAAGTCGAGGGGCGCAACTTCGATATCCGCAAACATCTTTTGGAGTATGACGATGTTGCCAATGATCAGCGTCAGGTGATCTACCAGCAGCGCAACGATCTGCTCGAAGATGGAGATATCTCCGAGATTATTAGCTCTGTGCGCAGTGATGTTATCGACCGCTGTATATCCACTTATGTCCCGCCGATGAGTCTCGAAGAACAGTGGGATGTGGAAGGTTTAGAGCGTAGCTTAGAGCTGGAGTTTGCTCTTAAAGCCCCTATCGCCAGTTGGCTGGAAGAGGACCAACGGTTCGACGAAGAGGCGTTGCGCGAACGTCTCAAACAGCAGAGTGAAGATGAATATCAGCAACGCTATGCCGCCTATGGAGAGCAGATCAAAGAGATAGAACGCCAGGTGATGCTGCAGGTACTGGACAACTTGTGGAAAGATCATCTCGCCAATATGGATCAGCTGCGTCAGGGGATTGGTTTGCGCGCGTATGCACAGAAAAACCCCAAACAAGAGTACAAGCGTGAGTCTTTCGAGCTTTTCGAGCAGCTGCTCGACAATATTAAGTACGACACCATTAAGTTTTTAAGCAACATAAAAATAGCCGGCGACGAGGATCTCGCCAAAATAGAAGCGCAGCGTCGTCAAGAGACAGAAGGGGCAGACTACCAGCACGCTGAGAGTTCAGCGTTAGAGGAGACTGCTCCCCCATCGGCAGCCACTACTCCGCAAACCCGGCAGGGCCCGAAGGTGGGCCGCAACGACCCATGCCCGTGCGGATCAGGGAAAAAATACAAGCAGTGTCACGGACGCATCTGATCCGGATAACTTCAGGAGACTGAAATGGCCACAGGTTTATCTACTCTGCCACAGCTTCACGATGTCGCCGGTATCCGCCTCGGCAGTGCGATGGCAGGGATCAAAAAGGTTGATCATCGCGATACGCAGTTGATCGAGATTTCCCCGGGCAGCAGTGTCAGCGCAGTTTTTACCCGCAATGCGTTCTGTGCTGCGCCGGTGCAATTAGCCAAGTCGCATCTTGCTCAAGGGGTGCCGCGCTATCTGTTGATTAATACCGGCAATGCCAATGCGGGCACAGGCCGAGACGGTCTTGCTGTTGCTCAGCGCAGCTGTGCCGAATTGGCAAAGTTGTGTGGTGTCCAAGAGTTCGAGGTGCTGCCTTTTTCTACCGGTGTTATCGGTGAGCACCTTCCCGCAGAGAAACTCATCGCAGCGTTGCCTGCCGCAATTGATGATTTGTCACCGTCGCAATGGGGTAGTGCAGCGACGACTATTCTCACCACGGATACACGCCCCAAAGCGGCTAGTCGCCAATTTTTGTTGGAGGGTAAACCCGTCACCATCACCGGGATCTGTAAAGGTTCGGGAATGATCAAGCCGAATATGGCCACCATGCTCGGTTATGTCGCTACAGATGCAACCATTAGTCAGCAACAGCTCGATGATTTGTTGCGAGCGGCGGTGGACTGCTCTTTTAATCGGATCACCGTGGACAGTGACACTTCCACCAACGATGCCGTGGTGCTGATTGCAACCGGTGCCAGTCAAGTCGAGATCGACAGCGATACCAGAGATCAATTTGCCGTTGAGTTAAACCAGCTATTTATAGAGCTAGCTCAATCTATTATTCGCGACGGCGAGGGTGCCAGTAAATTTGTCGAAGTGACAGTGGCGGGTGGGAAAAGCCGCGACGAGGCATTAGCTGCGGCCTATGCTGTGGCTGAATCACCGCTGGTTAAGACTGCCTTGGCAGCCTCTGACCCCAATTGGGGGCGTATCTTAGCTGCTATCGGCCGCGCCGGAATAGAGGGGCTTGAAGTCGAAAAAATTTCTATCGCACTCAACGGTGTCAGCATAGTTGAGAATGGCGGACGCGCTGCGACTTACACGGAGGAGGCAGGCCAAGCCGCTATGGCAAACGAGGACATTGTTATAGCGATAGAGCTGGGTCGCGGTGAAATTGTTGAGCGTGTCTGGACTTGCGATCTCACCTATGAATACGTGCGTATCAATGCCGAATACCGCACCTGATAAACCAAGGATAGCAGTCGCCGCGGCAGTCATACTCGATGACCTGCAGCGCTGTCTAATTAGTTATCGACGCAGCGATCAGCATCAGGGCGACTTGTGGGAGTTTCCCGGAGGCAAGTTAGAGCCAGAAGAGAGTGCTGAGCAAGCATTGGTGCGCGAGCTGCAAGAAGAGCTGGGTATTATTGTCGAGGTCGGTAAACACTTGCGTCGCGAACAGCACGACTACAGCGATAAGTCTGTCGAACTGACTTTTTTCGAAGTGACTCAATGGCAGGGTGATCCGGTTGGTCGCGAGGGCCAGCCATTGAAGTGGGTGTCGTTGTCCGAACTTCAGGCCGAGCAATTTCCTGCCGGCAATCGCTCGCTGGTTGCGCAACTGCGCAACCAATGCGATTAATTTAACAACCCGCCTTCACCATCGCCGTACAACTCATCTATCAATCCCGGATCGGTTATGGGCTCGCCCGGCAGAGTGAACGACTCAGTGGCCCATTCGCCAAAATCAATTTGCTGGCAACGTTTGCAGCAGAAAGGGCGGTAGGGGTAGTGCTCACTCCAGGTAATAGTTTTCTTGCAGGTGGGGCAGTTCAGCGAACTGGGAGTTGCGGCTTCAGACATGGTCGGGCTCTCAGCTGGATGTTTAGGTTTTTCTCGAAGCGGCTGCGCTCAGTTCGCGATGTAACTGTTCAACCGCTGTTTCTCGTACAGCTTCACTGCCGCTATTGTCGATGACGTAATCGGCGCGTTCAAGCCGCTTATCTCTGGGCAGTTGAGCGTCGATAATCCGTTGGATTTGTTCACTGCTGTTGCCGTCACGTTGAGCTGCACGCTGTAGCTGCTGCTGTTCAGTGACATCGACGACAACGATGAGTTGGCAAAGCTGGTGTTGTTGAGACTCTAGCAACAGTGGGCTCTCGAGAACAGCATAGTCTGAGCTAGCGAGCGCTAACTGGCGCTTTAACTCTTGGCCAATGAGAGGATGAGTGAGCTGCTCGAGCCAGGTTTTAGCCGCTGCATCACGGAAAATGATCTCGCGCAGTGCGGCGCGATCCAGATTGCCATCGGTGGCTATCAAGTGATTTCCAAAGTGCTCGGCAATGGCGATTAGCGCCGGCTCTCCGGGTGCGACGACTTGACGTGCTACTTGATCGGCATCGATAACGCAGATGCCGTACCCCCGCAGTTGCCTGGCAACACTGCTTTTACCCGAACCAATGCCACCAGTGAGGCCAACCAAAAGAGGTTTTTTAACCATACAGACCTCCCCATAACCAGTCACTGAGAGTGGCTTGTGCAAATAACAGAGTCACAGCTGCGATGGCTAAGAAAGGGCCGAAGGGCACCTTTTGATAGCGTTGCAGGCTGCCAAATATTCGCGCGCCAAGCCCGGCAACGGTGCCCAGTGTGGAGGCGATGAGCAAGCCGAGCAATACGCCCTCGGGGCCAAACCATGCACCAATCGCGGCTAAATACTTAAAGTCGCCATAACCCATGGTCTCTTGCCCAGTTAGCCATTTAGCTACCCAAAATAGCACCCACAGAACGCTGTAACCTAAAACTGCGCCGAGCACAGCATTTTCAAGGGGGGTAAACAGCGCGCTGATATTGGCCAGCAGTCCCAGCCATAGCAAGCCGAGAGTGAGCGTATCGGGAAGCAGCATATGCTCGCTATCTATGGCCAATAATATGAGCGATATGCCTATCAGTGCTATGGCAAAAAACAGCGCAGGCCCCAAAGAAAAATGCCAGGTTGCCAATGCGGTCAACAGTGCGCTGCTAAGCTCGACAGCTGGGTAGCGCCAGTGGATAGATTGTCGGCAACTTCTGCAGCGCCCTCGCAACACTACAAAGCTTAGCAGTGGAATATTATCCACTGCACGTACGGTAGCGCCACAGTTTGGGCAGCATGAACGCGGTACAAATAGGTTAAAGCGTTGCGCGGTTCCCGGTTCTTTTTGCAGTTGCGCGGCATAAGTGTGCTCAGCTTCATCTTGCCATTGGCTTTGCAGCATCAACGGTAAGCGTGCAATCACCACATTGTAGAAGCTGCCCAGTATTGCCCCAAACACTAACGCGGGTAACAGAAGCCAGATCGGCGCAAGGGCGAGAAGATCGTTGAGATTTTGCATACTAAAGTCTGACACAGCGGCGCTGATAAATCCTCATTTGAATTAGACAATTGACCCTAACTGGAAGATGGGTAGATACATGGCGAACAGTAAGCCGCCAACGACAATCCCGAGAACTGCCATAATCATCGGCTCTAGCAGGGCAGTTAAACTCTCCACTGAATTGTCTACAGACTGCTCAAAGTGTTCGGCAGTTTTCTCTAGCATTTCGTCTAGCGCACCAGATTCCTCTCCGATGGCGGTCATCTGTTCGAGCAGAGAGGGAAATATCTGCTGTGTACGAACCGCCCGATGCAGAGCGATACCCGTAGTAACATCCTCGCGAATCAGCAGGATATGTTTTCGGTAGTGAAGGTTCCCGGCGGCATCGGCGACAGAACTTAGCGCTTCTACTAACGGCACGCCAGCGGCAAAAGTGGTTGCTAGCGTTCGCGAAAAACGCGCAACAATCGCTCTCTCCACTATCGGTCCGACAACAGGTAATTTTAGTATCAGCTGATCGAGGACATAAGCTGCGCGAGCGGATCGGTGCCGTGCGCTATTAAAAGCCCAGAGAAAAAGAGCACTTAGCAGGAGGACTCCCCACCAGCTCTGTTGCAGCCACTCTGAGAGTGACATTACTAAACGCGTAAAGGGTGGTAGTTCAGCGCCAAAGCTGGCGAATGTCTCAGCGAAGACTGGGACTACTTTTATCAGTAATATACTGGTAACCACTAGTGCAACTAGAACAACAAAGACTGGGTAGGCGAGTGCTTTTTTAATTTTTGCTTTGAGCTGCTCGGTTTTCTCCCGATAAGTGGCAACCCGGCTGAGCATCGTCTCTAACGATCCGGAGCTCTCGCCGGCACTGATTAAATTGCAGTACAGAGGATCAAACAATTTAGGGTGTTTTTGCAGCGCTTGAGTAAAACTAGACCCAGCCGAGACATCGTCGCGCAGTTGGCGCACTACTCTTGCCAAACTAGGGTTGTCGAGTCCGTCTGCGACGACATCAAAACTTTGTACTAGAGGAATACCCGCTCTCATCATAGTGGCTAGCTGGCGAGTTAGGATGGCAATGTCGGCCGCTTTGATGCGTTTGGCGCGGCTTGAGAAAAGTGCTCTGCGATGGCGCTTGAGCTGAGTGATTAAAACACCTTGGCGACGCAGAATAGTGCGAGCTTCGGCGCCAGTAGCTGCAGTGATCTCGCCGCTGAGAATGCGGCCACGGCGGTCGCGACCGGTGTAGTTGAAGCGTTGCTGTGCAGTTGGTGTGGCCACGCGTTTAGAGTCTGGTCACACGGTTGGCCTCTTCGAGGCTGATTATCCCTGCGGCCACCTTGCGCAGTGCGTTGTGTCGCAGTGTTTTAAAGCCCTCGGCCTTAGCCGCTTTGAGCGTTTCAAGCGAGCTGGCACCATGCATAATTTCTTCGGCTAAAGATTCTGTAACCGCGAGAGTTTCGTAAATCCCGATTCTGCCTCGGTAACCGTCGCGACACTGTTTGCAGCCGCGTGCAGTGAATAGTGTCATTGCTTCGGGCTCAATATTGAGTTGATCAAGACCTTGTTCGATAACAATTTCAGCAGGCAGTGCAGGTTGTACTGCCTTACAATTCTCACAGAGTTTGCGGGCCAGACGCTGAGCAATGATAAGGCTCACCGAGGTGGCGACATTGAATGTCGCCACGCCCATATTAAGTAACCTAGTTAATGTTTCTGCTGCGCTGTTGGTGTGCAATGTGGAGAGAACCAAGTGCCCGGTTTGCGCTGCTTTAATCGAGATCTCTGCGGTTTCCAGATCGCGAATTTCACCCACCATCACTACATCGGGATCTTGGCGCAAAAATGAACGCAAAGCTTCTGCGAACGTGA
>JBELGO010000046.1:0-13213 GCA_042091915.1 SAR92 clade bacterium | reverse complement strand
CCAGTGCCACTGCGGTAGCAGCGGCGAGGGTGATGCCTTTATAGGCGGGGCCAAACAACACATCAAACTCAATGCCTGATTTGACAATCGCAGCCGCATAACAGCGTCCCAGCGTCGCCAACGCGCGGCCGGTATAGAACTGCCCAGCGTTAAAAAAGTACGGCGAAACTCGGCCAGACTTTAAAGTGAACTCGCCAAACTTCAGTGCGCCACTAGAGAGTGCAGTATCGAGAAACTGTTGTTGGTAGTTATCGCTCATCGCTCTGCCCCCTTAACCCTGCGCCAGCGCCATCTGTTGCACGCGCACTAAATCTTCTATGCCTTTGTGTGCCAGCGCCACCATTGCCGCCATTTCGTCGGCACTAAACGGCGCCGCCTCTGCAGTGCCCTGTACCTCAATAAAACCGCCGGCACTGGTCATCACTACGTTCATGTCAGTCTCTGCAGTGGAATCTTCGGCATAATCTAAGTCGAGCACTGGCTCACCGTTGTATATCCCCACTGAAACCGCTGCCACCATACACTCGAGCGGATCGGCCTTGAGTGACTTTTTGCGCTGCAAGAAGTTAAGTGCATCCACCAGTGCCACACAGGCGCCGGTGATCGACGCTGTGCGCGTGCCGCCATCGGCTTGAATAACATCGCAGTCGACTGTAATTGTCACTTCACCAAGTTTTTTCATATCCACCGCAGCGCGCAGCGAGCGGCCAATCAGGCGCTGGATCTCTTGCGTGCGCCCACCCTGTTTTCCACGCGCAGCCTCGCGGCCCATGCGCGAACCGGTGGAGCGCGGCAACATACCGTATTCAGCCGTAATCCAACCCTGGCCACTGCCACGCAAAAAACGCGGTACACCCTGTTCAACCGAAGCGGTGCAGATCACCTTGGTATCGCCAAACTCTACCAATACAGAGCCCTCGGCGTGGACAGTGTAATTGCGAGTGATTTTTACTGGGCGCAGTTGCTCTGCGCGTCTGCCGCTGGGACGGGCCATAAAAGGTACCTTAAAAGCTGAATGAAAAACTGGCGTAGAGCCAGACCAAAATAAGAGCCGCGATTGTAGCAAACTTAAACCGGCTCGCGCTCTGTAAGCCGCTAAGTTTGTTAGAATACTGGCATTCAACCGCTACCATCGAGAGAGCACACCATGCCACGCAGTATGACCGCCTTTGCCCGCCACACCTTAGAGACTAATTGGGGAGCTGTGAGTTGCGAGCTGCGCTCGGTCAATAGCCGCTACTTGGAAACACACTTTCGCATGCCAGACAGCGTGCGCGCCAGCGAGATGGCACTGCGCGAACAGGCGCGGCAAAAGCTCACCCGCGGCAAGCTCGATATATCTATCTCGCTCGCCTTCAATCAGGGTGATAGTGCAGTTTCTGCCGATCTCACGGTTGCTGAACAATACCTCAAACTGGCCGAGCAGCTAGCGGCCAATATGAACAACCCGGCACCGCTCTCTGCACTCGATGTGTTGCGCTGGCCAGGGGTCATTAAAGAACAACAGGTAGATAACGATGCCCTACAAGAGGCCGTTAAAGCGTGCTTTACAGAGACGGTGACAGAGCTTGTCAGTGCCCGCCAACGCGAAGGTGACAAACTCGCCGAGCTGATAGAACAGCGGCTCGTCGCTATTGGCGAACAAGTGAATTTAGTGTGCGCAGAGCTGCCGGCCATACTCGACCAGCAGCGTCAACGGCTGCGCACTAAGTTAGAAGAGTTTACCGCCGAGCTCGACCCACAGCGACTCGAACAAGAGATGGTGATTATTGCCAACCGCGCCGATGTCGACGAAGAGCTCGACCGCCTAGAAACTCACCTCACAGAAATACGCCGCGCACTTGCCGACAAAAAACCCAGCGGCCGCCGCTTAGACTTTTTAATGCAAGAGCTCAACCGCGAAGCCAACACACTGGGCTCTAAATCCCTCGCCAGCCTCACCACGCAAGTGTCGGTTGAGCTTAAAGTGTTGATTGAGCAGATGCGCGAGCAGATCCAGAATATTGAATAACCCTCAGACAGCAGGCTAATAAGCTACTACAGGTTTTTTTATTTCGGCCACAGGCTCCACAGCAGCGCTGTGCTTGGCAGAATGATAATGTCAAAGGGCGCCAGTACTATTAGTGTTGCTGCCATGTAAACTAAACGCGCTACCGTTATTGGCAGATTAAGCCCGCGTAATTTAGGCGTATGGCTGTCAACTACTCTTTGTGACGCAATCCAGACAGATATCTACTATCCATAACCATACCGCTCTGAGTAGAATGGACTCTCTTTTAACAAGTTGGGTTTTTTGCCATGAGCAGCGGCTCTCTGTTTATCATCTCCGCTCCATCGGGGGCGGGCAAAACCAGTTTAGTTGGCGCACTGTTACCACAAGTGCCACAACTAACTGTTTCTGTCTCGCACACCACTAGGGCCCCGCGCCCAGGTGAGGTCGATGGTGTCAATTACCACTTTATCGATCGCGATACATTTGCCGCAAACCGTCGCAGCGGTGACTTTTTGGAGTGGGCCGAGGTACACGGCAATTTTTACGGTACCTCCAAGCAGTGGGTCGACAACACTTTGGCGAGCGGTAACGACATTATTTTAGAGATCGATTATCAAGGTGCAGAACAGATTCGCAGCCTCTATTCCGCTGCGGTGAGTATTTTTATTTTGCCCCCTTCGCTGGCGGCATTGCGCCAGCGCTTAGACGGTCGCGGTCAAGACACTATTGAGGTTATCGAGGCTCGTGTCGCCGCCGCTCAGGCCGAAATGCGTCACTATGCGGCCGCTGATTACTTGATTATTAATGACCAGTTCGACACCGCACTGGAGCAATTGGTTGCCGTTGTCACCAGCCAGAGGCTGCGCATTGCACAACAACAAGCCCGGCAGGTTGTACTATTAAAAGAACTGACCGAAAGCTAACAGTTGTGGTGGAACGCTAAGGCCGCTAAAATAGAAGGTCCTTTGGGGTTTCCCTGTATTATTTAGTACTTTGCCGGAGTAAACATGGCTCGCATCACCGTAGAAGATTGTCTCGACCACGTCGAAAACCGTTTTGAACTGGTCCTGGTTGGCGCTAAACGCGCTCGTCAACTTGCTGTCGAAGGCCGCGAGCCAATGGTAGCCGAAGAAAATGACAAACCAACGGTTATCGCCCTGCGCGAAATCGAAGAAGGTTTTGTCACTCCCGATATTCTCACCGAAGTAGAGCAAGACTTTGAAATCGTTGCCGCCGAAGACGCCATGGCGCTAGACGATCTCACCGCAGCACTGGCTGCTGAGCTGGCCGGCGGCATTGTTGCTGAGGCGGAGTAAGCTCTACCTTCCTAACCAGCGGAGCGCACTGTATTGACCATTGAGGTCCTCACCGCCAAGCTCTCTGCCTATCTGGACCCCAAAGAGGTACGCGCAATAGAGCGCGCCTACCACTTTTCTGAGCAATCACATCGAGGCCAATTGCGCGCCTCGGGTGATGCTTACATCACCCATCCCCTCGCTGTAGCCCATATCCTCGCCGACATGCATCTCGATCACGAGAGTCTGATGGCTGGGCTGCTGCACGATGTGATCGAAGATACCGGTGTCACCAAGGGCCAAATCAGCCGCCGTTTTGGCCGCGATGTTGCCGAGCTCGTCGATGGCGTCAGCAAATTAACCGGCATTGAGTTCCAGAGCAAAGCCGAGCGCCAAGCTGAAAGTTTCCAGAAGATGACCTTGGCCATGTCGCGCGATATCCGCGTGATGTTGGTAAAGCTTGCCGATCGCCTCCACAATATGCGCACCCTAGGGCCACTCGATGCGACAAAAAAGCGCCGTGTTGCGCGCGAGACCTTAGATATCTACGCGCCTATCGCTCAGCGTCTGGGCATTAACGATATCCGCCTCGAATTTGAAGATCTCGGTTTTGCCGCGATGTATCCGTTGCGCCACCGCCGGCTGCGTGAGGCACTTAAAGCGGCCAAGAAAAATCGCACCGAACTGATTGAAGAGATCCGGCTATCGATCGCCAAGCGGCTAGAGCTAGAGGGGATCAGTGGCGATGTCCACGGCCGCGAGAAGCACCTGTGGAGCATCTACCGCAAAATGCGTGAAAAGAAGAAATCGTTTCGCGACATCATGGATGTCTTCGCGCTGCGTATTGTGGTCGACAATGTTGACGAGTGTTATCGCGCATTGGGGGTTATACACAACCTCTACAAACCGGTGCCCGGCGAGTTTAAAGACTACATAGCCATACCCAAAGCCAACGGCTACCAGAGCCTCCACACCGTATTGGTCGGGCTGCACGGGGTCGTTATAGAAGTGCAGATTCGCACTGCCGAAATGGATGCCATGGCCAACTACGGTATTGCCGCGCACTGGGAGTACAAATCTAATGTGCGCAGTAAAGAGGCCAGCGAGAAACGTGCGGCGCGCTGGGTGCAGGGGCTGCTCGACATGCAGCGCCAGGCTGGCGACTCCGTCGAATTTCTCGAAAACGTCAAAAATGATCTCTTTCCCGATGAAATTTATCTGTTTACCCCCAAAGGTAAAATCATCGAACTGCCGGCAAAGTCGACTCCGGTCGATTTTGCCTATGCGCTGCATACGCGTATCGGCGACAGCTGTATCGCCTGTCGAGTCGATGGCCAGCTCACGCCGCTGTCAGAACAGCTACAGAGCGGCCAACGCATTGAAATTATCCGCGCCGATGGCGCTCAGCCCAACCCCAACTGGCTCAATTTTGTCGTCACGGCTAAGGCGCGCAGCGCCATCCGCCACTGGCTAAAAGGGCAGCAGCACGATCAATCTGTAGAGCTGGGCAAGCGCATGTTAGACCAAGCTCTAGCGCGCTACGAGATTAGCTATAAGTCGCTTAAAAAGTCCCAAATTAAGCATCTTTTACAGCAGAGTGAAGAGCCCACCTTCGAAGCTATTTTGCAGCAGATCGGGCTCGGCAACCGAGTGCCACTGGCGGTGGCTAAACTGTTGCTGCCGCAACAGAGCTTTGATGACAGTGGCGAACAACCTCTGCCGGTTGTCATCGATGCCGCCGAAGGGTTAATACTGCAGTACGCTCGCTGCTGTCGTCCGATACCTGGCGACCCGATTATGGGCCATCTCTCTACCGGCAAGGGTTTGGTTGTGCATATCGACAACTGCCACAACCTCAACGAGATACGCCGCAACTCTGAACGCTGCATGCCGCTCAGCTGGTCCAACTCAGTCAAGGCGGAGTTCTCTGTGCTACTGAAAGTTGAAGCCACTCCCGAGCGCGGCTTTATCGCCACCCTGGCCTCGCGTATCACCGAGCAAGAGTCGACCATTGAGAATATCAGCGCCTCTGATCGCGACGCCTACACCACCATTATCGATATCCAACTCACAGTTCGCGACAGACGCCACTTAGCGGACATTTTACGCCGCGTGCGCGCACTCAGCGCGGTGCGTCGCGTGGCTAGAAGCCGCAACTAAATCTCTTACTACATCCTCTTGGAACCTCTGTTATGACCAACAAAGCTATTATCTCTACTGACAACGCCCCCGCTGCTATAGGCACATATTCACAAGCGGTTAAGGTCGACAACACGGTTTATCTGTCAGGTCAGATCCCTCTTAATCCGGCCACGATGGAACTGGTCGACAGCTCAATCGAGGCGCAGGTGCGTCAGGTCTTCGACAATGTTGCTGCGGTCTGCGAAGCGGCCGGCGGCTCGCTTAGTAAAATTGTAAAACTCAACATCTACCTGACTGACTTGGATAACTTTGCTGTCGTCAACGAGGTGATGGCGGAATATTTTCAGCAGCCCTATCCCGCGCGCGCAGCCATTGGCATCAACCAGTTGCCCAAAGGTGCCGCTGTTGAGATGGACGGTATTTTAGTTCTCTAGGCTATTTTTTTGCGGCTAATAGCGCCTTATAGCCTTCCCGGTACGTCGGGTAACGCAGCACAAAACCACTCTCACGCAGCCGTTGGTTGTAGAGCCGCTTGCCGCCCCGCTGCGCTGTGCCCTGCTCTACCGCGACAGGTGGGCACTGCAACTGCTCTGCCAACCAATCTGCCACCTCGCCAAGCCGAGCTGGCTCGCCGTCAGTGACGATATAGAGTGGCTCAACCACTTCAGATTGGCTGTCGCGAGCCATTAAATACGCGATAAATGCCGCGCCATCATCGCTGTGAATGCGGTTGCTCCACTGGCTGCGCAGGCCCGGCAATGGCCCTCCTCCAGAAACGATAGAGAGCATGCGCTCGCGGCCAGGACCGTAGATACCCGAAAAACGCAGCACAGTTAACGGTAGATCAGCCAGACACCGCTCTGCCTCCAACAACACTTTGGCGGTAGCTCGCTGCGGTAGGGCCTCGCTCTCTTCTGTCACCCACTGATCCTCTGCACCAGTGCCGTAGACACTGCTACTGGAGACCCAAAAAATTCTCTGCAACGAGGGGTGTTGCGGCAGCAATTCGGCGAGCTGCCTGGCCGCTGCCAAATAACTGGCGCGGTAACCCGCTTCACTCATCTCGCTGGGCGTTAGAGTCGCGACGACATAATCAAATGGCTCACGCAGTACCGCAGCCAACTGTTGGGCATCCGTCACATCAACTGCGCGCAGCTCTACCCCCGCGGTCTGCTCTGTGCATGGGCTGCGGCGCAGCCCCACGGCTGTCGCACTGGGCGGCAGCGCCACAGCAACTCGACGGGCGATATCGCCAAATCCTACAAAAAGCACTTTCAATTGGGGGCTCCTATTTGATATAAATAGACTATTAAAACTAATCCAGCCAGCGAACTTGTCTATGACCTTAACCGAACTGCGTTACATCGTCACCTTGGCACAGAGCCAACACTTTGGCCAAGCGGCTGAACGCTGCCATGTCAGCCAACCAACACTCAGTATTGCGGTAAAAAAGCTTGAGGGCGAGCTCGGCGTAGAGTTGTTTGAACGGACCAAAAGTAGTGTTCGCGCAACACCCACAGGCCAGCGGGTAATTGCCCAGGCGAATCGAGTTCTGGACGCTGCCAGCGCCATTAAAGACATTGCCAGCGAAGGCCACGACCAGCTCAACCAACCGCTACAAGTCGGAGCAATTTTTACCATTGGCCCCTACCTGTTTCCCCATTTCATTCCGAAACTTCAAGCTGCGGCGCCACAAATGCCGTTGGTAATAGAAGAGGGCTACACCGCCACACTGCGCAAGAGGCTGCGCAATGGCGAAGTCGATGTCATTGTTGTGGCGCTGCCGTTTAGCGAACCTGACGTAGTCGTGCAGCCGCTCTACAGCGAGCCTTTTGTGGTACTGCTGCCGGCCAACCACAAGTTGGCCTCTTGCAAAGCGATTGAGCCGTCACAACTGGCCGACCAGAACCTTCTCTTGCTTGGCCAAGGTCACTGCTTCCGAGATCAAATTCTTGAGACACTGCCAGAGCTCACACCCAACCCAGCGGCACTGGAGACCGGCATCCACACCATGACCGAGGGCAGCTCGCTGGAGACGCTGCGCCATATGGTAGCCTCTGGCTTGGGTGTGACTATTTTGCCGCAGAGCGCCGCACTCAACGAGAGCTACCGCAGCGGTGAATTAATTACTCGGCCATTTAGCGCAACTGGCGGCAGAGTTCCCAAACGTACCACCGCCCTGGCGTGGCGGGCAAGTTTTCCTCGTCACCGCGCTGTCGACGCGCTGCGCAACGCCATCCTAGCCACCGAGCTGGCCGAACAGCTCGGCGCCGCCAAGCCTTAGCCCTATGAAAGGCACACTAGCGCTGCGCAAGGGGGGCACCGCGGCACTGGCACTTCAGTCGGTGTCAGTACTGCGCGGAGTCGGTCCACAGCTGGCCGCCAAGCTTGAACAGTTTGGACTTAAAACACTCCAAGATCTGCTCTTTCATCTGCCGCTGCGTTATATCGATCGCACTAAAATTAGCCCTATTGGTGGCCTGCAGCCCAACAGCGAGGTAGTTATTGAGGGTGAGCTGCGCGCCAGTGATGTCGTCTTTGGTCGCCGCCGCAGCTTAGTCTGCCGCCTGCAAGATGTCACCGGCGTAGTCACCTTGAGATTTTTTCATTTTAACCGCGCCCAGCAATTACAGCTGGCCGCCGGGGCGCGGCTGCGCTGTTTTGGCGAGGTTCGTCGCGGCAGTGCCGGGCTGGAGCTCTACCATCCAGAATACAAACTACTAGACCAAACTAAAGAGATCACTCTAGAGGAGCGGCTGACGCCTATCTATCCGGCCAGTGAGGGGATTACTCAGCTGCGCCTGCGCGATCTCTGCCAACAGGCGCTGGCGCGTATCGACAACGCTGCCGATGAAAAGAACGGCTTGGCCGACCTGCTGCCC
This sequence comes from SAR92 clade bacterium, assembly GCA_042091915.1. Classification (GTDB taxonomy): domain Bacteria; phylum Pseudomonadota; class Gammaproteobacteria; order Pseudomonadales; family Porticoccaceae; genus LSUCC0057. Next base: position 4,901 of record JBELGO010000046.1, on the reverse strand, counting down.
AGCACGTTTCTGCCGGAGACCAGCAGTCGCTTCACTCTGCTCGACGCACTGCGTCTGCTCCACCAGCCTCCCGCCAATACCGACCAAGGAAGGCTCGCCGCCGGCGAGCACCCCGCACAGCAGCGCCTGGTTATAGAGGAGCTGATTGCTCATCAACTGAGTATGCTCGAGTTGCGCGCCCGAGTGCAGAGCTATGCTGCTCCGCAATTACCCGATCAGCCGGCACTGCTGGAGCAGTTTGCGGCCAGTCTCCCTTTTGCGCTTACCCCCGCTCAACAGCGCGTCGCCAAAGAGATCAGCCGCGATCTCGGTCTGCCTCAGCCAATGCTGCGACTGCTGCAGGGCGATGTGGGAGCCGGTAAAACCGTGGTGGCGGCACTCGCTGCACTGCAAGCAATAGGCGCCGGCTACCAGGTAGCGTTGATGGCGCCCACCGAAATTCTTGCCGAACAGCATCGCGAGACCCTCAGCAGCTGGCTGACACCGCTGGGGATTAGCGTGGGCTGGCTGAGCGGCAAACAGAAAGGGAAAGCGCGCGAGGTGCAAATGGCGCGTGTCGCCGAGGGCGCCGCCCAGTTAGTGGTAGGCACTCACGCGCTGTTCCAGGACGATGTAAAGTTTGCCAAACTCGGTTTGACGATTATCGATGAGCAGCACCGCTTTGGCGTTGAACAGCGCCTGACGCTGCGTCGCAAAGGGTTTGAAGGATCGATCCCTCATCAGCTGATTATGACCGCCACACCGATTCCGCGCACCTTGGCAATGAGTGCTTACGCCGATCTCGACTGCTCAATTATTGATGAACTGCCACCCGGCCGCACACCGGTGGAGACACTCGCGCTGGCCGACCAGCGCCGCGGGGATGTGATGCAGCGTGTGCGCGCAGCCTGCAACGATGGCCGCCAAGCGTACTGGGTGTGTACCTTGATTGAAGAGTCGGAGAGCCTCGCCGCACAAGCGGCTGAAGCCACAGCCGCAGAGCTACAGTTGCAACTGCCCGAGTTAACTATTGGTCTGGTACACGGCCGGCTTAAGCCCCGCGAAAAAAGTGAAATCATGGCGCAATTCAAAGCGGGTGAAATCCAGCTATTAGTCGCCACCACAGTCATTGAAGTGGGGGTAGATGTACCCAACGCCAGCCTTATGATTATTGAAAATGCCGAGCGGCTTGGACTCTCGCAACTGCACCAACTGCGCGGGCGAGTTGGCCGTGGCAGTGCGGTCAGCCACTGCGTACTGCTCTATGCACCGCCACTGGGCAAAATTGCTGGCGAGCGGCTGCGCACCATGCGCGCCACCAACGACGGTTTTGCTATCGCCGAAAAAGATCTGCAGCTGCGCGGGCCCGGCGAGCTGCTTGGCACCCGTCAAACCGGCGACTTACAACTGCGCATTGCCGACTTACAGCGCGACGGCCACTTACTGCCGGATGCGCGACGTGCCGCTGAACAGATGCGAGAGCAGGCACCAGAGCTACTCGAGCCCCTTTTGCAGCGCTGGATAGGTGATCGCGACCAGTACGCTAACGCTTAAAGAGGCCGCTTCGCCTTGCTGCTACTGTGAGCAACCGCGCGCAATCGGTGCTGTGGCCAGCTCGCGTTTGGCCTCGCTGAGATCAGCCATGAACTCTGCGCTGCTGTGTAGCGCTGCAACCGCAGCGCTGCCTATCAGACGGCCCGCCGCTATATCGCTCGCCCAGTGTACGTTGCAGACCGAGCGGCTTTCGCCAAACTGATAACCTCGCGCCAACAGCGCATCGCGCCGCTCGGGCAGAAGCTCGCTATAAATAAGCGCCCACGCCCAGCCAATCGCGGTGTGGCCAGAGGGATAGGAGCCATCGTCTTCGAGTTCCCCACGCTGTTCGGGGGTACAGATCGGTGCACCGTTCTCTTCAAAAGGCCGATCGCGGTTGTAGAGATTTTTGGCGCTGTAAGTCGCCAGACCGGCGTCGGCCAGGGTGCGGCGAGTCAATTGGTAGAGATAGGGAGTGCGGCTTTCGCTGATCTCAACACCCAGTGCACAGCGAAAGCTCTGCAAAGCCTCGGGAAAGTGCAGCTGTGCATCTACCGCAGCCTGTTGCCAGCGCGCGCTTCCTTGCAGAGCCAACATGGCCACTGCTTGGGCCCTATCAACATTAGCCTGTGCAGAGTCGTAACTCGGCGCCGGCGGCAATAGCGCACCGGCATTGGGCAGCTGCTGCGGGGGCAGGTAGCCGCGCAAAATACCCGGGCGAATCTCCTCCACCGGCAGCGGCGCCGCAACAGTGGTGCCGGCAATAACCAGCACCAGTCCAACCACTAACGCCCTGCAGATCATGAGTAAAAGCTGACCATCGCCTCGAGGCTCATCGGTTTGATTTTGTCGGCATGGCCGGCTGAACCAAAGGCTGTGTAGCGCTCGGCGCAGATCGCCTGCATCGCGTCGCTGGCCGCTTTAAAGTAGGCGCGCGGGTCAAAGTTGCTGGGGTTTTCTGCCAGGTGACGACGGATAGCGCCGGTCGAGGCGAGGCGCAGGTCAGTATCGACATTCACTTTGCGCACCCCGTGTTGAATACCCTGCTGAATTTGCTCGATCGGAACACCGTAAGTCTCGGGAATCTCACCGCCGTATTGGTTGATAATCGCCAGCCACTCCTGCGGCACAGAAGAGGAGCCGTGCATCACTAGGTGAGTATTGGGGATTTTTTTGTGGATCGCGGCAATTCGATCAATCGCGAGAATATCGCCTGTCGGTGGGCGAGTAAATTTGTAGGCGCCGTGCGAGGTGCCGCAGGCGATAGCGAGTGCGTCGACACCGGTCTGCTGGACAAAGTCGACCGCTTCGTCGGGGTCGGTGAGCATCTGATCGTGGCTCAAAGTGCCCTCTGCACCGATGCCATCTTCTTCGCCGGCCTGGCCGGTCTCCAGCGAGCCGAGACAGCCGAGCTCACCCTCTACCGAAACACCGCAGGCGTGGGCATTTTCAACCACCCGGCGGGTGACGTCGACATTGTAGTCGTAACTGGTCGGAGTTTTGCCATCTTCGCCGAGCGAGCCGTCCATCATCACCGAGGAGAAGCCCAGCTGCATAGAGCGCTGGCAAACCGCAGCACTGGTGCCGTGGTCTTGGTGCATGCAAACCGGTATATGCGGCCACTCTTCAATCGCCGAGCTAATCAAGCTGCGCAGAAAAGCAGCGCCCGCGTATTTGCGCGCACCGGCCGAGGCCTGCACGATGACCGGGCTATTGGTCTGCTCGGCGGCGAGCATAATTGCGCGCATCTGCTCGAGGTTGTTGACGTTGTAAGCTGGCACGCCGTAGCTGTGCTCGGCGGCGTGGTCGAGAAGTTGTCGCAGAGAAATCAGCGCCATGAGTCAGTTCCTTTTAAAGTGTTATTAATCGTTGGGCGAGCTTAACCGTTAGCGCGCTGTTCGAGCATCGCCACTGCCGGCAGTGTTTTGCCTTCGACATACTCTAAAAATGCGCCGCCACCGGTGGATATATAAGAGATCTGTTGGGCGATATCGTATTTATCTACCGCCGCCAGTGTGTCGCCACCGCCGGCAATCGAGAAGCCTGCGCTGGCGCCTATCGCTTTTGCCAGAACTTCGGTGCCGGCGCCAAATTGGTCAAACTCAAATACGCCGACCGGGCCATTCCAAATAATAGTGCCGGCACCTTTGAGTAACTCGGCGAGTTCAGCTGCGGCTTGCGGGCCGATATCAAAAATCATATCCGCTTCACCGACATCCTCTGCAGCCAGTGTGCGCGCTTGCGCGTGCTCAGAGAACTCGCTGCCGACCACGACATCTGTAGGCAGGGGTATCGCGGTTTTAGTCATCAGCGCGCGAGCAGTGTCGAGCAGCTCGTGCTCGCAGAGCGACTTACCCACTGGCTTACCGGCTGCGGCGAGGAAAGTGTTGGCGATACCGCCGCCAACAATGAGCTGGTCGCACTTATCGGCGAGCGCTTCTAGCACCTGCAATTTAGTCGAAACTTTAGAGCCGCCGACAATGGCTACCAGCGGCCGGGCAGGCTCTGCGAGCGCTTTTTTCAGCGCTGCCAGTTCGCCGGCGAGCAGCGGGCCAGCACAGGCTGCCGGCGCGTATTTAGCTACGCCGTGGGTTGAAGCTTGCGCGCGGTGGGCAGTGCCAAAAGCGTCCATCACAAAAAGATCACAGAGGCTGGCGTAAGCTTTGGCAAGCTCTGCATCATCGGCTTTTTCACCTTCGTTGAAGCGCACGTTTTCCAGCAGGGCGACCTCTCCGTCGGCAAGCTCGACACCATCGCGCCAATCGCTAATCAGGCGTACCGGTTGATCGAGCAACTGTGACAAGTGCGCAGCGACAGGCGCCAGGGAATAGGCCGCTTCGGGGTGGCCTTCAGTAGGGCGACCCAGATGCGACATCAGCAGGACTTTTGCCCCCGAGCTCACTGCCAGCTTTATGGTCGGCAATGCCGCGCGAATACGTGCGTCGCTGGTGACAACACCCTCTTTAACGGGAACATTGAGGTCTTCGCGGATCAACAGACGTTGGCCAGAAAGGGCGAAGTCACTCATCAATTTAACGCTCATTTGTGCTCCTTAAAATTTATTGTTTAGCGGCGGTGGTGCACTGGTGCCAACACAATGCCGTATCTAACATACGGTTGGCATAGCCCCATTCGTTGTCAAACCAGATCAACACTTTAGCGAGACGCTGCTGGCTGAGCCGGGTTTGGCCGGCATCGACGATGCCGCTGCGCGGATCGTGATTAAAATCGCACGATGCGAGCAGCTCTTCGGTCACCCCGAGAATACCGCGCAACTCGCCGTTAGCTGAGCGCGCCAATGCAGCGTTAATAGCAGCCACTGAAGTGTCTTGGCTGAGCATCACCGATAAATCGATCGCCGATACATTCATTGTCGGCACCCGCATCGC
>JBELGO010000045.1:7485-13771 GCA_042091915.1 SAR92 clade bacterium | reverse complement strand
ATATCCCACTGGCAAGTTTGGTCAAAAAGGTACTCTGCCTGACCTTCAACGGGCTTTCAAAAACCTACCGACTGGCAGGTTTTCGCTCGGGCTGGATCATCATGAGCGGCAACAAAGAGTACGCCAAGGGCTATATTGAGGGGCTGGAAATGCTCGCTTCCATGCGTCTGTGTGCCAATGTCCCCGCGATGTTGGCGGTACAGACGGCACTGGGCGGCTATCAGAGCATCAAAGATTTGGTTGCACAGGGCGGGCGGCTTTACCAACAGCGCGAGCTGGCTCACCAGTTAATTACAGCAATACCTGGCGTCAGCTGTGTAAAGCCACAGGCGGCAATGTATCTGTTTCCCAAGTTAGACCCACAGATCTACCCGATAACGGACGATCAAAATTTAGTTTTAGAACTGCTCAAGCAAGAGCGTATGCTGTTGGTGCAGGGCTCAGCGTTTAATTGGCCGGACAGCCAACATTTGCGTATTGTATTTCTGCCTGATGAAGAGCACTTGCGCACGGCGATTGGCCGCCTCAGCCAGTTTTTAGAGCGCTTGCGCGAAGCTTAATCGGCCAACTGAAAGCCTAGCTGCTGCGCGGCTTGTCGCAGTGAACTGTCGGTGGCCGAGAGTTGATAACAGCTGAATTCATTGCGCGCTGGGTAGTGGCGGCGCAACTGATCAAATAGCGCTCGGCGCTCGTCGAGGCCACCCTGCCCCAGCAATGCCGCGCGCAAGCGTTGGTCGTCAGCAGCCACCGAATAAGTGGCCGCAATTGCAGCGTTGAGATCACTCACCCCGGCGAGCGTTTCAACTCGTTCCTGTTGGCCGCTGTTAACCACGCTCTCGCCTAAGTGCTGCGCCAGCGCAGCAGCTACCATGGCTGTTCCATTACTGCGCCCCTGCAGGCTATAACCGGCTATATGCGGCGTACCCAAGGCGACCTTGTCTAGCAGCGCCGCTTCGACCAGTGGCTCTTGCTCCCAGACGTCGAGCACCACATCGCAACCGCGGGCAGTATCGAGATAATCGAGCAGCGCTAGGTTGTCGATCACCGCTCCGCGCCCAGCATTGAGCAACAACGCGTTAGGTTTAAGCAGAGCTAACTCAGAGGCACCTATCAGATGGTGTGTAGGATGGGCTCCTCTCTCTGTCAATGGTGCGTGAAGAAGAATAATGTCGCACTGCAGTAGCGCCTCTAGCCTCACCAACGGCCAGGGCACTCTCACTGAGTCGAGAAAGGGATCACACACCACCACATCCACCCCCAGCGCCATCAGCGTGGTTGCGATGCGACCACCGACATTGCCGCCACCGAGCACGCCGACACGCTGCTGACGCCAGTTGGGGCGCAGATAAGCCATGGCGGCCAAGTCGTACTGCTCAACACTGGCCGCATTACAGCCCGGCGCATGGGCAAAAGCGATATTCGCCGCAGCCAAATACTCTAGATCGATGTGGTCGGTGCCAATAGTGGCTGAGCCGACAAACTGCACTGAGCTGTTGGCTAACAGCGCCGCATCAACACGGGTCACCGAGCGCACCAAGAGAATATCGCAGCCAGTCAGATCGGTAGCGCAAATATTGCGCCCGGGCAACGCCGTAATTTCACCCCAAGGAGCAAATTGGGCGTGCAAATTGGGCATATTTTCATCGGCTACAATTTTCAATGACCGGCTCACGCCACGCACTCCTGAGTCAACAAATCTCGCAGGGTGTAGGTTCTGCTAACCATTAAGTTCTCTAGCTGATCGACCGGCAAAAGTTGCTCGGCAAGGCTGTGGGCAAAGAGTGCGCCGCGCTTGGGCAGAGTTGCGGTAGCCAACCACTGCTGAAGCTGGTGCAGGACAGCCTCGGCAAAATACGCTGGCGGACGATTGTCTAGTGCAAAGTTATCGACACTGAGTTGAAATGAGCGCCCGCAGGCGCGCGCAAACAACCACTCCAGCGCTTGAGGGGCAACTTCCGCCGCCTCAAATTGACGCTGGCGCTCAGCACAACGCTCGCCAGGCTCGTACCAGTAGCCAAAATCATCACGCTGGCGGCGCTGCTCGCCGGCAATACACCAGTGAGCAATTTCATGCAGTGCGCTCGCGGGGAAGTCGCCGCGATAGTAAAGGTGATGCTCATCTTGTGGAGTGGCGGCAGCACGATAGAAAGGCTCATCGGCACCACCGATCAGACGGGTCTGATATTGGGTGCCAAACAGCTCAGAAAAAGTCTGTTCTATCGCACGCAGTTGTGCGCTGTCGTCCATTCTCTGCTGAACGGGCTATCTAAGCCGGACGGCCATAGTTCATCAGCCGTTCAAAGCGTGTTTCTAGCAGCGTATCTATCGGCACTGCTGTCAGCTCATCAAGCTGAGCTGAGAGTGTCGCCTTGAGTGTAGCGGCCATCGTTTCTATGTCGCGGTGGGCGCCGCCCAAGGGCTCGGGAACAGTTTGATCGACAATACCTAGCTTCTCTAGATTGCTTGAAGTGACACCCATCGCCTCGGCGGCATCCGGTGCTTTCTCACTGGTTTTCCAGATTATGTTGGCGCAGCCCTCTGGAGAAATAACAAAATAGGTGGCGTACTGGAGCATGTTAATTTTATCGCCGACACCGATAGCCAAAGCTCCACCACTGCTACCCTCGCCAATCACCGTGCAGATAATGGGTGTCTTGAGACGCGACATGACCGCCAAGTTGCGAGCAATAGCCTCGGAGATATTGCGCTCTTCCGAGTCGATCCCCGGGTAGGCCCCAGGGGTATCTATCAGGGTGATGACAGGCATATTAAACCGCTCTGCCAACTCCATTAGACGCAGCGCCTTGCGGTAGCCCTCTGGGCGCGGCATGCCAAAATTGCGTTTTACTTTTTCGCTGACACCGCGGCCCTTCTCTTCGCCAATAACCACTACCGGACGGCCGTTGAGCCGAGCGACTCCTCCGACAATTGCCTGATCATCGCCGAAATGACGATCGCCGTGCAGTTCGTCCCAGTCGTCGAAGACTCGCTCGATGTAGTCTAAAGCATAGGGGCGCTGAGGATGGCGCGCGACCTGAACAATCTGCCAGGCGGTGAGTTTGGCGTAAATAGACTCGGTTAATTTAGTCGACTTTGTGCGCAGCTTTTCTACTTCATCAGCAATATTTAACTTGTTGTCACTGCCGACGAGTTGCAGCTCTTCGATCTTTGCCTCTAGCTCAGCGATGGGCTGTTCAAAGGTAAGGTAGTTGAGGTTCATGGTGCTCAGCTCTCAATTTTGGTTCACTTAGGTGTCATTCTATCACTGCTCGAGGCTGTTGGCTCTGCAGTTAACTACTCTTAGCGGTAGTGCAGCTGCACCGAGCTGCGACCAAACTGGTCGCGCAACGTTTGAATCAGTTCATCGCTGGGGCGAACTCGCCACTCACTGCCGAGCAGCAGCGTGGCTGCACCCTGCTGATTGGTATAGTCCACATAGACAGCACAGTTGCCCGATTGATACGGCGTGAGCAGGTCGGCCATGGGTTCGACCCAAGCGTGTTGCTGATCGACCTTAATCGCCATATGCGAAAGTTTGGCGGCGCGCGCATCGACGATAGACTGTACCGACTCAACGACAACCTTGAGTCCGCCGCTGTAGTCGTCTTCTTGGATTCCTCCATCCACCACTAACAGAGCATCTTTAACTAGTATGTCTCGATAGGCTTGGTATTTTTCGGCAAAAATAGACAGCTCGATACGACCGCTCTTATCGTCTAGTGTTACAAAGGCGAATGTTTCGCCGCGTTTGTTCTTCATGGTGCGCATGGCGACGACCATACCGGCCACTACACCGCGCTCTTTGCCCGGACGCAGATCGACTATGCGGCGCGGCACCATCTGTTTAAGCTCTTCTTCGTACTCGTCAATGGGATGGCCGGTTAAGAATAGCCCCAAGGTCTCTCTCTCACCATTGAGCCGCTCCTTAGCGGTCAGCGGTTTAGTTTGGCGGTAACTGTCGTAGTTAAATTCTGGGGCACTTTGGATACTCTCGCCAAACAGATCTGTCATGCCGGCACTGGCGTTGCGCTCCTGCTGGTCAGCTAATTTAACGGCCTCCTCCAGGGCGGCCAGCATAACGGCGCGAGCGTAACCGACCTCCCCTGCGGGGCCAATACTGTCCAGTGCACCACTGCGGATCATCGCATCAAGCGCACGTTTATTGACCTTGCGTATATCGATACGGGTACAAAAATCGAAGAGATCTTTAAACGGGCCCGTCGCCTCGCGGACCGCAATGATGTTCTCGATCGGGCCTTCACCCAGCCCTTTAATCGCACCCAGGCCGTAGATGATTTGATCTTTGTCATTAACACTAAACTTAAATAGGCCGCCGTTGACATCCGGTGGCAGCAGGTCGACCCCCATCGTGCGGCACTCATCAATGAAAGTGACCACTTTATCCGTCTTATCCATATCGGATGAGATCGTCGCCGCCATGAACTGGGCTGGGTAGTGGGCTTTGAGCCACGCGGTCTGATAAGCAACCAGCGCGTAGGCAGCAGAGTGCGACTTGTTAAAACCGTAGCCGGCAAACTTCTCCATCAAATCAAAAATATTTGAAGCCAGGTCGTGATCGAAACCTTTGGCGGTGCTTCCCGCCATAAACAGCTCGCGCTGCTTGGCCATCTCTTCGGGTTTCTTTTTACCCATCGCGCGGCGCAGTAGATCGGCTCCACCGAGCGTGTACCCCCCCATCTCTTGAGCAATTTGCATCACCTGCTCTTGGTAGAGAATGATGCCGTAAGTGGGCTCTAGTGCTGGTTTCAAACAGTCGTGTTGGTACTGTGGATGCGGATAGCTAACCTCAGCGCGGCCCTTTTTGCGGTTGATAAAATCGTCGACCATGCCCGACTGCAATGGGCCAGGTCGAAACAGGGCGACCAGTGCCACGATATCTTCGAAGCGGTCAGGGCCTAGCTTGCGAATAAGCTCTTTCATGCCGCGAGATTCCAGCTGGAAAACCGCAGTGGTATCGCCACTTTGCATCAACTGGTAGGAAGCTTTGTCATCGAGCGGTATGGCCTCGATATTGAGCAGTTCTTCACCGCTTGAGCGGCGACGCTCATTGACCATCGCAACAGCCCAGTCGACGATTGTCAGAGTGCGCAGACCGAGGAAATCAAATTTAACCAGGCCGGCCTCTTCAACATCGTTTTTATCAAACTGGGTGACCATGCTCCCGCCGCCATCGTCGCAGTAGATCGGCGAAAAGTCGGTGATCGTCGTTGGCGCAATGACCACACCACCCGCGTGTTTGCCACAGTTGCGGGCTACGCCCTCGAGCTGTTCAGCCATCGCCCAAATTTCAGCGGCCTCTTCATCCTCGGCAAGAAACTCGCGCAGAGCTTCTTCTTGTTCGAGCGCCTTGGCCAAGGTCATGCCCACTTCAAAAGGGATCATTTTTGAGAGTTTATCGGCCAATCCGTAAGATTTGCCCTGCACCCGTGCAACGTCGCGCACCACCGCTTTAGCAGCCATGGTGCCAAACGTGACAATTTGTGACACCGCATCGCGCCCGTAGCGCTCAGCGACATAATTGATAACCCGATCGCGACCATCCATACAGAAATCGATATCGAAGTCAGGCATCGATACACGTTCGGGATTGAGGAACCGCTCAAACAGCAAGTCGTACTCAATCGGGTCTAGATCAGTAATTTTCAGCGCGTAAGCAACCAGCGAACCGGCACCCGAACCACGCCCTGGACCGACGGGAATACCGTTATCTTTTGCCCACTGAATAAAGTCCATCACAATCAGAAAATAGCCGGGGAACCCCATCTGAATAATGATGTCGAGCTCGAACTTTAAGCGTGCATAATAATTTTCGCGAATCGAGGGAAACTCAGCCGCTTGCTGATCAAAAAGAAACGTTAAACGCTCTTCGAGCCCGCGCTCTGAAAGCTGGATAAAGTATTCGGCCATGGTCAGGCCATCGGGAATCGGATAGTCCGGCAGGAAGTACTCACCCAAGCGCAACGTGACAGAGCAACGCTGGGCGATCACTAAAGTATTTTCCAGCGCCTCGGGGAGATCACTGAAGAGCTCAGCCATCTCTGCACCGCTGCGCAGATACTGTTGCTCAGAGTAACGGCGCTCTCGGCGCGGATCATCGAGTGTGCGCCCTTCGGTGATACAGACACGCGCCTCGTGGGCATCGAATTCATCCGCGGTCAAAAAACGCACATCGTTTGTTGCCACCAGTGGGCAACCGCTGCGCTGGCTGAGCGCGACAGCTGCATGCAAGTGATCTTCATCCCCGGCACGCCCTGTGCGCTGCACT
>JBELGO010000045.1:0-7475 GCA_042091915.1 SAR92 clade bacterium | reverse complement strand
CTTCTAGATAAAAACGGTTGGGATAAAGCGCCTGCCACTGCGACAACTGTTGATCCGCGCGCTCGTGGTTGTCGTTGGCCAACGCACTGCCGAGTGGGCCGTAGCGACCACTGGAAAGAACAATTAATCCCTCGCTGTGCTCAGCCAACCAACTGCGGTGCAAATGCGGTTGGCCCTGGCGCTGCCCCTCTTTCCATGCCCGTGAAATTAGCGCGGTGAGATTTTGGTAACCCTGTTGATCGGCGACCAAAAATAATAAGTTGTAGGGATCGCTATCGGCCTCTTCAAGCACAGCCAAATCAGCGCCAATAATAGGTTTGATACCTGCCGCCCTGGCCGCCTTATAAAACTTAATTAAAGCAAAGAAGTTACTGAAGTCGGTCAGGGCTACAGCCGGCATTGCCAGCTCTGCAGCGCGCGCCACGAGGGGCTTCACGCGCACCAAACCATCTACCAGGCTGTACTCCGAGTGCAACCTTAAGTGAACAAACGGGCTGATTGAGCGCTGCTCGTCCACTATTAATTACTCCCCACTGAGTAGATGGCTGACGTCAATACCGTGATAGTTAAAACTCTCTTGCATCAGATCGAAAACGTTGCCCTCGAAATTAGCCGCAGTAATCTCTGCGCGCGCCAGCGCTTCTGTGCGCTCGCCCCATTTGATAATGCCAGCGCCACAGGTTAGGCCGCCGCCAAAGGTCGCGGTCAATATGTTCATGCCAGGCTTTACACGCCCCGCCTCTAATGCGTCAGTCAGTGCCAGCGGAATCGATGCTGCCGAGGTATTGGCGTACTCCTGGATACGCACAATAATTTTTTCAACAGGAAAGTCTAAACGTTTGGCGAGAGCTTCAATAATACGGATATTGGCCTGATGCGGGATAAACAAGTCGATATCGTCCACACTCATGCCCGCTTTATCGAGGACGTCAATACAGGCATCCGCCATGCCTTTGACCGCATTTTTAAAGATAGACTGGCCATCAAATGCGAGATGGCGTTGAGGCGACCTGAATAGATTAGCTGAATTGACTCCAAGCCCTTTCATCTCCAGCGTTTCACGAGTATCGCGGACCACACTCCAAGAGCTCTGCAATAAACCGCTCGGCTCATCGCTGGCTTCGATAACCACTGCGCCGGCGCCATCGCCAAACAACACAGCGGTGCTGCGCTCATGCCAATTCATGACAATAGAGAGATGCTCTGCACCAATCACCAGTGCCCGCTCAATTTGGCCGCTGCGCACCATGGCGGTGGCATTAGAGAACGCGTAAAACCAGCTAGTACAAGCACTGTTAAGATCCATACAGCCCGCATTGCCAGCACCTAACTTATCCAACACAAACGTGGCGGTGTTGGGGCAGAGATCACTACCCGTGGTAGTGCCGAGTATCAGCATATCAATTGATTCAGCCGCCACACCTGCCGCAGCAAGCGCCTGCTCTGCCGCTTGCCAGGCCATTTCACCGGTTGTCAGGTGGCTGTAGTGACGCCTTTCAATACCCGAACGGGAGCGAATCCACTCGTCTGATGTTTCAACCACTGAAGCCAAGTCATGATTGCTCATTACTGCGGGAGGAACGTATTTTCCCCAACCGGTAATATTGGCGTATCTCATAAAGACCTCGTTATTATTGTTGGGCCGGGCGAAACTATCGCCAATAGCCGTACTTAATTTAAGAATATAAAAGCATTGCCGCTGCGAGACAACCCGCAGGCCAAATTAGCTTTACATAACTCTATTTTTGATCTAGCAATGCTGCCACTGGGGCAAACGAGCGGCGATGTATCGGGGTGGGCCCGAGCTTGCGCAATGCGGCCAAATGGGCAGCACTGCCGTAACCTTTATGGCCAGCAAAACCGTAACCGGGGTAACGGGTTTCCATGGCGATCATTTCACGGTCGCGGGTCACCTTGGCAATAATAGAAGCCGCACTAATCACCTCAACACGGCCATCACCACGGGTTACCGCTTCACTGGGATAACTCCATTGCGGTAGACGGTTGCCATCGACAGCAACAAAATCGGGCCGCACTGCCAATTCATCGACCGCTCGCGTCATCGCTAGCAGTGTCGCCTGTAAAATATTTAACCGATCAATCTCTTCAACACTGCAGCGTCCCACAGCCCAGCACAGCGCTTGTTGCGTTATCTCAGCGTAGAGATGCTCTCTGCGCTTTTCAGTCAATTTTTTTGAATCGGCCAAGCCTGCGATGGTGTGTTTGGGGGGCAGGATAACTGCGGCAGTGACTACGTCGCCGGCGAGCGGGCCACGCCCTACCTCATCGACACCGGCCAGCCAGCTCACACCTGGCGGAGCGCTCCACGGATTGCTCATCTGTTGACTGCTCATAGGTCTGATTCGGCCACTGAGTGAGGCTGTTTCTGAACCAATGAGAGGATAGCTTGCGCAGCACGCTCACTGGAGGGCAGCTCTATCGGTTGACGCAGTGCTTGTAAGCCAGCCACCATCTCTGCTGCAGCTGAACCCTCAAGCAGTGTTAACAGTGCATTAGTGAGCCCCTCTTGTGTCGCCTCATGCTGCAACAACTCAGGGACTAACATGCGCCCGGCTAGTAGGTTGGGCAGAGCCACATAGGGTGTTTTTATCAGATGGCTGACCAGGCGATAGGTCCATTTTCCAAGTCGGTAACTCACCACCATCGGCCTTTCCAGCAACATCGCCTCAAGCGCCGTGGTTCCCGAGGTCAGCAGCACCACAGAAGCTGCACTCATCGCCGATACGGCATCACCCTCTAATAATTTGACCGGCAGTTCTGGGTAGTTCTGCAACAGCTTGGCAATCTGCTCTTTGCGCGCCGCACTCGCGGCAGGGATAACAAAGCCGGCCCCAGGGAATGTTTGGTGAATACGTTCCGCCACCGCCAGGTAGAGCGGTGCCATAGCCGCGACCTCACCACTGCGACTGCCGGGCAACAGCGCCACAATGGGGTCGCCGGAAAGGCCCAGCCGCTGTTTGGCGCCAACTGCCGATTCGGGCTGCAATTGGGAGGCCAAAGGGTGACCGACAAATAAGCTCGGCACTTGATGTTGTTGGTAAAACTCTTGTTCAAATGGCAGCAGTGTCAGCATGAGATCAACTGAGCGTTTTATGCCTTTGATCCGTCCTTGGCGCCAAGCCCAGACTGACGGGCTAACGTAGTGGACCGTTTTGATACCTTGAAGTTTCAACCTTTTTTCGATGCCAAGGTTGAAGTCGGGCGAATCGATACCGATAAACGCCGCCGGTTTATTGGTGCGACAAAAATCGACAATATCTCGGCGAATACGCAGCAGCTCTGGCAGACGTTTAAGCGGCTCAACCAACCCCATTACTGCCAGGCGGTCTTGCGGATGGCGACTCTGCAAACCAGCGGCGATCATTTTAGGACCACCGATACCGACAAATTCCGCTTCAGGCAACAACTGCTTTAGCGCGGTAACTAAACCGGCGCCCAGAGTATCTCCGGAAGCCTCGCCCGCCACCAATACAAACAGTGGCTTTGAGGTCATTTAGCGGATAATGCCGCGCTGTGAGCGCAGCACTGAGGCGTGAAATTGAGCAACGGCACTGTCATCGCTCAACGCAATTATATCCGCGAGTGCCTCTTCGAGAGTGAGGCCGCGCCGATAGAGAATTTTGTAGGCCTTGTTGACTAGCGCGATCTGATCAGCGTTAAAGCCACGCCGCTTCATCCCCTCGCGGTTGATGGTGCGCGGTTCAGCTGGGCTGCCAGTCGCAGTGACAAAAGCCGGCACATCGTGGTAGAGGAATGAGCCGGGGCCGACAAATGCGTGCGCACCGATGTGAACATATTGGTGAACCAATGCGTAACCGGAGAGTATCGCCCAATCGTCGACAACAACATGTCCCGATATCGAGGCATTGTTGACTAAGATAGTGTGGTTGCCGACAACACAGTCATGGCCAATATGGGCATAGGCCATCAGTAAGTTATCGCTGCCGATTATCGTCTCTGAGCGATCTTGGACAGTCCCGCGGTGAATAGTCACCCCTTCGCGAATCACGTTGTTGTCGCCAATCAGTAGTCGCGTGGGCTCACCTTGGTATTTCAGATCGGGAGTATCTTCACCGACTGAACTAAATTGATAGATACGGTTGTTGCGACCAATCTCTGTGGGGCCTTTAACGACGACGTGTGAGCCAATCACCGTGCCAGAACCGATTTTTACTCCCGCACCGACTGTCGTGAAGGGACCGATGGTTACCCCATCGTCAATTTCGGCGGCCGGATCAATGAGGGCTTGCGGATGAATCATTATTTTAATCTCTGTCTCGGTAGGCGCACAGCAAGGTGGCTTCGGCAGCGATATTGCCATCTACCGTGGCTTCGACACCAAATCGCCATATGTTGCGTTTTACACCCAACACCTCAGCGCGCAATACCAGCTTGTCTCCAGGCACCACTTGACACTTGAAACGGCAGTTATCGATACCCGCAAAGAGGTAGAGCTTGCCATCCTCGGCGGTAGTTTTAGTCGTGGCAAAACCAAGGATGCCTGCAGCTTGCGCCATTGCTTCTACAATCATTACTCCGGGGAAAATCGGCGCACCGGGAAAGTGGCCATTGAAGACCTCTTCATTGGCGGTAATATTTTTGTAAGCAACGATGTATTGCCCCTCTACCAACTCATCCACTCGATCGACGAGCAGAAACGGATAACGGTGTGGCAACAGTTGTTTTATCTGGTTCAGGTCCAATTGAACTCCTTGTTTCGTACCCATTTTATTTTTCTTTTAGCGCCTTGAGTTGGCGGGCCATATCGTCGAGCTGAGCAAAACGGACGGCACTCTTTCGCCACTGCGCACTGGTTTGTAACGGTGTACCGGCAGAGTAACTGCCCGGCTCAGTGATACTTTTGGTGACCAAGCTCTTGGCGGTAATTTGCACTCCGTCGGCAACACTAATATGGCCGACAACACCGACATCACCGGCCAAAATACAGTTTTTACCGACCACAGCACTGCCGGCGAGACCGCTGTAAGCAGCCATTGCGGTACCGTCACCCACTACCGCATTGTGACCAATTTGAACGTGGTTATCCAAAATTACTTGGCTGCCAATCACCGTGTCTGCCAAGGCGCCGCGATCAATGGTGGTATTCGCTCCAATCTCAACATCGCTGCCAATCTTAACACCGCCCAACTGGTGAATTTTCTCCCAGCCACCTTTGCCGTTGGGGGCAAAGCCAAAACCATCTGCGCCAATCACCGCACCTGAGTGCACCGTTACGCGATCGCCCAAAGTCACACCGTAATAAAGTGTCACATTGGCTGCCAACTGACACTGCTGGCCGATTACCGTATTGGCACCGACAACCGTGTTGGCGCCAACAACCGTTCCGGCACCGATTTGGGCTCCTGCTTCTACAACCGCGTTGGGGCCAACAGTAACGCCCTCCTCCAATTTTGCAGAGGGATCAATCACCGCTCGGGGATCAATCTCACCGGTTGCGGCTGGGCGATCTATAAATAACCCTGTGGCTCGGGCGAAGGCGAGATAGGGGTTGGCGACTACCAGAGCGCTGCCGCGACAGAGATGAGCGTTGGCAGCATCAACCAATACAGCGCCAGCGGAGCTATCAGCTAGTTGCGAGCGATACTTAGGATTGGCTAAAAACGCTAGCTGGTTACTCTTAGCGACGGTCAGCGGAGCAATGCTGTCGATTAAACTGGCGCCAGCGCCGCGCAGCTCTGCATCAAGATGCTCGGCGAGTTGCGCGACACTGATAGCGACCATGATTAACGCCCTGCTGGATTATTGAGTGATTTTGTTTAGACGCTCGGCAACTTTGGCAGTGATATTGTGCTCGGGGCTGGCCACCATGACAGACTCAGCCTTGAGCAGCAGGGTAATACCCTCTTCCTGAACAATCTCTTCGAGTGCCTGGCTAGCTTTTGGGCGCAACTCTTCAAAAATACTCTGTTGCAACTGCTGAGTTTCAGCCTGTAACTTGCGCATAGCCAGGTCGGCGTCAGCTTTGGTGTACTCAGCTTTCTTCTGGTAGCTCGCCACTTGCTCTTGCGACCACGTCATACGGTTGGCTTCAGCTTCTTTGGCCATCGCCTGAAGATCCGCTACTGCACTCTCATACTTGGCTTTGAGGGCGACGAAATCGGCTCCCGACTCCGCCGCTTGTGCGCGCTGCTGGGCCAAATCAGAACCAAAGATAGCGCGCTGCACATCGACAACCGCTATTTTGTCCGCGGCTTGAGCTGCGCTAGCCACAGCAGCGATCAGGGTAACAGCCAGTAATTTACGAATATTTAACACAGTAAAACTCCAAAGTTGATAATGAATAAGTGATTAAACCAAAGCTGACAAGAGCCTTAGTGCGGTTAAAAAGTATTGCCCATAGAGAACTGGAAGACCTCTTTGTTCTCATATTCTGAAGCGTTCATTGGCTTCGCTAAGCTAAATGTTAACGGGCCGAAGCCGCTCAACCAAGTGACACCGACACCTGCTGCAAAACGCAGTTCACTGGCGCTGGGCTCATAACAGTTGAGCTGTATACCGTTACAACTGCTGTTGAAAATATTGCCGCCGTCGATGAAGAACGAAGACTGTACTGAACGCTGATCTTTGAGGAACGGCAGCGGAAAGATGATATCAAGCCCGCCAACAGCCTTGATATTACCGCCCAGTGAACGCCAGTCTTTGGGGTCGCCATATCCATCAAGGCGAGTGCCTCGAGGGCCTAGATCGTTGCGTTCAAAGCCGCGCACAGAGCCGAGGCCACCGCCGTAATAGTTCTTGAAAAACGGCAAGCTGCCGGTATCGCCGTAACCATCACCGACCCCGATCTCACCGCGGAATTTCAGAGTCAGACGATTGAAAATCGGCATTGCAGTCAAGTATTGGCCGCTCAGGTTGACTCGCCAATACTCGAGGTCACTGCCCGGCACAGTCGCTTCGAGACCAGCGCGCAACTGTGTGCCGCGTGTGGCAAAGACGCCTCGGTTGAGCGTTGAGCGTACATAGTTGAGGTTGATATTGGCCATATCGTACATATCGCCATTGGCAGCGATGAATTGGCGTACTTCGAGTGTCGATGAGTTGCTCGAGGAGCCCATATCCAGGTGCTCATAACCCAGACCAAACCCAACTCGCGATACTTCAGAGAGCGGATAACCCCAGTTTAAACCTGCGCCGTAACTGGAAGTTGAGTAGTCAGAAAGCTGGAAATCGTCGTAATCGGTTTCTCGGGCAAATATATTAAAGCCCAAGCTGACACCGTCTACAGTGTAGTAAGGCTCGGTATAGCTGAGGTTGACCGAAGTCTGGTAGCGACTGCGATTGAGGCCGATACCTACTTGCTTACCACTGCCGAGAAAATTATTTTCGCTGAGGTTGGCGCCGATAATCATCCCGGTGCCTTGGGCGTAGCCCAGGCTCGCACCAACGGATCCTGAGGGCTGCTCTTCAACGGTGTAGATAACGTCTATTTGATC
>JBELGO010000044.1:0-13796 GCA_042091915.1 SAR92 clade bacterium | reverse complement strand
GTGTGCAGAAGAGCTTTTGCTCGCCCTGGAAGCCTCTTCGGTAACTCTCGAGGACGCTGCCGACCAACCGCTTTTAGAGCCCGCTATCGGTGAAACTCCCCTGTGGGACCAGGTTATCGTCAAAGGACTTTTCCCCGGCACCATCGACAAGGCGCCGATCGAAAAGGTGCTCGCCGCTGAGCTGGAGCAGCCACCCATCACGCAAAGCTGGGTAGCCCTTGATAATCGCGACTGGAGCCAAGAGTGGAAACGTCACTTTGAGCCACTGCAGTGCGGTCAGCGACTGTGGATCTGTCCCAGCTGGATGGAGCCACCTGTACCCGGCGCAATCAATTTGATCTTGGATCCGGGCTTAGCCTTTGGCACCGGCAGCCACCCGACCACACACCTCTGCCTGAAATGGCTAGAGCAGCAGCCGCTGCAGGGCGCCACGGTTATCGATTACGGTTGTGGCTCTGGCATATTGGGCATTGCTGCCCTGCTGCTGGGCGCCGACAAAGTCATCGCTGTGGACAATGATCCGCTGGCCCTCACGGCCACCGCGGACAACGCCACCAACAACCACATAGAACCTGGCAGAGTGATTACCTATCTGCCAGAAGAACTGCCCAGCGATAGCCGCGCAGACATCGTATTGGCGAATATTCTCGCCGAACCGTTAATTGCTCTGGCACCTGCGCTGTGCAAACTGCTGACACCGGCAGGCAAACTCTGCTTGTCCGGGCTACTCGACAGCCAGATAGAAGCTGTCACGGCGCCGTACATGAGCGCCCTGCAATTTGACCAACCCGCCATCCAGGAAGGCTGGGTACAGATCGCTGCACACCCGCACTGAGAGTCGAATCGCCATTAGTGGCGAGGAAAAACCGCCCAGCGGCAGTTGATCACTTTTTAATCAATCTGTTTTTAGGTATTATGTTGACCCTTTTTTGCTGTGAAGCCGTCCGGCAAATTGCCCGTATATTCGAGAGCGCTCTGTGTTTGCTATAGGCCCCTATTCAGTTAATCAGCCGACTCTGCTCGCGCCTATGGCAGGCGTCACGGATCTGCCATTCCGGCAACTTTGCAGAGCGCGCGGTGCTGGCCTTGTGGTCAGTGAAATGGTTGCCTCCAATCCCGACCTTCGCAACAGCCGCAAATCACTTTTGCGCCGCCAATTTTCCGGCGAGCCCGCACCGCGCTCCGTGCAAATTGCCGGCACTGAGCCCGCCACTATGGCTGATGCTGCACGCTTTAATGTCGCCGAGGGCGCAGAAATTATTGATATCAACATGGGCTGCCCGGCCAAAAAAGTCTGCCGCAAAGCGGCTGGCTCGGCGCTATTACAACACCCACAGCTGGTCGAGGAGATTCTCAGCGCAGTTGTCGCTGCCGTCGATGTCCCGGTCACGCTAAAAATCCGCACCGGCTGGGACTGCGACAATCGCAATGCAGTTGAGATCGCCCAAATAGCTGAACAAGCTGGCATTGCTGCATTGGCCATTCACGGGCGCACCCGCGCCTGTCGATTTGCCGGCAGCGCCGAATACCAGACTATCGCCAAGGTCGTCAGCTCTACTCAAATGCCCGTTATCGCCAATGGCGATATAGATACCCCTCACAAGGCTGCCGCGGTGATTGCAGAGACAGGCGCATCGGCTGTGATGATTGGCCGCGCAGCCCAGGGCAACCCATGGCTTTTTGAGCAGATCAATCACTACCTGGCAACCGGTGAGGAGCTCGCCGCACCCAGCCGCAGCGAGGTGGCGGAAGTGATGCTAAACCATCTTGCCGCCCTACACAGTTTTTACGGCGATCAGGGCGGGCTGCGAATTGCCCGCAAACATATCGCCTGGTACCTGCACACGCAGTTTGCTGACACCGGCGTGTTAAACACTGAGCTGGATAGCTGGCGCCAACGTTTTAACCAGCTCGATAGTGCCGCCGCACAGCTCACAGAACTTGAACACTTTTTTAAGCTTCCATCGGCACTGCAAGAGAGGGCTGCTTAATGCTGCAAAAACCCCCCCACAGCGAAGAGATCGACTACGGTGAGCTAGCGCCACCGCGCACACTTCGCGATCATGTCGCCAATGCTCTAGATAACTACTTCGAAAGCCTAGAGGGCCATGCACCGGTCGACCTCTACGAGCTGGTAATGAGCGAGGTTGAACCACCGCTGCTGCAAGCGGTGATGAAACAGACCCGCAACAACCAAAGCCGCACCGCAGAGATGCTCGGGCTCAACCGCGGCACTTTGCGCAAAAAACTTAAACAGTACGATTTACTCTAATTTCACACCACCCATTTTTCTATCTATCAAGACTCACCATCTATCAAGAGGCCTACATGAACGACTTAAAAACTGTCCAGCGCGCGCTAATTAGCGTTTCCGACAAAACCGGCATCGTTGAATTTGCCCGCGCACTCAGCCAAATGGGTGTAGAGCTCCTCTCTACCGGCGGCACGTTTAAACTGCTCGGCGAAAACGGTATTGCCGTTACCGAGGTTGCTGACTACACAGGTTTCCCAGAGATGATGGATGGCCGAGTCAAGACTCTGCACCCGAAAATACACGGCGGCATTCTCGGCCGTCGCGGCACCGATGACGCGGTCATGGAAGAGCACGGCATTCGGGCGATCGATATGGTCGTGGTCAACCTCTACCCGTTTGCCTCCACTGTTGCCGATCCCAGCTGCGACCTGCCTCGGGCAATTGAAAATATCGATATTGGCGGGCCAACGATGGTCCGCTCAGCGGCAAAAAATCATCGCGATGTTGCCATCGTCGTCAATGCAGACCACTACGCCACGGTGTTGGAAGAGCTCTCTGCCAACAGTGGCCAGCTCAGTTACCAGACTCGCTACCAGTTGATGGTGTCCGCGTTTGAGCACACCGCCGCCTATGACGGAATGATCGCCAACCACTTTGGTGCGCGCGACACCGACAACCTTGCCGGCGCCTTTCCGGCCACTTACAACACGCAGTATCACAAGCGCCAAGAGATGCGCTACGGCGAAAACCCGCACCAAGCCGCTGCGTTCTACACCGAGGCTCAACCCGCCGAGGCGAGTGTAGCCACCGCCACCCAACTGCAGGGCAAGGAGCTGTCATTCAACAATATCGCCGACACCGATGCCGCATTGGAGTGCGTCAAACAATTCGAACAACCCGCTTGCGTCATCGTCAAACACGCCAACCCCTGTGGAGTCGCGATCGCCGACTCTATTCTCAACGCCTACCAGGCGGCTTACAGCACCGACAGCGAATCTGCATTTGGCGGTATTATCGCCTTTAATCGCGAGTTAGATGCCGCCACAGCAGAGGCGATTTGTGCACAGCAGTTTGTCGAAGTCATCATCGCCCCCACTGTCAGTGAAGAGGCTGTTGCACTCGTGGCTGCGAAGAAGAATGTCCGTCTACTCGCCTGTGGCAGCTGGCCGTCTCAGCGCCCAGAGGCGCTCGATTACAAACGCGTCAACGGCGGCTTACTGATCCAGCAGCGCGACAACGGTGTGATTACTGCTGCCGACCTCAAAATTGTCACCAAGCGTCACCCGACTGAATCTGAAATCGCCGATCTGCTGTTTGCCTGGAAGGTGGCTAAGATGGTTAAGTCTAACGCGATTGTTTACGCCTCAGGACAGCGCACTATCGGTGTCGGCGCAGGACAGATGAGCCGGGTTAACTCAGCGCGCATCGCCGCTATTAAAGCCGAGCACGCCGGCCTCGCAGTTGAAGGTGCGGTAATGGCCTCTGATGCATTCTTCCCGTTCCGCGATGGCATCGACAATGCCGCCGCTGCCGGCATCTCTTGTGTGATCCAGCCCGGCGGTTCAATGCGCGACGATGAAACTATCGCCGCGGCAGACGAGCATGGTATCGCCATGGTCTTTACCGGCATGCGTCACTTCCGCCACTGATCAAGCCAAAGCTAAGGGTACCGTTATGAATGTTTTAATCATTGGCTCGGGCGGTCGCGAACACGCGCTGGCCTGGAAAGCCGCACAGAGCGCACAGGTCGAGCAAGTTTTTGTCGCCCCCGGCAATGCCGGCAGCGGCGCTGAGGCATCGGTGAGCAATATAGATATTGCCGTCGACGATTTTTCTGGGCTGGCAGAATTCGCCATCGCCAATCAGGTGGGACTGACCATAGTTGGCCCAGAGCAACCTTTGGTGGAGGGCGTCGTCGATTATTTTGAAGAGCGCGGCCTGAAGATATTTGGCCCCAGCGCCGGAGCAGCACAACTTGAGGGTTCTAAAGCCTTCACCAAGGATTTTCTCGCCCGCCACCAGATCCCAACCGCGTTTTATGGCAACTTTACCGAGCTTGAACCCGCACTCGCCTATCTGCGTGAGCACGGCGCGCCGATCGTAGTTAAAGCCGATGGCTTAGCGGCCGGCAAAGGGGTGATTGTTGCCATGACGCTCGACGAGGCCGAAGCGGCCGTGCGCGACATGCTCGCCGGCAACGCCTTTGGCGAAGCTGGCCACCGCGTTGTCATCGAGGAATTTCTCGACGGTGAGGAGGCGAGCTTTATCGTGATGGTCGATGGTCAGCAGCTGCTGCCAATGGCCACTAGCCAAGATCACAAACGCGTCGGCGAAGCAGACAGCGGCCCCAATACCGGCGGCATGGGGGCTTACAGCCCCGCCCCGGTGGTCAGCGATGAAATTTACCAGCGCATTCTCAGCGAAGTCATCGAACCGACAGTCGCCGGCATGCAAGCCGAGGGCAATCGCTATCGCGGTTTTCTCTACGCTGGTTTAATGATCATGGCCGACGGCACCCCTAAAGTGATTGAGTACAACTGTCGGTTTGGCGACCCCGAAACCCAGCCGATCCTAATGCGCTTGCAATCCGATCTGGTCGAACACTGCCTGGCTGCGATCGACGGCTCTCTAGATCTGCAACAAGCCAAGTGGGATCCGCGCCCCGCGGTCGGTGTCGTCCTAGCGGCTGGCGGCTACCCTGGAGCATACGACAAAGGCGCTGTTATTGAAGGTCTCGACAAAAGTGCACCGGCAGACAGCAAGATCTTCCACGCTGGCACCACTCTCAAGGACGGCCATGTTGTCACTAGCGGTGGTCGGGTACTCTGCTCTACCGCCCTGGGCGACACCATCGCAGCGGCTCAACAGCAAGCCTACCGCCTCGCCGAGCAAATCGATTGGCAGGGCATGTTCTACCGTTCGGATATTGGCTGGCGCGCCATCGCCCGCGAAGGCTAGCAGCTAACGTGCGCGGCGCTCGAGCCAGACATCGAGCCCCTGCGCGTTGAGGTTGATATCCATCGCCAATAGCGCCAGCACTGCCTCGCCATCTAAGTCGGAGCGCTGTTGGGCGATTTGCGCGCCAAAATACTTTTGTAGGGCTTGCTCTAACGCAGCACAGCGCTGTTCGCCGGCGGGCAGTTCTGCGTGCTGTTCGGCAATTTCACAACTGGCCACTATCTGCTCGCAGAGCAGCTCTGCGCAGCGCTCTACATCGGTGACGGCACCGTAGTGGGTCAGCAAAATCCGCTGCGGCGAATTGGCCGCCAGCAAGCGCACCGAGGTGATGAGTTTTTGTGGATCAAACTGTACTGGTGTCGTGGTGGTTATGAGATAGTCCGGCGCCTCGGGGGTTGCCGCAAATTCTGGGTAGCGAAGGCCGAACACATCGCCACTGAACCAGCTGCGTGTGCGCTCATCCCAGATGCAAAAATGGTGGTTGGCGTGACCGGGCGTATCAAAAAACTGCAGCGTTCGGCTACCCAACAAAAGCACTTCTCCATCTGCGGGGCTGATCACTCGCTCTGCAGCTACCGGCACTATCTCGCCGTAGTGGCTGTTAAAAGTCTCATCGCCATAGACCGCACGGGCACCTGCCTCCAACTTAGAGGGGTCAATCATGTGCCGTGCACCGTTGCTGTGCACCACTAATTGTGCGCGCTTAAAGAGCGCCATCATAACGCCGGCGCCGCCGGCGTGATCGAGATGCACATGGGTCGGTATCACATAGCGAATCTGCTCTGCAGAGATCCCATTTTGGTTTAGATAGTCGCTTAGCTGCGCCACACTGTAGCGTGTGCCGCACTCAATCACCGCGTATTCGCCGTCGCTCTCGATGAGATAGAAACAGGCCAAACCCTCTCGAACGTAACCTGTGTCCAGACACATAATACTCTCGGCCACTTCTGTTACTGGCAATCTTTTAGTCATCTTCCCTCCGCTGCTTCGACAATACAATTTTTGGCTTTAAACGTTTTTCGATTATTATGTAAGATTAGCTTCCCAGTTAACAGCCGAGGCACAGGCCATGCAGCACCGTCAACTCACAGCTATCGATCGATTTATTGCCGCAGCCGATCACGCTCTGCGCACAGTTGCGGCTAGTGCACCGCAACCTCAGCGTTCAAATCCGGCAGAAGAAGTCGAAGGTGACGCATTGACTCCAGCGCAACAACAACACGCTGCCGGTCTGATGCGCGTCAACCACACCGGTGAAGTCTGTGCACAAGCGCTCTATCAGGGTCAGGCGGCAACGGCAAAGTTGCAAACAGTGCGCGCCGATATGGAGCAAGCCGCTCGCGAAGAGATCGATCATCTGGCTTGGTGCGAACAACGACTCGAGGAGTTAAATAGCCGACCCAGCGTGCTGAATCCGGTTTGGTACGGGCTCTCTTTCGCTATGGGTGCTGGCGCCGGTTTAATCAGCGACAAGCTCAGCCTGGGGTTTGTGGCGGCGACCGAGCAGCAAGTCTGCCAACATCTCGAAGAGCACCTCGGCCAACTGCCCGAGGGCGATCAGCGCAGCCGCAGTATTGTCTCAGCCATGCTTAAAGATGAGGCCCACCATGCTGAGAATGCCATTAAAGCGGGTGGAGTGAAGTTTCCCGCTCCGGTTCTGCGCGGCATGAGTGCGCTCTCGCAAGTAATGACGCGCACCAGCTACCGGATCTAAGTGCTCACTACCACGGCTTAGCCAATTCGCGATCCATATCGTGCACCGACTCTATAAGAATATCAGCTAGCCAACTGTGTACCGCCGAGTGGCTAGTGCGCCGATGCTGAACCAATACAAAAGGGATATTCCCTTGGTGTGGCAGGTCCGAGGGGAACGGTCGCTGGGCGATATCAAAAAACTCCCGCTCAGTGCTGAGACCGTACTGGGTCGCCACCATCAAGGCATCGGACCGCTGCACAGTCTCCATCGCTGTCATTAACTGATTGGTCACTAATGCCTTGCGCCGCTTGAGCCCCATCTCAGCCAAAGTGCGGTCAAACCGTGCGCTGGTACTGGCGCTAACTCGCTTGGCAATCAGCAGATAGTACTGCACAAACGGGTAGGCGAGGATATCGGCTAGGCTCAGTTCGGACTGGCTGGCCAGCGGGTGACCACTGCGCATCCAAATAGCAGGGGTTACTTGGGTAAGAGGCCGCGTCTGTAGCTCTTCGCCAAAATCGCGATCCAAGTCGATAGCAAAATCAAGTACGCCCTGAGCGAGCTCTTGCTCTACGCTGGAATCTGTATCGCTGGAGAGCGAGAGCGTCAAACCGGGTGCCAACGTCGACATACGCTGAGTGATATGTGGCGCCAGTTCAAATGCAAAAAACTCCGGGATAGCCACCGATATTTCGCCCTCATAGGTGGCCGGATCAAACTCTTCGCGGGCAATAATGGCCAGGATGCCATCCAGTAATTTAGGTAGGTGCAAAGCCAGCTCTTCTGCACGCGGGGTGGCCACCAAGACATTGCCGCGGCGGGTAAAGAGCGGGTCATCGAGCTGATCGCGCAGACGCTGTAAAATCCGGCTCATCGCAGGCTGGGTAACAAACAGGCGTTCCGCTGCGCGGGTCACACTGCGCTCTTCGAGCAGGGCTTGCAGCGCCACCAGCAAATTTAAATCTAACCGCGAGAGTTTCTGTAAGTTCATTGGTTCACCACAAATGGCTCATATCTATATCATATTATCATGTTAATTATAAAAATAATGCATTGGAATTATACCGTGCTCATCTCTACAGTAGCAACTATTGAAACAGGGGCAACAACGCTCCTAGAGCTGAACCGCAACGTTACTATCGACGCCAAGGAAGTCAGCTCACTATGTGAGGAGAAATATCATGGCTTTAGTCTATATTATGATGAGTTTTGCAGGTTTAACTGGCGCCGCAATCGCCCGCGATGAGTTAGCTAAGTCACGCCACACCGGCTCGGTGCGCAGCGCCGCCAACGACAGCGAAATAACTCATAACGCAGCGTAATGAACAAAATGCAACTAATGCATTGGATAGATACCGCAAGATTAACTACTATACTTGCAGATTGATTGAATTGATTTGTTGATAGAGACTTTCTCTGTCAAACCCCTACCCCTCCCTTGTGATCCTTCCAAGGACTTTTTAAGGAGCCTCCCAGGCTCCTTTTTTTTATCTAAAATTTATCGCCTGTAACCCTTTAATGGTTTAGGCTTCTAGCACCTCAAAGTCGTGGCTAATCTCTACTCCAGCTGAACCCAACATAATTGAGGCTGAGCAGTATTTCTCTGCCGAAAGCTCTACTGCGCGACGCACTTGGCTCTCTTTGAGGTCAACGCCGGTTACGACAAAATGAAGGTGTATTTTAGTAAATACCGACGGCACCGCATCGGCGCGTTCAGCGCTCATCTCGACGCGACAATCTGTCACTTTTTGTCGCGACTTCTCAAGCATAGCCATAACATCAAACGAAGAGCAGCCGCCGACACCCAGCAGTAACATCTCCATAGGGCGCACACCGAGGTTGCGACCACCCAAATCGGGCGGCCCGTCCATAACCACACTGTGACCGCTGCCTGACTCGCCCAAAAACATACGTCCATCGACCCATTTTACGGTTGCTTGCATAGCTACTGCCTCGCTCTTATTTTAGTTAAACAGCTCAACCAAGCGCTGGCCTGGCTCGGCATGGCGCATAAGCGCCTCGCCCACCAAGAATGCATTGACATCGTGACCGCGCATGGCGGCAACATCGTCACTGGTATGGATACCACTCTCGGTGACCACAATTCTGTCCGCGGGGATTTTCGCCAATAACTGATAAGTGTTATCCAGCGAAGTCTCAAACGTATGTAAATTGCGGTTGTTGATACCCAGCAGTGGGTTGTCAATGCGCAGCGCGCGGTCGAGCTCTTGTTCGCCGTGCACTTCGATCAAGACATCCATACCCAACTCTACAGCCAGCGCGTGAAATTCCGCCAGTTGGGCGTCGCTCAGTGCTGCAACGATCAGCAAAACAGCATCTGCGCCCAGCACTCTAGCCTCAATTACCTGATAACTATCAACGATAAAATCCTTGCGAATAACCGGCAGCGAGGTGGCCGCACGCGCGCGCTGCAGATAGTCGTCGCTGCCCTGAAAAAAGTCGATATCGGTCAATACCGATAGACAACTGGCCCCGCCGCGCTGATAACTCTGGGCGATAGCGACTGGATCAAAATCCTCGCGGATCACCCCTTTACTGGGCGAGGCTTTTTTAACTTCGGCGATGACTGCTGCCCGCCCCTGCTCCAGCGAGCTGCGCATAGCACCGACAAAGCCCCGCGCGGGATCAGCTTGTGCCGCGCGTCGACGCAGCTCCTGCTCATCTACTAGAGCTCTGCGTTCTGCGACCTCTTGGTGTTTGCGCGCCAATATTTTGCGCAGCACGGTGGGGGTGGTATCAGAAACTTCTGGACTGTTGGGCATATCATTCTCTTTGTGGGATCAATCAGGGCGAGCGGCCTGACATTGAGTAAAAGCAACTAAGTCTGTGAGTTTGTTCAATGCCAAACCTGTGGCAATAGTATCACTGGCCAGCGCAACGCCCTGCTGTGCAGAGGAGGCTACCCCGGCCACATAGAGAGCCATACCTGCGTTCAAGGCGATAATTTCAGCGGCTTTTTGACCGGCCTCGGTGCGACGCTTACCGAGTGCGTCGCGGATCAGTGCAAGTGACTCATCAGCGCTGTTGACGATCAGCCCCTCTAACGTTTGCCTCTTTATATTCAAGTCTTCTGGCGTCAGTGTGTATTCACTTATTGCGCCGTTACGCCACTCCGCTACCGCGGTTGGGGCAGCGAGGCTGATCTCATCTAAGCCATCTTCAGAGTGGACCACAGCCACATGTTCAGCACCCAGTCGCCCGAGAACCTCTGCCATCGGCCGGCAGAGCGCGGCGGAAAAACAGCCAACCAGCTGTCGCTTGACCCCTGCAGGGTTAGTCATCGGACCGAGAATATTAAAAATTGTGCGCATCCCTAGCTCTTTGCGCGGACCAATCGCATACTTCATTGCACTGTGGTGAGCTGGGGCAAACATAAAGCCAATACCGAGCTCGTCAACGCAGGCAGCCACATCGGCGCTGCTCAAATCGATCGCCACACCGGCAGCCTCGAGTAGGTCTGCAGCACCACTTTTGCTGCTTACCGAGCGATTGCCGTGCTTGGCTACACGCCCGCCGGCGGCCGCCACCACTAGACTGGAGGCGGTGGAGAGGTTAAACAGATTGGCGCCGTCACCGCCGGTGCCGACGATATCGACAAGGTAATCACCATCCACTGCGACGCCGTTGACCAGCTCACGCATCACCTCGACCGCACCACAGATCTCGTCGATTGTTTCACCTTTGATGCGCAGCGCCATCAGCAGGGCGCCGATCTGTGCGTCGCTGGCGCTGCCGCTCATCACCTCACTCATCACTGCGTACATTTCAGCTTGATTGAGATGGCCACCTGCTGCCATGCGATTGAGCGCCTCGACAATAGTCATTTTTATACCCCTGCAGTTTGATCGAGGAAGTTTTTCAACAGCGCATGGCCGTGCTCAGAGAGTATCGACTCGGGATGAAATTGCACCCCTTCAACCGCTAAGCGGCGATGCTTGAGCCCCATAATCTCATCGACACTACCGTCCTCTCGCTGTGTCCAAGCTGTCACTGCTAAAGATTCTGGCAGAGAATTTTGTGCGACAACTAAAGAGTGGTAACGGGTCGCATTAAACGGGTTTGGCAAGCCACTAAAAACGCCTTCACCGGTGTGGTAGATAGGCGATATTTTGCCGTGCATGACTCTGCCCGCACGCACTACCTCGCCACCGTACACCTGACCGATACTCTGATGGCCGAGACAGATGCCGAGCACTGGAATCTTGCCGGCAAACGCTTCGATGGCGGCCATAGAGATACCCGCTTGATCCGGGTCACAGGGGCCGGGAGAGATCACCAGATGGTCTGGATCAAGCTCCGCAAGCTCTGCTACCGTAATTTCATCGTTGCGAAACACCCGCACTTCGGCACCGAGCTCAGCCAGGTATTGGACTACGTTGTAGGTAAACGAGTCATAGTTATCAATCATTACTAGCATAGGGATTTTACCGTCTCTCGAGGCAACATAGAGTGGCCGTTGTTATGCCGCTAGCCGGGTGGGAGCAGACGCGCGCTGCGCCTAAACCACCATAGCCGCGGCACGCATTATTGCACGCGCTTTGTTGACAGTTTCTTTCCATTCTAACGTCGGGTCAGAGTCTGCAACCACGCCGGCACCCGCCTGTACGTAGAGTGTGCTGTTTTTGACTACCGCCGTGCGTATGGCAATGGCCGTATCCATAGTGCCATCCCAGCCTATGTATCCGACTGCACCCCCATAAATACCGCGCTTGACTGGTTCGACCTCATCAATAATTTGCATTGCGCGTATCTTCGGCGCACCGCTCAATGTACCTGCCGGGAGCGTTGCGCGCAGCGCTTCGAGGGGCCCAATACCGGGTGCCACTTTACCCACTACATTGGAGGTAATATGCATAACATGGGAGTAACGCTCGACAACCATCTGCTCGGTGACGCTGACACTGCCCGTCTGGCTGATACGCCCTACGTCATTGCGACCCAGATCGATCAGCATTAAATGCTCGGCAATCTCTTTGGGATCCGCCAGCATCTCTGCCTCGAGCGCCAAGTCTTCGGCCTCGCTGTGACCGCGGCGACGGGTGCCCGCGATCGGGCGCACAGTGACTTCGCCATCTTCAAGGCGCGCCAATACCTCAGGACTTGAGCCAACCACTTGATGGTCACCCAAGTTGAGAAAATACATATAGGGCGAGGGGTTGGTGTGACGGAGCGCACGGTA
This sequence comes from SAR92 clade bacterium, assembly GCA_042091915.1. Classification (GTDB taxonomy): domain Bacteria; phylum Pseudomonadota; class Gammaproteobacteria; order Pseudomonadales; family Porticoccaceae; genus LSUCC0057. The sequence goes on along the minus strand of JBELGO010000044.1, from coordinate 1,688 downwards.
GAGATCAATCGCCGAGCTGTTAAAAGGGGCACTGAGCCGCTGTGACGGCACCACCTGCATAACGTCACCGGCCATCACATAATCTTTAATTTTGTCGACCGCCGCTTTGAAAGGCTGCTCGCCGAAGCTGGAGACAAACTGGTGGTCAATCGGCTCGGGGCGCAGAGAGAGCGCTCTTTGAGCCGGCAGCGGCTCTGCCAGCTGCCGCTCAATTTGATCGAGGCGCTGTTGCGCTTGCTGCCAGGCGTGAGGTTCGCGGGCATCGACGTGCACAATCAGAGTAAGCGTACCGGCAAGATTATCAAAGACCGCCACTTCATCCGAGGCCATCAACAATATATCCGGGTTACCAAGATCATCGAGCGGCGCTGAGTCGGCCAGTTTTGGTTCGACATAGCGGACTGTGTCGTAACCAAAATAGCCCACTAAGCCGCCAGTAAAGCGCGGCAGCGCCTCCAGCGCAGGCATCCTAAACAAACGTCTGAAGCGCTCTACTTCAGCGAGTGCATCATCGGTGGTGCGGTTGACCAGCGGTTTACCATCGCGAACAATCTCCAGCTGGTTGCCAGTAATCTTCAGCACCGTACTGGTCGAGAGCCCAATCAGCGAGTAACGGCCCCACTTTTCGCCGCCTTGTACCGACTCGAAGAGGTAGGAATTTTTCCCGCCGGCGAGTTTTAAATAGGCCGACAACGGCGTCTCTGTATCGGCGAGAAGCTCGCGTGTCACCGGGATGCGGTTGTAATTTTGGCTAGCTAAACTAGCGAGGAGCTCGGGTGTCATAAACTGTCCTGTTTGCGGCTGGGTGGGCGTCGAGGTCTCGACGCGGCATTGCTCGACGGTACTAACGCGAGCATCGCCAGCGCTGCTCTGTTGGCAACAGGTTATCGGTAGTGTTCATGATCGACCTTAGAAAATTTAACCACGCAATTGTAAGCCAACTGTTGGTCTGTTGGCTATCCCAGCGCTGACAGGTCGAACTACTGCGGGCGCTTGGGCGGGATAGTTTTCAACCAGAACAGACCGCGGTAGTCACCCAGGGAGAATCCGGTGGCGCGATCGTCGGGATAGTGCCTGGCGAGATACTCACTGACCGCTGGGGTTAGCACGCTACCGTGGCACTGCAGACAACCCGCTTTTACGTAGATCGGCTCAATGTAACCGGTTGCGCCATTTTCTAACTCGACTTGCTGTGGGCTGCTGCTGTCGCCCTGAAGATAACTCAAGTGTGCAGACTGCATCCACGGCTCGAAAACATTATTTGGATTGCGCGGCTTATGTGTAGCGCGACCGAGCTCAATCAAACCGCTGCTGAGGTTATTTTGCAGTGCCGGCGCCATCAGCTGACACGCCTCCATAGCGGCCGTTGTACCGCCCTTGAGGCCATTTTGCAGCGCCTCGCTGAGCAATTTTTTAAACGGGGCCAGCTGCTCTGCTTGTTGGTCAACGGTGGGTTGCTCGGCGTTCAGAGTGCCGGCGCCTAATAGCGTTGTGGCAGTCAACAGCGCCGCTAAAAGTTTAATAGACACAACCAATACCTCTCAGACAGACCGCGTTTGCGGCCAATTAAACGGTAGCCAGCTCGGCGCGCATCTCTGCTATCACCTCAGCGTAGTTATCGCGGTTAAAAATAGCCGAACCGGCAACAAAGGTCTCTGCACCCGCTGCTGCTATCTCAGCAATGTTCG
>JBELGO010000043.1:0-7810 GCA_042091915.1 SAR92 clade bacterium | reverse complement strand
CGAACCGCGATTAGATCTCCCCTTCGATAAGCGCCAACAATTTTGGCGGCGCGCGGTGCTGATATTTTTATTGCTGCTCACTGCCGCAGCAGTTTCATACAGTTTCACCAGCCGCGCTGTGATTTTTACTGTGCAAGCTGAACCAGGTGCAGACCCCTTGCCGGAATCTCTACCCATAGATATCGATATCAGTGGTTGGGCGTTGCGCCTGGGTGGCAACTATCTGCTACTGCCAGGCAGTTATACAGCCGTGCTCTCAGCTCCTGGTTACCAGTCGCTCGAATACCGGTTTGTAGTCGATGAGCGCGCCACCCAACCACAGCGTGTCACCCTCGCAGAACAACCTGGCTCTGTAACACTGCAATTGTTTGATCAGCAGAAAACTGTTGCGCCCAGCGGTGACGGTTATCTGTTAATCGATGGCCAGCGCCGGCCGCTGACTGCTGAATTGCAACTGGCTCGCGGACACTATCGACTAGAGATTTTCCAATCCCGCTATCGCAGCGTTGAGCACGAGATCGCTGTGCAAGGCCGCGGAGCTGCGCAGAGAGAACGTATCCAGCTAACACCCGCTTGGCAGATACGGACTTTGAGCAGCCAACCCAGTGGAGCCGTAGCGGTAGTTGATGGCAACGAGGTAGGCGTGACGCCTCTCAAAGTAGAACTGCTCGAGAGCGGTAGCAACGTTGAGCTGAAGCTGCCTGGCTATGAACTTTGGCAGCAGACTATCGCTGCCACGCCGGGCAGCCAACGCAACTATCTCGCCGAACTCGAACTGCAACGCGCCTCACTTCAACTGACAACTCAGCCCGCCGGTGCCGCCGTGACGCTCAACGGCCAATATATTGGCACTACACCGCTCACTGAGCGCATTGTCGTCGACAAGCCATATACCTTATCACTGCACTTAGAAGGTTATCTGCCGCACAGGAAAAGTTTACTCGCTACACAGAGTAACGATTTACCGCTCTCCATTGCTCTCAAACCGGCTCTGGGCGAAGTCGTTTTGAAGCTCAATGTTAGTGCTGCTGAGCTCTCTGTCGATGACGTTGAGAATGTGCAGATAGAGGGTAACGAACATCGACTTGCTCTGCCCGCACGTCGCCATCAACTGATCCTCAGCAAAGCCGGTTATCAAAGCCAAACACTGACCGTTGACCCAGTCGCCGAGCGCAGTCAACAGATTGCAGTCAACCTGCTCACCCATTACCAGGCATTTTGGGCAACGCGCCCCGAAAATATTGTCGCCAGCAATAGTAGCGAACTCCAGCTAATCAAACCCAGCGGCAGTGTGCAGATGGGCTCGGCACGGCGCGCACCCGGCCGCCGCGCCAACGAGGGTAACTACACGGCAAAACTGACTCGCCCCTTCTATATCGCTACAACCGAACTCACCAACCAGCAGTTCAAACTGTGGCGAGAGCACAATAGCGGTACCGTCGCCGGCGCACCACTGGGACTGGATGACCAACCGGTGGTTAATATCAGCTGGTATCAAGCCGCTGAGTACTGTAATTGGCTCAGTATTCAGGAGGGCTTGCAGCCCTTTTACCAATTGAGCGGCGGTAAACTTTTCGGTGTCGACTGGAACTCGACTGGCTATCGGTTACCTACCGAAGCTGAGTGGGCCTATGTCGCACGCAGCCGTCCCGATGGCAGCAGTGCCATTTATAGCTGGGTCGATCAGCTCTACCCTCCGAGCACCGCTGTAGCCAACTTCGCGGATCGAGCAGCCGCTGCACTGCTGCCGTTTACACTGACTAATTATCGCGATGGCTTCGCTGTCAGCGCCCCGGTTGGGAGTTTTCCGAGCAATCGACACGGTCTTTTCGACCTGGATGGCAATGTCTCCGAGTGGATCAACGACTACTACACCTCGCGACCTATGGCCGCTGTTACAGGCGATAGTCACGGCCCGACAAGCGGCGATCTATTCGTTATCCGCGGGGCCAGCTGGACTTTGGCGAGTCGCAGTGAACTTCGCCTCGCCTACCGCAATAGTGGCAGCGCAGGCAGACTGGATGTGGGTTTTCGGCTAGCCCGCTTCGTCGACCCACAAGGTGTCGGACCACAACCGGGAGATGGCAGTGAGTAATAGAATCCCTTTGATTAGCACGTCTTTGTTGCTCGTCTCGGTCTACAGTGTGGGGGTCGAACCCGTCACAGAGCCCGAAACAAGCCAGCCGCCACCGGCTCGTGAGGAGCAGTCAGCGCAGAGCATTGAAAGTTATACACCCGACGAGACGATTTCCGAGGATAACGCTATCGCTCTTCCTTCCGACATATAAACAGCAAGCAGGAGTTATTGTGAGCTACCAACAACGCACCCATCATCAATTTTTCTACCAACTGGTAGCCCTGCTGCTATCGATCATCGTCGTCCATTTAATATATACAGCGGTGATCAGACCCAATGCCGATCTGTTGCTGGCAATCAACGCAGAGGCCATTGCTGCCGGCGCCACGGTGGGACCTGCCAGCGAACGCTCCCTATTCATTATTTTGAAAGATTTTGAGCAGGAGGCATGCCTCATTTTGATGTGTTGGGCGCTGGCGATTATGGGACTCAAGGCGCAGCAGCTGCGCGCTGAAAATGTACTTTTGCAGCGTGCCCACCAAGGTCTCGGGGCCTTTGAAAATCTCCTTGCCGAGGAGCAGAGTCGACTGCTGCCACGACTGTTGCGCAGCGCGCAGCGCCAATCACCCGCCCAGCGAGACAACGCCATAGAGTCGCTCTGCAATCAAGAGAGCGACCTGCTCGACTCCGAGCTATCTATGGTCCGCTATATCGCTTGGGCGATTCCATCAATCGGCTTTATCGGCACGGTGCGCGGTATTGGTGCTGCGCTGGGCCAAGCCCATCTCGCCATAGAGGGCGATATAGCCGGAGTAACCGCCAGTCTGGGCGTCGCCTTTAACTCAACCTTTGTCGCTTTGTTAGTGAGTATGTTGGTGATGTTCTGCCTCCACCAGCTACAGCTCAATCAAGAGCGTTTAGTCCACCACTGCCGCGAAGCGTGCGACCAGTTGCTGCCCTCTCAGCAAAATTTCGCACACTGACAGGTCTCTATATAAATGCCGCGCAAACGTCGTCCAACCCCGTTCAATTTGTCGTTTCTCGACATCATGGCGTGTGGCTTTGGCGCAGTGACGCTGCTGTTTTTAATTCTTCGTCACAACGCAGAGATCGTCGCCACCGAGCAACCCAATGGCGATACACAGTTGCTTGCAGAAGCCGTAGAACAACGTCAAGTTGAAGGTGCCCAGCTAGACAGTCAACTGGCTGCGTTGCAGCAACAGCAGCAACAATTAGCCGAGTTGCAAGCAGAGCTCGTCCAACAGTTAGAAGAGCAGCAGCGCGGCAGTGAGATTGGCGACAGCGAACTGCAACAACTGCGCGACGCTGTCGCCGCACTGGAGATAGAGTTAGATACACTGGCCGAGCCCGCTTTTGGCAGTAATTTGCGCCAAACTCTAGGGGACGGCGACCGCCAGTACCTAACAGGTATGAAACTCGGCGGCGAACGCATTGCGATATTAATCGATGGTTCGGCGAGCATGCTCGCCGAACAATTAATCAACGTCCTGCGTCTGCGCAACGCCGAACCGGAGCAACAACGCAGTGCTACCAAGTGGCAGTGGACTTTGAATATTAGCGACTGGCTGTTGGCGCAGCTGCCCGCCAGCGCCCGCTATCAATTAGTCGTTTTTAACCAGCAGAGCCAAGCCGTGCTTACCGAAAGCGAGGGCCAGTGGTTAGACGCAGCCGACTCACTCTCAATCGAACGAAGCAGCCGCGCTCTGCGCAATTTGCGACCTAGCGGAGGTAGTTCGCTAATCAGCGGCATTGATGCGATTGCCGCATTAGACCCGCAGCCAGATAATTTGTTCATCATTACTGACGGGCTGCCGACTCTGGGCGATAAAGCGCCTGCCAACTATATGGTCACTGCTGAGCAGCGCAAAAACCTCTTTAACCAAGCAATAAGTCGCCTGCCCTACGGCCTACCAGTCAACGTATTACTGCTGCCAATGGAGGGTGATCCCGAGGCTGCTGCACTTTTCTGGCAGCTAGCAATCAATACTCGCGGTTCACTGCTAACCCCGGCGCGGGATTGGCCATGAGCCGCCGCGATCGCACAGGGCTGGATACCAGCCTGTCATTTTTGGACGTTATCAGTTGCGGTTTTGGCGCTATTGTTCTGCTGCTGATCATCGCTCGTGTCGGCGGCCCCTCTACACAACAGCCCGATATTGAACTACAGCGCCAGTGGGTGAGCGCACAGCAGCGTGTAGACCAGTTGCAAGAGAGTATCACCCAAACGCGTTCCGCAATCGCGCGTCAACAGCGCGAGCTCGAGGCGAGCCATCAGCTCTATGCCAGCCGCGATCTTTCCGTTAGCCAGCGCAACCGCCAGCGCCAGGACGAACAGGCGCGTTTAAAGCTCGCCCTGCAGGTGCTCAGTGAAGAGCAAAAAAGGTTGCTCGGCGACCAATTTACTCGGCAAAATCAAGTCATAGGTGGCATCCCTGTCGACAGTGAGTACATCATTTTTGTGATCGACAGCTCCGGCAGTATGCAAGCGCTCGGTTGGCAGAGACTACAAAAAGAGATGATTAATATTCTCGACATCTACCCGGCGGTGAAGGGACTGCAGGTAATGAACGACATGGGCCAGTTAATGTTTCCCGCAGCTGTTGGCGAGTGGCAGCAAGATAGCCCTGAACAGCGCCAAAAGATTCTCCGTCGCCTTTCTAGCTGGTCTCCGTTCAGCAACTCCAGCCCGGTTGAAGGTATCCAACTGGCTATCAAAAATTACTACGCAACAGGCAGTAAAATTAGTATATATGTGATGGGCGATGACTTTCAGGGCCGCTCGGTGCGCGCAGTGGCAACAGTTGTCGAGCAACTTAACCGACGCACAGATACCGGTGAGCGCAGGGTGCGCATACATGCTGTCGGCTTCCCCGTACAGTTTGCCGAGGGTCGCAACCCCTCAGCCAGTGCCGTGCGCTACGCCCATCTAATGCGCGAACTGACCGCAGCCAATGGCGGCACGTTTATCGCACTGGGCAGTCTAAATTAACAGTGGCTTGGCAATAGGCTACAGTAACAGCCAACCGCAGTCGGAAAACCAAGCTAGAATCAGCCAGGGAGTAGATGACACAGTGAGCAAGTATTGCAGTGACAGGGCAAACCGACCTCGGCGCTTTTGGTATGCTGAAATGCTTCTGGTTTTATTGCTCCAAGGCTGTGCCGGCGTCACACGCCTCGCGCCACCCAGCTCGGCACCGGCACCGGTAGTAGCCAGTGAGCCCGGTGCTGCTGTGCTTTGGTTTGATGAAGAGTTTCGCACTGATCAGCGCAGCCCAAATAAAAACACCACCATTGACCTTGGCCAAGCCCAGACTACGACCTTCACCACGCTCTTTGCTGCACTAATAACCGATTTAACCGTTGTCGATAGCAAACCCGAGCAACTCGCCAGTGGCGAGATAATGATCCGTCCGCGGCTGCGCGAGGTGCAGATTGCCGCCCCCTCTGAAACCTATCTCAACGTGTATGAAGTGTGGCTGAAATATTCACTGCAGTTCTACAACAATCAACTAGAACTGGTCGATGAATGGTTCATGCCCGCCTATGGTAAAACCCCCGATAATTTTATGCTCTCGCGCAGCAAAGCGATGGCGCGCGCTACCGATACTGCTCTGCGCGATGCCGGCGCCAAACTGATTATTGATTTCCCACGCATCCCTGCACTTGGCAGATGGCGCCTTGCCAATAGCGCCGAGGAGCGACCGTGAGCAGATCAAAAAAATTCTCGGCAGCCCAAATACTAGCCGTTGGCACGCTGTTACTGGGCGGTTGTGGCGCCATCACGACCGTCGACGAATTCCGCAGCAGTGATCGCTCGATCGTTATCGAGGGGGATGAAAAGCTAGCAATTCTCGGCCGACGCGACGCCGGCCATTACGAAACTGATCGCGATTTCGTCAACTGTATCGGCAGCAAAATCTCTTCGAAAAACATTCAGGTTATGCCAGAAGAGCAGCTGATCGATGCGATCTATCCGTGGTTTGAACCCCGTGTAGCACCGAAAACGCTCGGCCGGATGCGTCGGCTTCTCGAAAACCCCTTGGTAGAAAAACGACTCAACGAACAGCGTCTTCGCTATTTAATTTGGGTCGATGGCAGCACTGAATCGGCATCGGCCAGTGGCTCGCTCAGCTGTGCAATAGGGCCCGGTGGTGGCGGCTGTTTCGGTTTTGCGCAGTGGGATAAATCGTCTATCTATGAGGCTATTATTTGGGATATGCGTGACCGCACCGAGCGCGGCCGTGTACGGGTAGATTCTCAGGGCACCTCATACTTGATCGGTGCAGTGGCACCTATTCCACTGTTAACACCGGTTAAAAGCGATGCCTGCAACGGTTTAGGAGATCAGCTGCGTGCCTACTTTGAAGGGTAACAATGCTCTATTACTGCTGTTAATTACTGCACTGTGCAGCTTGGGCGGCAACGCCGTAGCCGAGAGCCAGGCAGACAAATTCTATCAACAGCTGATCGCTAACGGTGGCCGCTATCAAGATGAAAAGCTCCAAACGTATATCACCGAACTGGGCGAGCGGTTAGTTGCGGTATCGCCTATGGCCGGTGAGAAATTTACCTTTACTGTTGTCGACTCTGCCGATATTAATGCCTACGCCATGGCTGACAACTACGTCTATATCAATCGCGGTATGCTTACCTTTATGCGCAACGAGGCACAGCTAGCCGCAGTACTCGCGCACGAAGTGGCACATATTACTCTCGACCATGTAGCCGGCAGCCGAGGGGCGATGCTCGGCGCACAACTGCTCTCTTTTGTATTGGGGGCTCTCACCAACAGCAAAGACGTCTACTACGCTGGTGTGGCCTATGCCGAGTCGATACGCAGCGGCCATGGCAGAGAAAACGAACTCGATGCCGACAGTGAAGGGGCAGAGTATATGGCCGCCATTGGCTACCCGCCCAGCGAGATGATCAACATGTTGTCGCTGATGAAAGATTACGAGCAGATGCTCAAAAACCAAGCTCGTCAGCGCGGCATTTCTCGCCCCGTCTATCACGGCCTGTTCGCCAGCCATCCGCGCAATGATGCACGGCTGCGCAATGCGGTTCTCCCCGCTGGCAATTCGGATAATTCGGAATATTTTTCCGTTGAAGATACCGAACAGCGCTACCGGTTAATGACTAATGGCATGATCTGGGGCGACAACTTTGTCGATAAAGTAGCCCCGCCCTATCGTTACAGTGATCTTGTCGAGAGAGTGCGCATAGATTTTCCAAGCAACTGGCAACACACCGGCACACTGCAAGGCAGTGGTGTGACTGCACAGCCCAAAAACGCAGCAGAGAATGATCAAACCAGCACTACAGAAGCCGTCGCAAGTGAAGATCAAAACACTCCAGTCATGGCCTTGGCCAGCGACTCAGCAAGCCTGGTGCTCACCTCTCAGCCGCGCACCATGCAGACACCCGAGGAGTATTTATACAATCAACTGGGACTGGGGCCGTTGCAGCAAGGGCGAGCAATAACACCGGCCAAGTTATCGGGTTACAGCGGAATATTGCTCGACGCACAGGGCAACCCATACCAGCGCATTGCGTTGATCTACCATCGCTACAATGCTTATTTGATTGTCGGTGAAGTAGCTACAGAGCTGCGCAACAGCGAAGATTTCAAAGCCGTTGATAAACTATTCATGCAGAGTATTGAGACCTTTCGTCCTATCTCACAACGTGAGATCAACGGGCAAAAACCGTACC
>JBELGO010000042.1:0-14052 GCA_042091915.1 SAR92 clade bacterium | reverse complement strand
GCAACGCCGTCGGCCGCAGGGCGCGATCGACCTGCTCTTCTTTGGGGCTGGCATTGGCTGCAGCGGAGACTATCCGGTCGGGTTCAATCATTATGCGCTCAAAATTATTATAAGGTTGGCACTGCAAAAGTGGCTTCAGATAGGATTCTACAGGTTTCTCAGTGCAGTTTTGACTAGTTCTGCTGTAGTAAGATCCGCACCCTCTATTTTATTGATCATTTTTTCAGCATCACTGGGTTTGTAGCCGAGCGCAGCCAGTGCTGCCACCGCCTCATCACTGGCGAGTGGCGTCTGTACCGAGGCGATCGAATCGTTTTCAAAGTGTGTAAGATCTATCTTGTCACGCAGTTCTATAAGCAGCCGTTCAGCGGTTTTTTTGCCGACTCCAGGGAGCTTAGTTAAACGCGCGACATCATCGCAGGCAACCGCTCGCTGCAGTTCGCTAACGCTCATGCCAGAGAGGATAGCCAGGGCCATTTTAGGCCCGACACCATTGACTTTAACTAGCAATCGAAACAGCGCTCGCTCTTGATGCTCGAGGAATCCATAGAGCAGTTGGGCATCTTCCCGGACAACAAAGTGTGTCACCAGCTCGACTCTTTCACCCAGCTGAGGCAGCGCGAAAAATGTGTTCAACGAGAGCTGGAGTTCGTAACCGACGCCAGCGACATCGACGACAATTTCACCGCCCTCTGCCGCCACCAACAATCCGCTTATTCTTCCTATCATTTTTTTCTTTTCCTATACTAGATTTAGCGATTGCGACCGCGAGCAAACTGTGTCGGCGTATCACCGACCGCGCCCAGCTGCGCCTGAGTTGCTCGCGTCTGCCAGTGACAGAGTGCCGCAGCCAAGCCATCTGCGGCATCCTCTGATGGGGTTCCGAGCAACCCGAGCCTTTGGGTTACCATCATTTGAACCTGTGCTTTATCCGCCCCGCCGCTGCCGACCACCGCTTTTTTAATCGAGCGAGCCGCATATTCAAAAACCGGCAGCCCAGCTTTTACTGCCGCCACTATTGCGGCACCGCGAGCCTGTCCCAACTTTAATGCACCGCGCGGATCATGGGCGACGAAAACTTCTTCTATCGAAAACTGATGGGGTTGGAACTCCTCCAGAAGCTGCGTAACCCCGTCAAAAATTAACGCCAACCGCGCTGGCAGCGCCTTTTTGGGCAGCCGAATAATGCCACTGGTCACATACACAGGCTGATTATTTACAATATCGATAACCCCGTAGCCGGTGCGCTGAGAACCTGGGTCTATGCCTATTATTCGGTGCATGCAGAGTGATACCTGAGTTTTTGTACAGTATCAGCAACCCCCCTATTGATGTCAATGCTGGTGCTTTTGCAGGTAAAAAAAACGGGGCAAAAGCCCCGTTTTTATCTGCTTTGATCGCCAAACTTATTCAGCAGCAGGAGCCTCTTCTTCAGCGCTCTCTTCTGCATCTGCAGATTCTTCTGCTGCTTCAGCACTCTCTTCTGCCACTTCCTCAACAACCTCTTCTACAGGGGCGGCTGCGGTGAGTTTGATCAGGCCAAGCTCAAGCAAGATAGCGACTTTCTCTTCGCCATTAACCAATTTACCGCCTTTGGCTGCTACGGCATAGCGACCTGAACGTTTTTGGTAAACGGTGTACTCACTGCTCTTCTTTACAACTTTCATCGTCTTCTCCTAGTGTTGCGATTGCTCGCGGGTTAATTATTTCTCTTCAGTCGCACTCTGGCGCAACCGGATGTTAAGTTCGCGCAATTGCTCATTGGCCACAACTCCCGGAGCATCTGTCATCAAGCAAGCTGCTGACTGAGTTTTCGGGAAAGCGATGACATCGCGGATTGATTCGGCGCCCGTCATCAACATGATGAGACGGTCGAGACCAAAGGCCAAGCCGCCGTGAGGTGGCGCTCCAAACTTGAGCGCATCGAGCAAGAAGCCAAACTTCTCGCGCTGCTCGTCGGCGCTTATATTGAGCACCTCAAATACTTCTGACTGCATTGCGGGCTGGTGAATACGAATCGATCCACCGCCGAGTTCGACACCATTGAGGACCATGTCGTAAGCGCGCGACAAGGCTCCGGCCGGATTGGCTTTAAGCTCTTCTACACTGCATGATGGCGCGGTAAATGGATGGTGCAGCGGTGTTAAGCCGCCTTTGCCATCTGCTTCAAACATCGGGAAATCAACCACCCACAGAGGCGCCCAATCACAGGTAAAGAGATCCAAGTCCGCACCCACTTTACAGCGCAGAGCGCCCAGTGCCTCACTGACCACGGTGTAACTGTCAGCGCCAAAGAAGACAATATCGCCATCTTTGGCCTGCAGTCGCTGCATAATATCGAGCGTCACCTGATCGCCGAGGAACTTAATAATCGGTGACTGCAGTCCTTCGATACCAGCGGCTAGGTCATTGACCTTTATCCACGCCAAACCCTTGGCGCCGTAAATGCTGACAAATTTGGTGTAGTCGTCAATTTGTTTGCGAGAGAGCTGCGCTCCACCGGGAACTTTGAGGGCCGTCACGCGGCAGGCAGGATCGTTAGCAGGGCCAGAAAACACTTTAAAATCGATATCTGCGAGAAGATCTTTGATCTCGACCAGTTCCAAGGGCAGACGCAGGTCGGGCTTATCTGACCCAAAACGCTCCATCGCCTCATGCCAGGTCATGCTCGGGAAGGCATCGAGTTCAACGCCCATGTGCTCACTAAAGATGGCGGCGATCATTTTTTCTGTCAGCGCCATAATGTCGGCTTCATCGATAAAGGAAGCCTCTATATCTATTTGTGTGAATTCCGGCTGGCGGTCTGCGCGCAGATCTTCATCGCGGAAACATTTGGCGATTTGGTAGTAGCGGTCGAAACCTGCAACCATCAACAACTGCTTAAATAATTGCGGCGACTGCGGCATAGCAAAGAATTTGCCAGCATGAGTGCGCGAGGGAACCAAGTAATCGCGAGCACCCTCTGGCGTGGCGCGCGTCATTATGGGTGTTTCGATATCCAAGAAACCACTGTCGTGCAAATAGTTGCGGATGGTAGATGTGACAGCAGAGCGCAGACGCAAACCTTTTTGCATCTCTTCGCGACGCAAATCCATGTAGCGATAGCGCAAGCGCACCTCTTCTCCTACCTGAACATGGTCATCGAGTTGAAATGGCGGCGTTGCAGCTTCGTTGAGTATCTCGAGCTCGACACCATAGACTTCGATGGCACCGGTTTTCATATTGGGGTTAACCGTCGCTTCACTGCGCGCGCGAACTTTACCAGTAACCTGCAGTACATATTCTGAGCGGCAGCTATCAGCTAGCTGGAAACAGGACTCTGCATCAGGGTCAAAGACCACTTGGACAATGCCCTCGCGATCGCGCAGATCGATAAAAATCACGCCGCCGTGATCGCGACGGCGATCTACCCAGCCGGACAAGGTAACAGATTGACCTATTTCAGCCTCGGTTACTGCGCCGCAGTAGGTTGTTCTTTTCATATTGCGCTCTCTTAAATTTATTGCTGTGTGTGCTGATTTATTCGGAGCCGGCAGAAGAGCCGCCGTCGCCTGCGATATTTTTCTTGTTGCCAGTTTTGAAATCTGTCTCGTACCAACCACTGCCCGCCAAGCGAAAACCTGCTGCAGAAATTTGTTTTTTTAATTCCGATTTGCCGCAACTAGCGCAGTCGGTAAGATGTGGGTCACTTATTTTTTGCAGCGCTTCTTGGGTGGACCCACAAGCCTGACAACGGTAATCGTAAATTGGCATCTGTTTTGAAACCTCGTGTGTATCTACGGATTTTTTGTCTGCCGCAACGAGAAAAATAGCAGCGTTTCGGCGGCGCGCATTATAGCTCAGCTGTAGAAAAGGGCGACCAATGTTTGCCAATCCAACAGCGCTAAAAGTAAAAAAACAGCAGTTTTTAGGCATTTTTTTAAAAAAAACCTCTAAAAACCCCTAAAAATAGCGGGTCAGAGTGGCCAATTGACAAAACTACGTGGTATAAAACGTTCGTCGCGGCGGCAGTGCATTGGTCATTCGCCCGGCTTACGGTAAATCTCAAGTTGCTAATTGAAGGAATAAAACATGGTCGTTAAAAAGAAAGCCCCGGCAAAAAAAGCACCTGCGAAGAAGGCACCGGCTAAAAAAGCTGCCGCTAAAAAACCAGCTGTAAAGAAAGTCGTTGCAAAAAAACCTGTCGCTAAGAAAGCTGCAGCCAAAAAAGCACCGGCTAAGAAAGTAGCTACTAAGAAAGTAGTGGCCAAAAAGCCAGCAGTTAAAAAAGTCGCCGCCAAGAAACCCGCAGTTAAAAAAGCGCCGGTCAAAAAAGTAGTTGCTAAGAAAGCGGTAGCTAAGCCAGCAGTCGCAAAAGTAGCAGCTATGAAGTCAACAGCTGTTGCCGGCAAGCCGATGACAAAAACCCAAATCGTCGAAGAGCTGATGGGCGCAACTGGCCTGCAACGCAAAGACGTCAATGCTATCTTGGACAACCTCGGCACTCTGGTAGAGCGCCATGTTAAGAAACGCAGCGTTGGTAAGTTTGTCCTGCCTGGCCTTTTGCAGATTAAAACTGTCAAGAAGCCTGCCCGCAAAGCTCAGAAGAACGTCCCCAATCCGTTCCGCCCCGGCGAAACCATGGACGTTGCTGCTAAGCCAGCCTCAACAGCAGTCAAAGTGCTGCCGCTGAAGAAGCTCAAGGATATGGCTAAGTAAGCCTTGCTCTTGGAAAAAACCCGCTTCGGCGGGTTTTTTTTGCTTTAAATATTAATCAAGCCAGCTCTGCAGCCATTTCTGCCACGCGTTGGTTCAGTAAATTTTCACTGTATTGGGTTGGGTCCACTCTGCCCCACACCGGTGCAGGCCAGGCGGCGTCATTTTCAAATCGACCAATGTGATGGATGTGTAGCTGCGCAACCATATTGCCCAGCGCCGCAATGTTGAGCTTGTCGGGATTGTGGAGCTTCTCAATGGCAGCAGCCAATTGCGCTGATTCAGCATAGATTTGGTGCTGCATATCGAGATGCAAGTGATGCATCTCTCGGGCGCCTTCGACCCTGGGCACTAAAATATACCAAGGGTAATTGGCGTCTCTGCTGAGAAGCACGCTAGAGACAGCTAGCTCTGCGACAGTGACACAGTCTTTTGCTAGTTGAGGATGGAGAGTGAACATAAAATCGCCCGTCTTCGTCAGAGGTTATGGGAGTATCTGCATTTAAAAGCAGTCGATGCTGTACCGCAACCGCGCGGCACCGTAAAATAGAACCTTTATGAATAGGCGCACTGCGCCAACCCCCGAAAAAAGGATCCACATGCGCGCCAGTCAATATTTACTTGCCACAAAGAAAGAGACCCCCGCCGACGCCGAGATAATAAGCCATCAGCTGATGCTGCGAGCCGGTATGATCAAAAAGCTGGCGGCTGGCTTGTATACCTGGCTACCGCTCGGGCTGCGCGTTTTGCGCAAGGTCGAAAATATTGTCCGTGAAGAGATGGATCGGGCTGGCGGGCAAGAATTATTAATGCCGGTGGTACAGCCTGCGGACCTCTGGGAAGAGTCAGGTCGATGGGGTCAGTTTGGTCCTGAGTTGCTGCGCGTGAAAGATCGTCATGAGCGCGACTTCTGCCTAGGGCCCACCCACGAGGAGGTTATTACCGACCTGGTGCGCAATGAAGTGCGCAGCTACAAACAGTTGCCGCTCAACTTTTATCAAATTCAAACAAAATTCCGCGATGAGCGCCGCCCACGCTTTGGGGTTATGCGCACCCGTGAGTTCATCATGAAGGATGCCTACTCGTTTCACCTTGACCAAGCCTCTCTGGGCGAAACCTATGACAAAATGTACGCCGCTTACTCGGCAATTTTTACCCGCATTGGCCTAGAATTTCGCGCAGTGCTGGCCGATACCGGCAGCATTGGCGGCACGCTATCACATGAATTTCATGTGCTGGCTGACTCGGGCGAAGATGCTATCGTCTTTTCCGATCAAGGCGACTATGCGGCAAATATGGAAAAGGCCACCTGCCAGCGCGAAGAGATCAGGCAAGCGGCAGCGAGCGCCGCTCTGGCAACCGTTGCAACACCTGGTGTTTCTACTATTGAACAGCTCTGCGAGTATCTTCAAATAACCGTGGAGTCGACCGTGAAAGTTCTGGTCTTGGACTGTGGTGAGGAGGCAGGACAACGCTTGGTGGCGGCTGTTTTGCGCGGCGACCACGACCTCAATCCAATAAAATTACAGCATCTGCTTGGCTTGGCTAACGAGCCGGAGCTTGCGGATGCCGCACTAATCACTCAAACATTGGGCGTTTCGCCTGGCTCTATTGGCCCGGTAAATTTGCCACTGCCCATTTATACAGACTTTGATGCGGCGGCCCTGAGTGATTTTGTTTGCGGCGCCAACCGCAATGGCGAACACCTTACCGGCGTCAATTGGCAGCGCGATGCTCAACCGGGTACGGTCGCTGATCTGCGCAACGTTATTGCCGGCGATGCCAGCCCTGACGGTGAAGGAACCCTGGAAATACGCCGCGGCATCGAAGTTGGCCATATTTTTCAGCTCGGCAGCAAATACAGCGAAGCCCTTAAAGCCACTGTTCTTAACGAGCAGGGGCAAGAGCAGGCCGTCACCATGGGTTGTTACGGTATCGGCATCAGCCGCATAGTCGCAGCGGCTATCGAGCAAAATCACGACAGCAACGGCATCATCTGGCCAGCGTCTATCGCGCCTTTTGACGTGGCCATTATCCCCATCAACGGACACAAATGCCCCGATGTCGCCGCGCAATCAGAACTCCTCTACCAGCAACTGCAGGATGCGGGATTTGACGTTTTGCTGATGGATGAAGCCAAGGCACGTCTCGGTGTGATGTTGGCTGACATAGAGTTGATAGGCATCCCACATCGCATTGTCATCGGCGATCGCGGGCTCGCCGCAGGAGAGTACGAGTACCGCGCGCGCACTGCCAGCGACAACCAAGCCGTCGCCATAGATGATATTGTTGAACACCTGCAACGCGCAGCGCAATCGCAGGATTAGCGGATGGCCCTGGTCTACCTCAACGGTCAATACTGCGCCCCAGAGCAAGCCGCTATATCACCTATGGATAGAGGCTTCTTATTTGGCGACGGGCTCTATGAGGTGGTCCCCTCTTACAGTGGCAAAACCGTCGGTTTTGCTCTGCATATTCAGCGCCTCAACAATGGCTTAGCCGAGCTCAATATTGGAGGCACACCGACTCTTGAAGAGTGGCAGAAGATTTGTCGTCAAGTGCTAGACAGCCACGAAGAGACCAACTTGGGGCTCTACATACAGGTGAGCCGCGGCGTAGTTGAGCAGCGCGGCCACGCCTACCCCAGTGCACCGATCAAGCCCACCGTGTTTGTCTACGCCTTTCCAATCCCGGCGCCGCGCTCAGCAGAGCCAGAAGCCTGCACACCCTATCGCGTAGTGACTCAGCCTGACCAGCGCTGGCAGCGCTGCGATGTCAAAACCACCTCGCTGCTAGGCAATGTCCTGCACTACCAGCACAGCCGCGAGCAGCACAGCGATGAGACACTGCTTTTTAACCCGCGCGGCCAGCTCACCGAAGCCAGCACCTCCAACGTATTTGTGCTGTGTGGTGATACGGTTTATACGGCACCGCTAGATAACCAGCTGTTGCCGGGAATTACTCGCCATATCCTGCTCGACCTGCTGCGCGCAGATAAAAAGTTCAAAGTCAAAGAGCAAGCGGTAGACAGAGGCCAGCTCGCCGCTGCGGATGAAGTGTGGATCACCAGCTCATCGCGTGAAGTTGTGCCGGTAATCAGTATCGACGGCGTGCCGGTGGGGCGCGGCGAGATTGGCCCGGGCTGGCTGCACGCTTTCAAGCTTTATAGCTGTGCAAAGTTTAATTACTGATTATGCCGCGCCCTACTTGTGCCACTATCAACCGCAGCGCCGTGCGCCACAATTACACCGTATTGGCCGCTCAGGTGCCGCACAGCAAATTGATCCCGATGCTCAAAGCCGATGGTTATGGCCATGGCGCTACGGAGATAGCCGCTACTCTCAACGACTTAGCCATCGCTTATGCGGTAGCCACACCTGAAGAGGCGCAACAGCTGCGCGATGCCGGGATTGAGCAGCCGCTTCTGCTACTCGAGGGCGCCTTTGACCCTGCTGATGTGGCATTTGCTAGCGCCAACAACTGCTGGCTGATGATTCACAATCAACAGCAGATCGAATGGTTGATCAAGGCAAAATTGCCGGCAGCTGTTCGTGTCTGGCTCGGCGTAGACACCGGCATGCACCGCCTGGGGCTTGCCCCTGAACAGTTACAACTGGCGTATAGAACTCTGCTTGGCAGTAGCAACGTGCACTCAGCCATGGTCGTGTGCAGCCACTTCCACTCTGCCGAGCAGGGTGTTGAAGCTGTTGCAAAGCAGGTAGCGCTGTTCGACGCTGTCGCCGCCGACCTACCCGCCGAGCAGAGCCTCGCCAACTCTGCCGCAATAGCTCGGTTACAACATTGCGCGCGCGACTGGTGCCGGCCAGGTATTGCTCTGTACGGCGCTTCTATGCAGGGTTCTAACGAGCTGGAACTCCAGCCGGCAATGTATCTGCACAGCCAAGTGGTTGCGCTGCGCAAGGTTCCTGTTGGCGACACCGTCGGCTACAACGGCCGCTGGCGAGCTGAGCGCGATTCGCTGATCGCCACCGTGCCAATAGGTTATGCCGACGGTTACCCACGCCATGCTAGCAACGGCACGCCGGTCGCCGTAAACGGCCAGCGCGCGGCGCTAGTGGGACGAGTATCGATGGATATGGTTACTGTGGATGTAACCGACGTTGAAGGCGTTGCACTGGGATCTGAGGTAG
Source organism: SAR92 clade bacterium (assembly GCA_042091915.1). Classification (GTDB taxonomy): domain Bacteria; phylum Pseudomonadota; class Gammaproteobacteria; order Pseudomonadales; family Porticoccaceae; genus LSUCC0057. Next base: position 5,206 of record JBELGO010000042.1, on the reverse strand, counting down.
AACTGTGGGGGGAAAACATCCCGGTAACCGAGGTGGCAGAGACTGCTGATACTATCAGTTATCAACTGCTCACAGCTGTCAGCTCACGCGTGCCACGCCGCTATATTGACTGACGGCGTTCACAAGCCTTGCCAGCGTTTTGCCTCAGGCTGCTCGACACCCAGTAGATCCAGTACACGGGTGACACTGTGATCAACAATATCGTCGAGCGTCTCTGGCAAGTTGTAAAAAGCGGGCATCGGTGGAGCAATGACAGCCCCCAACTGAGCCGCTTTAAGCATCAATTCGCAGTGCCCGGCGTGCAGCGGTGTTTCGCGTGGCATTAAGACCAGAGGCCGGCGCTCTTTGAGCACTACATCGGCAGCGCGCACTAACAAACTGTCGGCGTAGGAGTTGGCGATCGCTGAGAGTGTTTTGATGGAACAAGCCGGGACAATCATTCCCATTGTGGCGAAAGATCCACTGGCAATGGTGGCGCCAATATTGCGATTGTCATGCACCTCATCGGCGAGCGCCTCGACTGCATCGATAGACCACTCAGTTTCAACGCTACAAGTAAGCTTGGCCGCCTTGGTCATCACCAGATGAGTCTCAATCCAATCAATAGCCGCCAGCTTTTGCAGCAATCGAATGCCGTAGATAGTGCCACTGGCACCGCTGATTCCGACAATGATTCGCGCTTGCTGCATAATATTTCCCTAATCTTAGAAAGTTACTTATTAAAGACATAATGAACCATTCGCAAAGCAAATCAAAACCATCTGGCCGGAAATAGGCAAAAAAATTACTCGGCCGAGCTGGATGATCGGCCAGCCGACAAATCTGCATGCGTCGAGCCAAAATTTATCCTACTAAAACAGTAAACTATTTTGCCACTAGAGAGAGAATTTCTGTAAAATTGACCGATAAACTTACCTTACATAATCGCGGTCATAAATCATGCTTACCCCTGAACTCCTCTCCCCTGCCGGCACTCTAAAAAGCATGCAGTACGCCTTTGCCTACGGCGCAGATGCCGTCTATGCAGGACAGCCTCGTTACAGCCTGCGCGTGCGCAATAACGAATTTAATCGCGAAGAGAACATCGCTGCCGCCATTGAAGAGGCCCACGCCATGGGCAAGCAGTTTTATCTGGCCAGCAATGTGTCACCACACAACAATAAAGTTAAGACCTATCTGCGCGATCTCGAGCCTGTCATCGCCATGCGGCCCGACGCGCTTATCATGTCTGACCCAGGGCTGATCATGCTGGTTCGCGAAAAATGGCCAGAGCAAACGGTGCATCTCTCAGTTCAAGCCAATGCTGTTAATTTTGCCACGGTAAAGTTTTGGGGCATGCAAGGGGTTAAGCGTGTCATTCTGTCGCGAGAGCTCTCATTGGACGAGATCGCTGAAATCCGCGCTGAAGTCCCTGAAATGGAAATAGAAGTGTTCGTTCACGGCGCATTGTGCATCGCCTACTCCGGTCGCTGCTTGCTCTCCGGCTACATGAACCACCGCGACCCCAACCAAGGCGCTTGTACCAATGCCTGTCGTTGGAAGTACCAGGCTCACGAAGCCAAAGAGACTGAAACCGGCGATATCATTCCCACCCAGCCGGTGCACTGGGAGCCCGAACAAGGTAGCCAGCAAGAGGACGAGCAATCACCGGTAATGCTGCTGCAAGAAGAGAATCGTCCCGACGAATTGATGCCCGCCTACGAAGATGAACACGGCACCTACATCATGAACTCAAAAGATCTGCGCGCTGTTCAGCATGTTCCGCAGATGGTACAGATGGGCTTACACTCTTTAAAGATTGAGGGGCGCACCAAGTCGCACTACTACGTGGCACGCACCGCACAGGTCTATCGCCGCGCTATCGATGCAGCCGTGGCAGGCAAAGAATTTGATATGAATTTGATGGTTGAGCTCGACCATCTGGCCAACCGCGGCTACACCGAGGGCTTCTATCGCCGTCACGTGCCCGAGTCTTATCAAAATTACACAGCCGGTGCCTCGACCAACCCCAATCAGCAGTTTGTCGGTGAGCTGATCGAAATTGATAGCGCTGAGCAGACTGCTGTCATCGAGGTAAAAAACCGTTTTGAAAAAGGTGACACGCTGCAACTGGTGACGCCGGCGGGGAACAGTAATTTTGTCCTCGACAGTATTGAGAACAAACATGGCGAGGCGATCTCAGCAGCGCCAGGTTCGGGCCATCGAGTGAAGGTTCGCCTGCCAGAGGGCAACGGACTGCAAGACAGTGAACAACACGCCATGTTGATGCGGTACATTCCCTAGGAGAGCGCCCCATGCCAAAGCTGGTTCTGCTTATCGCTATAGCCTTGCTACTGCTCTGGTGGTGGCGCAGCTTTAATCAACGCACAGGGGCAGAGAAGCGCAACTTTGCCTTTACCAGTGCCGCCTACTTGGTGGCAGCCATCGCCATCGCGGCGACACTGACAGGCCGCATGCACTGGATTGGCACCGCTTTAGCCGCACTCTTGGCAAGCGGCAAGACGCTTTTGGCTATCGGCATGCGTTCGGCACCCATTATTGGCTTGTTGAGCCGAATCCGTCCATTGCGCCCCAGTTTTTCAACGTCGCGAGTGCGAGTGACTTTCGATCTTGGCAACTCGACTTTGTCCGGCACACTGCTTGAAGGTGCTGGCGAGCTAGTGGGATTGGACGTCAAAGCGTTGACTGATGAGCAGTACCAACAGCTTTGGCAATCGTGGCAGAGCAGTGATCGCCAGTCGGCTCTGCTATTGCGCGCCTGTAGGCTTGGCGCGGCTCAATTTGGTCGCGAACAGGACACTCAAGCCCCCTCAAGCAGCGCTTTAAGTGCCGATCAAGCCGCGCAAATACTCGGATTAACGGTGGGTGCTCCGCGCAAGCAGATTATTGCCGCACACCGCCGGCTGATGCAACGCCTGCACCCCGATCGAGGTGGCAGCGACTACCTGGCAGCACAGATCAATGAGGCCAAAGAGATTTTGCTAGCGCTGTGCGACGATGCGTCCTAGCCACTACGCAGATAATGCTGACAGCGCCATAAACTGGCGAGTTGTACTGCTCATATGGCCCTATTTGCTGGAATATAAGCGCCGCATTGGGCTGGCGATCATTTGCCTGTTGGCTGCCAAGGCATCGAGTGTGGGTGGCCCCTTCCTGCTCAAGGCGATTGTAGATAGCCTCGACAATCCCAGCGCTCAATTAGTTGCCGCGCCTATTGCATTAGTGTTGGCCTACGGCTTTGCCCGCTTCTCAATGAGCCTGCTTGGTGAACTTCGCGACACGCTCTTTGGTCGAGTGACCGAGCGCGCCATGCGCAGGCTCGGTCTGCAAGTTTTTGAGCACCTTCACCAACTCGATATCGGTTTCCATCTCGAGCGGCGCACCGGTGGTCTGGCCCGCGATATTGAACGCGGCACCAACGGCATCAGTTTTTTGATGCGGTTTTTCGTTTTCAATATTGCACCGACATTCGTTGAAATAGCCTTGGTAGTAGTGCTTTTCCAATTTAATTACGGCGCTGCATTTGCCCTAATCACCCTTCTGGCGGTTGTTCTCTATGTCGGCTTCTCTGTTGTCGCCACCGAGTGGCGCACCGAGCATGTGCGCGCTGCCAACCGCGCAGACTCCGCCAGCAATACCCGCGCAGTAGACAGTTTACTCAACTACGAAACGGTCAAATATTTCACCAATGAACAGTATGAAGCGGACCATTACGACCGCGAACTCGCCGAGTGGGAGCAAGCTCGCAGACGCAGTCGCCTATCGCTGTTTCTGCTAAATTCTGGGCAGGCGTTAGTGATAGCCGCTGCGATCACCGCAATGCTGACGCTGGCAGCGATTAAAGTCGCCAGTGGCGAACTCACGCTTGGCGATTTCGTTTTGATTAACGCCTTTATGGTGCAGTTATTCGTGCCGCTTAACTTTCTCGGCTTTGTCTACCGGGAGATCAAAAGCAGCACCGCCAATATCGAGAACCTATTTGCCCTGCTGCGTATTGAACCGCAACTCAGCCAGCCAGAGCAGCCACAAGAGCTCGTTTTAAATGGCGGCGCTATTGAGGTCAAGGATCTCAGTTTTAGCTACCACCCCTCACGGCCGATTCTCAAAAACATCAGTTTTTCTGTCGCCGCTGGCCACAGCGTCGCGATAGTGGGCGCCAGCGGTGCAGGAAAATCGACTATAGCGCGTTTGCTGTTTCGATTTTACGACCCCTGCAGTGGCTCTATCACCATTGATGGCCAGCCGATTAATACGCTTTCGCTACCCTCGCTGCGCTCCGCTATCGGTGTAGTGCCACAAGATACCGTGCTTTTTAACGGCACACTGCGCGACAATATCCACTATGGCCGCCCCGGCGCGCAAGAGCAGGAGTTAACTGAGGCGGTGCGCCTAGCCCACCTGCAGAAGTTTATTGAGAAATTGCCCGAAGGTCTCGACACAGTAGTTGGAGAGCGCGGCTTGAAGCTCTCCGGCGGAGAAAAACAGCGAGTCGCCATTGCTCGCACTATTCTCAAGCGCCCCGCCATACTGTTGTTTGATGAAGCCACATCCTCTCTCGACAGCCATGCAGAGCAATCGATAATGCGCGCGCTCAAAGAGCTCTCGGCCGGACATACCACCGTCACTATCGCGCATCGGCTATCGACCATTGTCGATGCCGACCAAATACTGGTGATGGAGGCCGGAGAGATAGTCGAACGAGGCAGCCATTCTGAACTCATGGCGGAGCGCGGTGTTTACGCTAAGCTGTGGGAGGCTCAGCAATCGTCGGTGGCAGAGCCCGCCAGCAAGTGAATATAACGCCCCAGCCACTTAAACGGCTGCTGTGTCGAGTACTCCAACTCCTTGGCAACAACCGCCTCAGGATTGGTTAGACCACCGCGCTGTTCACTGGTGTAATCGCAAAAAACCCTGATGCCACTGCTTGAGCTGACGCTCAGCCCCGCCGCCGTCAGCCACTGGGCTATCTGCTCATAGGTAAAAGCGTGCAACGGCGTCAGACTGCCCTGTTGATTCTGATAGGGGCGCTCCAGCAGATTGAAATTGCCGCGCAACAAGTTGCGATACTCCCAGCCATGGCGGTTGTAGTAGCTCAATGAGAGCAGCCCGCCGCTGGATAACAATGGGCTCAGTTGGGCTATAAGTAGATGCGGCTATGCCAGCCACTCAATCATGGCGTGGGCCAAGATAAGGTCGTAGCGGTGCT
>JBELGO010000041.1:0-14108 GCA_042091915.1 SAR92 clade bacterium | reverse complement strand
CATCGCGCTCAATATACGTTTGATAATAATTAGCGTAGGCTCGAAAAGGCCGCTGATTTTGACTGTGTACCCGGGGCAGAAACCCGCGCACAACATAGTCTTGGAAGCCATCAAAGGCCATTCCTGCCTGTTTTAACTCCGCAATAGACAGTGGCAACAAATGCAGTAAACCCGTGCGACCTGCTAGGGACTGTGCTACAGCCGCACGCAATTCCAACTGATGAGAACCCGTTATGACAAATCGGCCATTTTTCTGCTCTTTGTCTACTATGCCCTGCAAGTAACTTAGTAGCGTCGGCACACGCTGAACTTCATCAAATATCGTATTGCCACGGAAGCGCCTTAAAAAAGCCCGCGGGTCCTCTGCTGCCAGTATCCGCTCATCCGGATCTTCCAGTGAGACATAGGCGTAATCTGGTAGCTCATGTTGAACCAGGGTTGTTTTACCAGCCTGCCGAGGCCCCAACACAGTCACTATGGGGTACTCTTGCAACAGCAGGTGCAATTCTTTGGTGATATTTCTCTTAATCAAAGGGAGCCTCAATTATGCAAAAAAGGATTACAACTCCAGTATTGCATAAAAAAAAGGTATCGAAAATCAATTTCTACGTGCAATAAGTTAATGTCCGCACTATCTTGACAGCCCTTTGCACAGCTCAGCTAAACGGACCACCATGGATCTCGAGAAGGTTTTGTTCGCTTTGCTCTTTGTTGTTTTTAGCGTGCTGTGTGCTAAACAACACTTTTAAGCGCATAAAAATGCGCCCAAGTTACACTTTTATGCGCATAAAAGTGTAACTTGCTGGTTTTTTTATGTGGATTGGCGCACTAGTAACGCTGTTAAAGCTCGCTTGAGAACCGCTGTAAGTAGGTTTTGGTGTTGTCATCGCGCAGCCCTACGGCCACGTTAGCCCCTAAATAACCGCGTTTACTGCCGCAATCATACGTTTCTGCGTTGGTTAAAAATGCGCCCAGCGGCTGGTTTTGGAGCAGTGCGTCGAGTGCGTCGGTAAGCTGTATTTCGCCGCCTGCACCGGCTGTGGTTGTTTGCAGCAGCTCCATCACCTCTGCTGGCAGCAGGTAGCGGCCGAGCACCGCAAGGTTGGAGGGCGCCTCTTCGGGGCTGGGCTTTTCCACTAACTGTTTTACTGGGCTGCTGGCAAAAGGCGCTAGCTGGTTACCGTTGACATCGGCAATACCGTACTGCTCGACATCCTGCTGCGCAACTTGCTCTACCATCACCTGGCCGTGGCCGGTGTGTTGCCAGGCTGTCATCATGGTGGCGAAACTGTGCCCGTGGCTTTGGTTGGCGGCATCTAGCACTAAAACATCGGGCAGCAGCACGGCAAAAGGCTCGCCTGCAATTTGTTGTTTGGCGCAGAGTACTGCGTGGCCCAAGCCGAGGGCGTCTGCCTGGCGGATGGAGACAATATTGATATGCGGCGGGATAATATCTTTTACCGTTTTAAGTATGGTCTCTTTGCCTTTGCGCTCTAGGCGGTGTTCTAGCTCGTAGTGGGCGTCAAAATGGTTCTCTATCGCCTCTTTGCCACTGCGGGTAACAAAGATAATCTCTTCTATACCGGCGGCTATCGCCTCTTCTACCACCCACTGGATTACTGGGCGGTCGTAAACAGGCAACAGCTCTTTAGGGATCGCTTTAGTGGCTGGCAGCATGCGTGTACCCAGCCCTGCTACGGGGATAATGGCCTTGCGGATAGGTTGATGGGAGTGGGGTTTTTCCATAACTAACTACCTAACTCTTTATTGAGCCGTTCTATATCGGCTTTAATCTGTTCGTACTCGGTCATTTTGCGTTTTAAAAATGACTGTGTAATGGCAATTTTTTCTGCCAAGCCGGCAGGTGTCAGCACATAGGCGTAGCCGCGCTTGTTATCTGAGCGGGCGAAGTTACCCGCCTTGACCAAGCCTCTGTCGATGAGTGCGGTTAACACATAGTGGGTTTTACCCAACGAGACGCCCAACTGCGCGGCCAACTCACGCTGGGTGAGTTGTGGCTGCTGCTCTATCAGTTTGAGCAGTTGGTACTCTTTTTCTAGGTTATCTGTCTGGGCCATTAGGGGGCAGGCGTTTCCTTTGGGCAGGCTACCGCAAGGCGTGCATTGCTGCAGGCCTTTTTTGAGCGTGAGACGTATAAGCGAGGCTATTGGTGAAATAGACAATATCGTTCACAAGATGAACAGTCTAACAGGGTGGACGAAATCGCGCAGTAGTACGGAGGAATTAGGTATCCGGCTTATAAAGGAAGTTTGGAAGATAGGTATCAAACTGCAGACTCACAGGGCTATTGAGGGGTTACCGAAGAGAGGCCTTTAAGCCAAATGCTCTACCGATACCGCCACCGGCTGTGCTTTGCCGAGCATCTCTATCAACATAATGGCGCGCTGCTCGCCTTTAGCTTGTTGGTAAACACCGCTGATACCGGCAAAGGGGCCATCGGTAATCTCTACCCTATCGCCCGGCTGGTACTTGGCTGCGGTATCTGGCCCACCGCTTTGTTCAATGTGCTGGAGCAACTCAATCACTGGTGTTGGCACCGGTACCAACTGCTGGCCAAAGCGGACTAAGTTGAGCACACCGGGGGTTGAGCGCACCACGGAGGTATCTTGCTGGCCAAACTCGACCTGTATGAACAGGTAACCGGGAAACAGCGCGCCGGTTACCTGCTGCCAGCGGTTATTGCGCCGCTTGCGTTCGGTAATGGTGGGGCTAAAAACGGTGAACCCCTGCTCTTGCAGGTGCTGCTGGGCTTGCTGTTCAGCGCGCGGCTTGGTGCGCACCGCCAACCACACGCTGACCGTTGCGCCGTCACTAGGAGATAGTTTGTCCATAAACACTCTCTTGTTGGAGTTTGAAATTGCCACTATTGAAGCGGTGCCAATAAGCGCGAAAGCCTACCCAGCGCTCGGCGCAGTGGGTGAGCACTGCCGTATGCGACAGGGTCAAAGCGCTCACTGTTGGCGATATCGCGCTGCAGCATGACCTCTACTTGGTGTGAGAACAATGCGTCATGCACGGCCAGTGTCAGCTCAAAGTTTAGCCTAAAAGAGCGGTTATCAACATTTGCCGTGCCTACCAACACCCGCTGCTTGTCTGCCAGCAACACCTTTTGGTGCATAAAGCCGCTGCTGTACTGGTAAAAGCCGATCCCTTTAATAGCGCACTCTTCCATATGGGCGATACTGGAGAGCTGCACCCAGTGGCTATCGGTCACTTTGGGTACAATAATTTTAACCTGCACACCGCGCAGTGCCGCCAAACGCAGCGCTTTGATTACTGGCTCATCGGGGACAAAGTACGGCGTGGCAATAATTAGCTCGCTGCGTGCGCTGTTAATCGCAGTGAGAAACATTAACTGGCAGCTCTCCAGCTCATCCGCTGGGCCGGTGGGTATCGCCAGCACCTCTGCCCCCGCCTCTGTGGAGGGGGTGCCCTGCCAGTGCAGAGGCAGCAGTTGGCCGGTTATCCAGTACCAGTCTTCTATAAAGGAGAGCTGCACACCCAATACCGCGGGGCCAGCTAATTGAACGTGGGTATCTCGCCACGGGCTTAAACGGCGGTGGTGGCCTGCGTATTCTTTGCCGATGTTGAGCCCACCCACTAGTGCGGTGTGGCCGTCGGCCACGACAATTTTGCGGTGGTTGCGAAAATTAACCTGAAAACGGCCGCGCCAGTTAAAACGGCTGGTGGTAAATGGCAGTGCCTTCACCCCCGCTTGGCGCAATACATTGATATACCGGCGGCTTAATCCCCAGCTGCCAATGCCATCGTAGAGCAGGTGTACAGGCACACCACGCTGCGCGGCAGCCACTAGCGCGCGCTGTAAGCGGCGCCCTACGCTGTCGTTGCGGATGATGTAAAACTGTACCAAGAGGTAGTTTTGGGCTTCTTCAATAGCGGCAATAATCGCATCAAAAGTGGCTTCGCCATCGATCAGCAGCTGTACTTGGTTGGCGAGGGTGGCCGGGATACTGGCCAGCTGCTCGAGGGTCTGCCAGCTTTCAATAGCACTGCTGCCCACTGGCTTTGAGCCGGTTGGCGCAGCTACCCGGTACTCGCGGCTAAGCTGGGCGATAGCTTGGCGAGCGGTAGATTGTATTTGTAAATTACCGCGGCGCCGTGCCGCCACGTAACCGTAGAAACGCCGCTGGCCAAACAGCAAATAGAGTGGCACCGAGAGCAGTGGCATAGCCAGCAGAGCCACCGCCCAGGCGATAGCCCCTTGCGTGGTGCGGGCGCGTGCCACCGCATCAATAATTAAGGCCACTGCCAAGGCCTGCAGCAGTAGGTAGGCCACCACCGCGGTGGTGGGGCTACTGGCTAACTCGGCGAGTGTAGCCCAGCTGCCGCCCAGCCACTGTAGGGTTGAGTCAGCTGTCGCCATCGCGCTGTCGCTGGCTCCATTCAGGTAGCTCTATGCCGCAGTGGTAGCAGTACTCGGCCTCGTCGTGGTGGCCACCGCGCTCGCAGATATTACAGCGCACCAAGGCGCGCGCCTTGCCCATCTCTTTGGAGATCTCGGCAGAGAGAATGCCGGTGGGTATAGCAATAATCGAGTATCCGGTGAGCATCGCCAAGGTGGCGATAAATTGGCCGATGACCGTCTGCGGGGTGATGTCGCCGTAACCGACGGTAGTAATTGTCACAATGGTCCAGTAGATACTGCGCGGAATACTGGTAAACCCGTTTTCTGCCCCCTCGACCAGAAACATCACGCTGCCAAAAATGACACTGAGCACCAGCACCACGCCAAAGAATACAAAAATTTTGTGCCGCGCCTGCACTAGCGAGCGCATCAGCAAGCTGGCCTCGGCAGAGTAGCGCGCTAGCTTGAGCACCCTGAAGATACGCAGCACGCGCAACAAGCGCACCACCATCCAGTACGTGGCCTCGGGGAACAGCAGCGACAGATAGGTGGGCAGAATAGAGAGAAAATCGACCACACCGTAGAAGCTAAACACATAGCGCCAAGGCTTGGGCGATGAATAGATACGCGCGGCATACTCGAGGGTAAAAATGGCGGTAAAAAGCCACTCTGCAAACAGCAGCTCACGGCCAAAGCGCTGGTTTACAGCGGCTACCGAGTCGAGCATTACTGCCGCTACACTGAGCAAAATGGCGTAAATTAACAGCAGGTCGAAACGGCGCCCGGCTTTGCTGTCGGTGCCAAATATAACGTGGTAGATCTTTTCGCGAAGGGAGAGGGGCATTGTTGGCCTTAAACAAGTCACAGTTTTAAATACTCTAGTTATTCATACTACTGCCTTGCACGGGCAGTGCGCAATTGGCGGCTGGGTGACATAGGGTTAAACTAGCCACCACAAACCCAACGACAAACTGTTATGAATGACACCTACTCTTCTACTCAGGCGGTTATTGCCCAACCTGGCTGCAGCCCAGACCAGCTAGAACTGGGCAGTGCAGCACTACGGGCCCTTGCAGATAACCAACTGCTGATCAAGGTTGTGGCAGCGGGCGTTAACCGGCCCGATTTATTCCAGCGCATGGGGCTCTACCCACCACCGCCGGGCGCACCAGAAACATTGGGGCTAGAGGCGAGTGGCTACGTAGCTGCTGTGGGTAGCGCTGTTACCCACTTTGGCGTTGGCGATGCTGTGTGTGCACTGCTGCCGGGTGGCGGTTATGCCGAGCTGGCCATTGCCGACAGTGAATGCGTGCTGCCGCTGCCGGATGGCCTGCCGCTTGAAGACGCCGCCGCCCTGCCGGAAACGTGCTTTACCGTCTACCACAACCTGTTTGAGCGCGCGGCGCTACAAGCTGGCGAATGGTTGCTGGTGCACGGCGGTTCATCTGGCATTGGCACCACGGCTATACAGATGGCTGCGGCCGCTGGCGTTAACGTAATTGCCACCGCAGGCAGCGAAGAGAAGTGCCAAGCGTGCTTGGCGCTGGGTGCCACCCGCGCAGTTAACTACCGCGAAGAAGATTTTGTTGCAGCGGTTAAAGAACTTACCGGCAGTGGCGTTAATGTCATTTTAGATATGGTTGGCGGCGACTACGTTGCGCGCAATATTGCCGCTGCCGCCCCCAAAGCGCGCCTGGTGAGTATCGCCTTTTTACAGGGCTCTAAAGTCAATATTGATATGATGCCGGTGATGCTTAAACAGTTAGTCTTAACCGGCTCGACACTGCGCTCGCAACCCCTAGCTGACAAAGCGCGTGTAGCCGCAGGGGTGAGGGAGAGTGTTTGGCCGATGGTTGAGCGCGGCCAGTTTAAACCGGTTGTAGCGGCCCGTTTTGCACTGGCAGAGGCCGGCAAAGCGCACAGCTTGATGGAGTCTAGCCAGCATATTGGCAAAATATTATTACTGCCGGAGGCGCCGCAATGAGCAACAGCCGTTTGGTCTACTCCACTGAGAGTGGCCGCGTTAAAGAGAGCACTACACCGGCCGCGCGCAGCGCTGGCGACGGCGTAGTGCGCATACGCCGTGAAACCGCTGGGCGCAAAGGCAAAGGGGTGACTACCCTGACCGGGTTTGATTTAGACGATACCGCCCTCAAGCAACTGGCCAAGCAACTCAAACAACTCTGCTCCACCGGTGGCACAGTCAAAGAGGGCGTGGTTGAAATACAGGGCGACCACCGCGATAAACTCAAGCAGGCTCTCGAAAAACAGGGCTTTATCGTTAAGCTAGCCGGGGGCTAACAATGAGCGAAGATTTGGTTAAATACAGCGGCGGCTGCCACTGCGGTGCAGTGCGCTGGGAGGCACTGGGGCCACAGCAGGTTGAAGCATTGCGCTGCAACTGCTCTATCTGCTCTAAGGCCGGTTACTTAGAACTGGTGGTGCCCGAGGCGCGCTTTACACTGCTGCAGGGCCGCGAGGCGCTCACCACTTACACGTTTAATAGCGGTGTGGCACAGCACCACTTTTGCAGCACGTGTGGTGTGAAATCTTTTTATATACCGCGCTCCAACCCCGATGGTGTGTCGTTAAACATCAACTGTTTTGATGAAAAGCCCAGCAACATGACAGTCTCTGAGTTCGATGGGGTCAACTGGGAAGTTCTCGCCCACACACTGGCAGAACGCTCCAAACTTTAGGACCACAGCCGGCTGGTTGCGGATATAATTCCCGTACATTTTTTAGGGCAATAGCCCGCACTTATGAAGGATTACTCGTGAGCGAAGAGACTCTCCCCCCCTGCCCCGCCTGCCAATCTGTTTATGCTTACAGCGATGGCGTACTACTCAACTGCCCAGAGTGCGGCCACAGCTGGGACCCTGACGCCGCGAGTGAAGACGACGCCGAGGTCATCAAAGACAGCAACGGCAACGTGCTGGCGGATGGTGATACCGTCACTGTCATTAAAGATTTAAAAATTAAGGGCAGCTCATCGGTAGTGAAAGTGGGCACCAAAGTAAAAAATATCCGCCTAGTGGGCGGCGACCACGATATCGACTGTAAAATCGACGGTATTGGCGCGATGAAGCTGAAGTCAGAATTTGTAAAGAAAGTGTAGCTTTAGCTGGCCGGCCAGCGCTTGCTTAACTGCCTCCACTGCTTGTCGAGGCATTTGCAAGAAACACTAACCGCGTAGCAGCCACTAAGAGCCACCAGAAAAGCACCTTTCAAAATGGCTACATTAATGGCTGATTGGCCGCCACAGAGTTCGCTCGCTGGCTAGTGGCCGTGCCGGTAAGAGCAAAGCCCCACTGCGTGCCATCTGCATCGATGAAACGCGCGGCGATATTTTCACCTTCGCCCTCGATTACCCATTCCCCTTCAATGTCGCGCGGCGGCACCACCAAGCTGATCGGACAGAGCGGTGTTTTAATCACCACCGGCATCACCCCGTAACAGACTTGGCTGGGCTGCCCGCTCAGGGTGGCAGCCAGCGCCTTGGCCGAATCGTTGAGCGGTGCAATATAAAACAACAGCTGGCCATCGACTTCGGCGCAATCACCTAATGCATAGACATTAGCGGCGCTGGTTTGCAGGGCGCGGTCGGTGACTATGCCGCGCGCGCAATCGATATCGGCCGCTTGAGCTAGGCTCAGATCAGGGCGCACGCCGATAGCCGAGAGCACAATATCTGCCTCTACTGCGGTGCCGTTGGTGAGCTGGGCGCTAACACCACTACCGTGTTGCTCGATAGAGTCGGCGACAGTATCAAAGTGGCAGTTGATACCTGCCGCTTGCATGGCGGTGAGCAGTGCCGCAGAAGCCTGCTCGGGCAGGAGATTAGCCAGCAGCCGCGGCGCCGCTTCGACCAGTTCTACCTGATAACCCGCTTTGGTGAGATCGTTGGCGTACTCGCAGCCGATCAGACCACCGCCAATCACCAATACTTTGCGCACTCCGGCCAATGAGGTTCTAAAACGCAAGTAATCTTGCAGATTATTAACGGCGTAAACGCGGCCACTGCCGCTGCCTTGCAGCGGCGGTTCTATACAGCGCGCCCCCGTGGCAAACACCAGATCGCTGTAGTTAAAGCTGTCACCGTCGTCACAGTGAACAGTTTTAGCCGCCTTATCAATAGAGGTTGCGCGCGTATAAATTTTAACTTTGGCGCTGTACTTTTCTGCCATCTCACTGGCGGTAGCGGTAATAAGCTGGCCGGGTTGTTTGCCCTGGCCCATCGCAGCAGAGAGCATTGGCTTACTGTAAAAACCGCCGTCATCTGTTGTCAGCATGACCACGGGGGTGCGGCTGCCCGCTTGGCGCAACTCTTTTAGCAGAGTGTAGCCAGCCAGGCCGGTGCCGATAATGACAATTGGATCGATACTCTCATCGATGGCGGGCTCTTCGGCTTGCGCTTGAGCGGCAGCGGTCGGTGGCGCAACTTCTGCAACTGCAACCATTTCAAAGTCGGCTTTGCCAACACCGCAGTCGGGGCAGAGCCAATCGTCTGGAATGTCGTCCCAGCGGGTACCGGCAGCGATACCCTCTTCTGGCAACCCTTTAGATTCGTCGTATTGCCAACCGCAGACTAAGCACTCCCAAATTTGGTAGGCCGATGCGAGAGAGGAAGAGTCACTAGCCACAGCGACAGGTGCCACTTGAGCAACCGGCTGCGTTGTTTGCGCAGCAACAGGCTCGGCAGCTTGTGCGACCGCGACCATTTCAAAATCGGCTTTGCCAACACCGCAGTCAGGGCAGAGCCAATCTTCCGGGACATCGTCCCAGCGCGTACCGGGGGCTATGCCCTCCTCGGGTAGACCTTTTGACTCATCGTACTGCCAACCGCAGACAAGACACTCCCAAATTTGATATGCCATAGTTCGACTCAGCTATTTAACACTTAAGATAAAGCCGGACCCAGAGCCCAGCTCAAATTAGCACAGTGATAATGGCAGCACTGGGCTGCCATTGTCATCATTCAAATGGCCGACATAGCTAGTTGGGCGCTAGCTCAGTGACGCATTGACGCGTTAAAACCACTCATCGCGCATCCGCAGTGTGGTGTCATCAGCGCTCTGTAACAGTGCGCACCACTGCTCTAATTTGGGCAGTTCCCAAATGTAGAAAAACTCGCAGGCGTGCTGCTTGCCCGCCGCAAAATCGGGCTCATTGTCAGCCAATTTCTGAGCAGCTAAAGACTGCCGCAACCACAACCAGGCGATCATCAGATGGCCGGTCGCCTCTAAAAACACCGTGGCGTTAGCGAGACCTAAGCGCGGTTGCTGCTGCACTAAGGGCGCCAAACTGTTCAATGTCTGCTGCCAAAGCTGGGCACTGCTGGCAAGCTGCTCGCCCCACTGAGCGGTATTTTCATTGAGCACTGCCTGGCTCACTGTCTGCTCTATTTCAGCCAACAGGTGGCGCACGCCGGCGCCGTTGGCCTGCCACACTTTGCGGCCGAGCAGATCTATCCCTTGGATGCCTTCGGTGCCTTCATGGATGGGGTTGAGACGGTTGTCGCGGTAAAGTTGCTCGACTGGGTACTCGCGAATATAGCCAGAGCCACCCAGCACTTGTATCGCCAGCGAGTTTGCTTCTGGGCCGTACTTGGAGGGCCACGATTTAGCGATTGGGGTAATCAAGTCGAGCAGTTCATTGAGCTTCTGGCGCTGCTCTGTATCGCTGCAAGTAGCGATCGTATCGATAAGGCTGTTCGCCCATAAGATCAACGCCATTGAGCCCTCGGCGTAACACTTTTGCGCCAGCAGCATGCGTTTGACGTCGGCGTGCTCAATAATCGCTACCGGCTTGGATCCCGCTTGCTTGTCATCGGGGTGACGTCCCTGTGGGCGGTTGCGAGCGTACTCAAGCGACTCTTGGTAGCCGCGGCAAGCCATCGCTGCCGCACCGGCACCCACACCGATACGCGCTTCGTTCATCATCATAAACATGTAGGTTAATCCGCGGCCGCGCTCACCTATTAAGTAACCGCGGCAGTCGCCCTGCTCACCAAAGTTAAGCACCGTTGAGGTAGTACCGCGGTAGCCCATTTTGTGCAGAAGCCCGGCTAATTTGACATCGTTGCGGCGCCGCTCGCCGCCCTCTAAAAGCTCCCACTTGGGGACCAAAAACAGCGAAATACCTTTTACACCGGGATCATCACCCACCACCCGCGCCAACACTAAATGCACAATGTTGTCGGTGATGTCTTGGTCGCCGCCAGAGATGTACATTTTGCCGCCACTCACTCGGTAGCAGCCGTCTTCGCCAAGCTCGGCCTTGGTGGTGATATCGGCCAGTGAGGAGCCAACATTGGGCTCAGTCAACGCCATAGTGCCGGATGAGCGGCCGTCGCGCAGCAGCGGCAGATAGCGCTGCTTGAGCGCATCATCGGCAAAGTGCTCGATTAGATTAGCCGCTGCAATGGTTAAAAATGGGTAGGCCGCCGTGGCGGTGTTAGCCGCTGTAGTAAACGCATGGCAACTTGCAGCCACTGTCGCCGGCAGCTGCATACCGCCCTGCTCAAAGGAGACCGAGGCGTTGAGTAAGCCAGCCTCAACAAAATGATGGAACGCCTCTTTGACAGCGGGGATAGTGGTCACTTTTTCACCGTCAAAGGTCGGCTCATTGGCATCGGCTTCGGCGTTGTGGGGTAAAAAATAGCGCAGACCAATCTGTTCGGCAGTCTCCAGTGCTTGGCTAAAGGTTTCGCGAGAGTGGTCACTGTAGTGCTCAGCTGCCGTAAACGATTCCACATCGAGCAGATCAAAAAGCAGAAAGTGCATATCGCGCATGGAGAGCAGTGACATAATAAAACCCTTATCAGTAAAAGTTGTCGGCTGGTTTTTTTATCTAAACTGCGACACCATAGGTCGCATTGATACAGGTACGATAACTTAGCTTAAAAGCTTATCCATAGAAATCTATTGGAACCATTCAATATGACCGATCAGCCACGCATAGCGACACCGATCGACATCAATCGGCATGTCACCAGCAAGAACCGCCTGTTTAAATCGGCCATGAGCGAGCAGCTCGCCGATACACAAGCCAACCCCTCTGCCGAGTTGATATATCTTTACAAAGAGTGGGCCAAAGGCGGCACCGGCATTGTGCTGACCGGCAATGTGATGATTGACCGCAATGCGCTCGGCGAGCCGCGCAATGTAGTGCTTGATAAGCAGTCTGATCTGCAGCGCTTTCGCGACTGGGCTGCAGCAGGCAGTGCCAATAATACTCAGCTGTGGATGCAGCTTAACCATCCTGGCAAACAGATCCCCAGTGTGCTCTGCAAAGAGCCTGTATCACCCTCGGCTATACCGTTGGGCGGCGATATGGCGGCCATGTTCAATCCGCCGCGCGCACTCACTGAAGCAGAGATCGAGGATATTATTGGACGCTTCGCCTGGACCGCCGAGCAGGCCAAACTGTGTGGTTTTAACGGTGTGCAAATTCATGCCGCGCACGGTTATTTGTGCAGCCAGTTCCTATCGCCGCTGCAAAACCAGCGCAGCGACCAGTGGGGCGGCAGTTTCGAGAATCGCTGCCGCTTTGTGCTCGAGGTCTACCGCGCCATCCGCCGATCTGTGGGTAGCGACTTTGCGGTAGCTATTAAACTCAACTCTGCTGATTTCCAGCGCGGAGGCTTTAGTGAGGACGAATCGGCACAACTGGTCAAACTACTCGAGGCGGAGGGGATCGATCTGGTAGAGATATCCGGCGGCAACTACGAACAGCCGAGTATGGTTGGAGTGGATCAGAAGCCCAGCACTGTAGCTCGCGAAGCTTATTTTATTGAGTTTGCCCAGCAGCTCGCGGCGCAGACTCATCTCCCCCTGGTGGTCACTGGCGGTTTTAGAACGCTGTCGGTGATGAACCGCGCCTTGGCTGAAGGCAGCTGCGCGATGATTGGCATCGCCCGACCACTGGCAGTACTGCCCAATTACAGCGCGCGCTTGCTGGACGGTGAAGAGTGCCCGCTGCCGATGCGAAAAATTACTACCGGTATCGCCAAACTCGATACCGCAGTTATGCTGGACATCACCTGGTACGAGCACCAGCTAGAGCGTATCGGGCTGGGCAAAGGCGCCAAACCCGGTATGAGCGCCTGGCGCTCTGTGTTAAAAACTTTTTGGGCGCTGGGCGGCGTGGCAGTTGGCCGCCGCCGCGCCTGATAAGCATGGCCAATCGGTCACGCTAAAAGCGCTTAGACGACAGTTTCGGCTTAGTTATCTGGTAATCTTCAAACGTTTAAATTTGTCACACAACAATTAAAGGGGTAGACCATGAGATCTGTTATTCAGCGCTGCGGCGCACTCTCTCTGCTGATCGCCGGCTTGTTGAGCACTGCGGCTTTTGCCGCCGAGCGACCCAACATTCTGGTGATCTGGGGCGATGATATTGGCATTACCAATATCAGCAAATACAGCCACGGCATGATGGGTTACCAGACACCCAACATCGATCGCATTGGCAACGAAGGGGTGTTCTTTACCGACTATTATGGCGAGCAGAGCTGCACCGCCGGCCGCTCGGCGTTTATCACCGGCCAACACCCGATGCGCACCGGCTTAACCAAAGTCGGCATGCCCGGCAACCCACTCGGTTTACAACCTGAGGATGCCACCCTGGCCGAGCTACTCAAACCACTCGGCTATGCAACAGGCCAATTTGGTAAAAACCACCTCGGCGATCTAGATGAATTCCTGCCGACCAACCACGGGTTTGACGAGTTCTTGGGCAACCTCTACCACATGAATGCTGAAGAGGCCCCCGAGGATCCCGACTACCCCAAAGACCCACGCTACGCTAAGGTTTGGGGGCCACGCGGTGTCATCCACAGCTTTGCCGACGGTCGCGTTGAAGACAGCGGCCCGCTCTCCAAAAAACGTATGGAGCGTGTCGACAAAGAGTTCTTAGACGCCAGCGTCGATTTTATGGAGCGTGCAGTGGATGACGAGAAGCCTTTCTTTGTTTGGTTTAACTCTACCCGCATGCACTACTTTACCCACCTCGCTGAAGAAGAGCGCGGTCTCTCTGGCCAAGGCTTCTATAACGATGCGATGGTCGCCCACGACCGCCAAGTGGGAATCCTGCTCAACACATTGGAAAAACTCGGTGTAGACGACAACACCATTGTGCTCTACTCAACCGATAACGGTGTCCATTACAACACCTGGCCAGATGCGGGTATCACCCCGTTTCGCAGTGAGAAAAACACCAACTGGGAGGGCGGCTTCCGCGTCCCCGCGCTGGTCCGCTGGCCCGGCAAAATACCGGCGGGGGGTGTAGTCAACAATGTTATGAGCCACCTCGATTGGGTGCCTACACTGATGGCTGCGGTGGGTATTGACGACATTAAACAGAAGCTCCTCGACGGCTACCAAGCTGGCGATAAAAAGTTCAATGTCCATCTAGATGGCTACAATTTCTTGCCCTTCCTCACCGGTGAGACCGACCAATCACCACGCAACGACTTTTTCTACTTCTCCGATGACGGCCAACTGCTGGCGCTGCGCAACGGCGATTGGAAATTTGTCTTTGCCGAACAGCGCAGCGCACGCCATGCTGTATGGCGCGAGCCGTTCGTTACCTTCCGTATCCCCAAGTTGTTCCACCTGCGTCGCGATCCGTTTGAGCGCGCCGATAACAACTCCAACACTTACGAGGACTGGTGGGTGCGCAAGATATCAGCGCGCTTTGGTATGATGATGCAGTCAGT
>JBELGO010000040.1:0-14220 GCA_042091915.1 SAR92 clade bacterium | reverse complement strand
CTCGTGCTCTTTGATGGCGGTAATGATTTGTTCTTCGCTGTAACGCTTCTTCATAATGAGATCTCCATCCCGTTAGGTTAATTGGAAATCTCATCGTCGTCATGGTCTAGTTTGTGGGGGAAAGGTCACAAAGTATCTTATAGCGACATCTCTTTTGTATCATTACTCGTTTTGAGGGTGACCAGATTAGAAAAAAGCAACAAAAATAAAGGTTGAAATACTAAAAATATACACATAGGGTAAGTAGGGTCTATTTTTGTATATTTAGGCAAAAGTTCATTTTAGTCTCACAAATGTGTTTTATAACTAACAATATAGGGGTCAACATGACTAATAACTTAGTATCTGGTGATTACGTCGGGATGTCTTTCTGGCTTATTTCAATGGCACTTGTTGCAGCAACAGCATTCTTTTTCCTTGAAAGAGATCGAGTTGCTGGCAAATGGAAAACTTCATTAACTGTCTCGGGATTAGTAACCTTAATTGCTGCAGTACATTACTTTTATATGCGAGACGTCTGGGTTGCCACTGGCACCTCTCCAACCGAATTTCGTTACATAGATTGGCTGTTAACTGTACCCTTACTGATGGTGGAGTTTTACCTAATTATGTCTGCAGTTGGCAAAGTACCAGCCCGTGTCTTCTGGAACTTATTGGCTGGTACCACCATTATGCTGATCTTCGGCTACATGGGTGAAACCGATATGATGGGTGTTATGCCTGCATTCGTGCTTTCTATGGCAGCTTGGATTTATGTCATTTGGTACATTATTAAAGGCGAAGCTAGCAAGGTGAATGCAAGTCTAGCAAACGTAAATGTTCAAAAAGCCTACAAAACTATGACTCTGCTAGTAACGGTGGGTTGGTCAATTTACCCCATTGGCTACTTCATGGGTTACCTAGGCGGTGGTGCAGATCCAGGTACTATGAATCTCATTTACAACTTGGCAGATTTTTGGAACAAAATCGGGTTTGGTGTGGTTATCTGGGCTGCTGCAGTAGCTGACTCAGAGTAATCAAGTGTATTTGCTTGCGCGGGGTCAATAGACCCCGCCATTCTCTTTAAAACCTATAAATCAAGTAATACTCAATACCAATACGCTAGGGAGCCACTCATGTCCTCCAAAATATATAATAACGAATTGACATGGCTATCCGATTTAAAGAAGCTGATTCTGGAGGAGCTACCTCCCCATAACAATGGTCTTTTTCAGGCGGCCAACCACCACTTTAGAAAACCAGGGAAATTTTACAGAGCCCAACTCGCAATCAAAGCAGGACAAGCTCTTGGGCTGAATAAAAATGCAGTTCTTAACTGGGCTGCTGCATGTGAAATGATCCATAACGCTTCGCTTGTTCACGATGATATAAGTGATGCCAGCACGCATAGGCGTGGTCAGTACAGTGTTACAAAGCACTTTGGGCAAGATACTGCTATTTGTCTGGGTGACTGGCTTGTAGCAAAGGCGTTTGAACTGGCAGCTGATAACTCAACTTGTGGTGGTCAATTAGTATCCATTCTTTCCCAAGCTATGCAAGTTACATGTGATGGTCAGGTTGCAGATTTGACCGTAGGTGAATGTCTGACTCTTCAAGAGTGGAAAATGATTGCTGCAGATAAGACAGTGCCATTTTTGTTGGCACCAATTAAAGGTATGGCTTTGATGTCTGGTCTCAAAGATGATGTTTCTGCCCTTACAGATCTAGTTCTTTTAACTGGCTTAGCCTATCAAGGACGTAACGATATCGATGATATCATTCCATCAAGTCACACATCTGTTGATTTATTGGGAAGAAAGCCAAACTTGGTAGTAAGTCTCTTCTATAAATATTCCCCTCGACAAAAAGATTTTGCCTCCTGGTACCTTTCAGGAGACACCGCAAAAATCAACAGTTGGCAGCGAACCTTGGCTAGCAGTGATGTTGTTCTGCAGGCTAATGTACTTGTCGAAGATTGGCTAGATCAAGCCGATGAGATACGTTCAAATTTGTCAGCTGAGTTACAACCCGCTTGTAATGCGTTAATTGAGAAAGTTAGAGGAAATATGTCACTCGCCAGTGATGCAAATACCGCATGAGTGATCATCAATCGATCCCATCGCAGCGGGCAGTAGTAATTGGTGCAGGTTTTGCCGGTATTGCCACTAGTCTCAGGCTAAGGAAGCTGGGTTATAAAGTTACATTGGTGGAGAGGCTGGCTGAGCTTGGTGGGCGAGCCCAAGTCTTTCAGCGTGGTGGCTATCTGCACGATGCAGGTCCGACTGTTATCACAGCGCCCTTTATCTTCGAAGAGCTTTTTGAGCTATTTGATGAAAAGCTAGAAGATCATCTCACTTTTGTCCCGTTAGATCCCTACTACCGATTTCATTTTTCTGATGGAAGGACGTTTGACTATCGAGCATCTATTGAAGACACGCTTGCAGAAATCCGGCGATTTAATGCTGACGATGCAGAAGGCTATTTAAGGCTGCTGGAAAAGTCAAAAAAGATATACAACGTTGGTTTTAAGAAACTTGTTCATCGTCCATTCACTAAGTTCAGTGATATGTTGAAACAAGTTCCCGCTCTGATTTTTTTAAAATGTTATAAAACAGTAGCTCAGATGGTTAATAGCCACCTAAAACACCCATTGTTGCGCCAAGCGTTTTCAATTCATCCTCTATTGGTCGGCGGCAATCCCTACAAAACCACGGCAATCTACGCTTTGATACACTATCTGGAACGTCGCTGGGGAGTTTTTTTCTGTATGGGAGGAACTGGTAAATTGGTCTCTGAGCTTGGTGGTTTAATGCAAAGACAGGGCATCGAAGTTCTTTTCAACTCTGATGTTGAGGAGATACTAGTAAATAACAATACCGCTAGTGGGGTTGTCTTGGCTAACGAAACTGTTATCGATGCTGATTTGGTAGTCTTTGGTGGGGATCCTGAAACTTGTTACAGACATCTTCTCAAGGATCAAGCGCCTAAACTGCCTATCGTCAACAAGAAATATAGCATGGGTTTGTATGTGCTTTATTTTGGAACAAAGAAACTTTATCCGGAAATAGCTCATCACAGTATCTGGATGGGGCCTCGTTTCAAAGAACTTTTAACTGAGATTTTCGATGAGAAAGTTCTTAGTGATGATTTTAGTCTCTATTTGCATCGCCCGACTGCTACCGATAAAAGCTTCGCTCCAGAGGGATGTGAATCTTTTTACGTTTTATGTCCTGTGCCTAATTTGCAAGGTGATATCGATTGGAAAACTGAGGGCCCCCGTTTGCGAGATAGGATCGTGAATGCCCTAGAAAAATCAATTATGCCCGATCTAGCATCAGTGATTGACGAGGTTTTCTGGATGACACCAGAGGATTTTTCAGCAGATTATCGATCAATGCACGGTGCTGGGTTTTCAATCGAGCCTCGTCTCACACAATCTGCTTGGTTTAGGTACCACAATCGTGATGACAAAATAAGTAACCTTTATTTTGTGGGTGCAGGGACTCATCCCGGTGCTGGTCTTCCTGGGGTGGTAAGTTCGGCAAAAGTCGTCGAAGAGCTGCTGACTGGCAAGGAAGTTGGCTCCGGCGGATAGTCTATGGATCATGACTCATCATCCACTGCTGAAGTTTCGCAAGTGTCGTCAAAATTTATCTTGGCCAGTTATGGTAAAACATTTTACTGGGCAAGTTTTTTTTTGGGGCGCGAGAAGGGTGAACGGGCAGCTCAACTCTACCGATTTTGTCGTTACCTAGACGACTTGGCTGATGGCAACGACCCAGATCGTCTTGCCAAGCTTATGATGATAAAAAACCATCTAACCATTTATAACGGCTACATTGACGATTCTCATCTTGGTAACTTCTTGCAACTGATGAGGAGCTGCAATATACCAAGAGAAGCTGCGATCGGGCTTGTTGATGGCATGGTGCAGGACCAACACATTAATTCGATAAACTCTCGAGCTGAACTCCTCCATTACTGTTACTCAGTAGCAGGCACGGTTGGGTTGATGATGTGCAGGGTGCTTGGGTGCAGTAAAAAAGAAGCAAATTACTTTGCCATAGACCTAGGCATAGCTATGCAGCTCACTAATATATCAAGAGATGTTTTAGAAGATGCCAGTATGGACCGTAGGTATATACCACTCGAATGGGTAAGATTATCTGCTAAAGAGATCTTGCAAGCCGAAATTCCGAATCGTGAACCTGTTGCAGAAGCGATCAAGAAAACACTCGACTTGGCTGATAAATATTATAAAAGCGCACTCGAAGGAATTCAGTTGCTTCCTTTTCGTGCGCGATTATCTATAGTAATAGCACTTTTAGTCTACAGAGAAATTGGAAACAAAATAAGACGGACAGATTATAATTGGTGGCGCGGACGTGTTTTTGTATCAGTATATAGAAAACTGGCTCTAACTTTTTTCAGTATTAAGTATATCTTTCCTAGCAAAAATACTCCGCAACATGACAGTTCTTTACACAATGATCTCGAGGGGCTTTTCAGTGCCAACTCCAATGGGTCATGACGAGCTCTCCACTGATATTGATATAGCAATTATCGGTGGTGGCAGCTCAGGCATTACCTTGGCAAGTCTCTTGGATAACTGTACAGCAGTTGTCTTTGAGCCTTTATCACCAGAAGCTCGCGATTGTACTTGGTCGTTATGGGCGGATAAAAAATATTTATCTGAGTTTCTCGCGCCTGTCAAAGGCAAATGGAAGCAGTGGAGAGTGGTCGATCACTGCAAGCAAGTCAATCATATGTCCGATCAATATAGCTACATTTCTGTGAGTTCATCTCAGTATATAAAGTATTGTGAGAGCAGATTAGCTGAGGACATAAGAGTAGTTAGATCTCATGCATCTGACTTCTCCGTTCAACATTCCGTTACTTCTTTTGTTGCTGCAGGTAAGAGATATCGTGCAAAAAAAATCTATGATAGCAGGCAGGCAAGAATTCAAGATGGTGTGCTCAGGCAACATTTTTTGGGTTGGGAGATAACCACAAAAAAACCAATCCCAGATATGCATGTAGCGACACTAATGGATTTTAGAGTTGATCAATCTCGTGGTTTGCACTTTATTTACGCCCTTCCTTTTTCAAGTCATAAGTTATTAGTAGAGTCGACGATGATTTCTACAGAGCTTGAGGAGCGAGACTGGTACCAAAAAGCT
The DNA here is from genome assembly GCA_042091915.1 of SAR92 clade bacterium. GTDB lineage: Bacteria > Pseudomonadota > Gammaproteobacteria > Pseudomonadales > Porticoccaceae > LSUCC0057. The sequence continues at coordinate 9,061 of JBELGO010000040.1, read as the reverse complement.
ATAACTGACTGGCTTAGACTCCAAGAAATTGAGATGGTTGAGTTATTACATGAAGAGTATGGTGTAATACCAATGACCAAACAGAGTGAATATCATCAATGTCTTCCTAAGATAGGTGTTGCTAGTGGTGCAATTAGGCTTTCTTCAGGTTATGCATTTAGCCTGATACAGGCACAGATAAAAGAGCTGGTGCAACGCATTTCTCGTAATGACTATTCAGTTCCTATGCCTGTGTCTCCTCAAATTGCATGGATGGACATGGTCTTTAATAAAGTACTTTTGGAGAACCCTAGTCTGGGGGTGCAGCTAATGATGAGTGTTGCTAATGCACTAGATGGTAACGGATTTGCACGCTTTATGTTAGGTCAAGCTTCAATATTAGATTGGGTTAAAGTAATAACGTATTTACCTAAAATTAAATTTATTAAAGCAGCAATCTGTACATGAATTGGTGGGACTATGCGTCGGTTTTTTTAGTTCTTATGTTGGGTGTGCCTCATGGAGGCTTAGACGCGGCAGTGGCGCGTCGTGTTGGTTGCTCTACTACAAGTCGCGCATGGTTGCTCTTTCATGCAGCGTATGTATTGTTAAGCCTTTTAGTGGTTTGCTTATGGTGGTTTTTTCCTTTGCTAAGTTTATCTGCTTTTCTGCTGGTATCAGCAGTGCACTTTGGATTTAGTGATATCGCCGATTATGGATTCCATTGGTTTCCTGCGCTCGTTCACGGTGGATTGGTAAGTATTGCTATCCCTGTACTACAGTCTGATTCTGTGGAGCCTATTTTCTCTGTGCTTGTAGGATCAACGAACGCAAAGATATTGCTGATAGTGATTGAGAACATTTTTTATGTTTGGACAGGTCTCTTATTGTTTTATCTGTTTTTTGCACTCAAACAAAGAACATATAGAAAACCATTAATAATACTTATAGTAATGCTCTTCTTTGCGTATTCCTTACCGCCACTGGTCAGTTTCGCCATCTATTTTTGCTTTAGCCACAGTCCTGGGCACTTGTTTCGCCAGTGGCAGAGACTACCAGAGAAAGAGCAATCTCTTGCTTTTAAAGAGATACTCTTTTACTCATTATCCTCATGGATTATAGCGGCTGGAGCTTTCTTTTTCTTAGACGAATCCATGTATGTTGATATTTTAAGATTGACCTTTATTGGTTTGGCCGCTCTAACAGTGCCCCACATGTTATTAGTTGACTATGCTGATCGCCAAGTATTGAGGCTTGAGAATGAAAAGTGACACTAAGATTCAGAGTCGCAAGGATGAGCACATAGACTTGGCCTTACAGAGAAGACACCAAACTAAACAACCTGTTGCAATAGATGCTGTGTTGTTTGAGCATAATGCACTTCCGCAGCTAGCTATGACGGATGTCGACACCTCTACAAATTTTCTACAAAAATCAGTTTCAGCGCCAATTATTATTGGAGCAATGACCGGTGGGACTTCACAGGGAGAGTTGATTAATCGACATCTAGCAGAAGCCGCTGAGGCTTGTAACATACCATTAGCTGTTGGCTCACAACGGGCCAGCCTAAGCAATAGGCTATCGGCTGATTTGCGTCAGTTTGCACCTAATTGTTTGTTGCTTGGCAATCTGGGCGGGACCCAACTGCAGCAGGGCGGTATCGATTTAGCTAGACGGGCAGTTGACGCTATTGAGGCAGATGGGCTATTCATTCATCTAAATCCCCTTCAAGAGCTTATACAACCCTCTGGTGATCGAGACTGGAGAATGGTGCTTGAGTCAATTGGTGACATAGCTTCTAGATTAGAAATCCCAGTTTTAGTAAAAGAGGTAGGTGCAGGTTTAAGTCCTAAAGTGGTGAGTGAACTTCTTAAAGCTGGTGTGAGCGCAGTTGATCTTGCCGGTCGCGGTGGAACAAATTGGGCGAGCATTGAGTTGGCAAGAAATAAAACAAGACTTGAACAAGAAATCGCCACGCCTTTCCTCAACTGGGGTATGGACACGATCCAACTTCTCCCTCGTGTACGCGCTTCGTATCCAGATTCTACGCTGATTGCGTCTGGAGGCATTCGGGATGGTCTTGATGCCGCAAGATTTATCAGGCTAGGCGCAAGCATGGTTTCGCTAGCTCATTATTTTCTCTCAGCTGCCACGATTTCTACCGAAGCTGTAGTAGAAAGAATCTATGTCTTAAATGAGCAGTTGCGCTGGACAATGTTTCTCACGGGTAGCTCTGACTTATCCACTTTCCGTAAAGCCCCACTAATGAGTCCGTCACCTCACTGGTAAGACCGAGTTCTTGCAGACTCATTTTTGCTAGTCTGTGCGCCTTTGTCAAAAAATCTCTATTTTCGTGATCTCTTTGAGTCTAGAGAACTCGGGCCCAGTTAAAAGACTATCATTAATTGTGTGGTTATTAGCACGTCATTTGGGCGTACAATAGGCGCCGAATTTTCCCGCGTACCATGATTTTGGTTTGTGATCGCCCTACAGGTTTTATGTTATGTCTGCAGTTTCTCGTCAAGCCTCAAATAACCCCCCCGGTTCACACGCTGATAGAGCGCTGCCCGCTCTTTACGGCTACCCGAAATATTGGGCTGAGTGCCTGACTCCGGCGCCGTTTTTGCCTATGAGCCGGGCGGAGATGGATGAGTTGGGTTGGGACAGTTGCGATGTGATTATTGTTACAGGCGATGCCTACGTCGACCACCCCAGTTTCGGTATGGCGGTGATTGGCCGCACCCTAGAGGCACAGGGTTTCAGGGTCGGGATTATTTCGCAACCTGACTGGACCAACCCAGATAGTCTGCGTCAGCTCGGCAAGCCGAATCTCTATTTTGGTGTAACTGCGGGCAATATGGACTCGATGATTAACCGCTATACCGCGGATCGCCGTATTCGCCACGATGACGCCTACACCGCCGGAGACAAAGGTGGCGCGCGGCCCGATTATGCCCTGACCGTCTACAGCCAGCTGTGTAAACAGGCCTATTCAGATGCGGTAGTAGTCGCCGGTGGTATTGAAGCAAGCCTGCGCCGGTTGGCACATTACGATTACTGGAGTGATAAAGTTAAGCGCTCTGTACTGATGGATTCCACCGCAGATCTGTTGCTGTTTGGCAACGCCGAGCGCGCTCTTATTGATCTTACCCACCGCATGGCAGCGGGGGAGTCGGTGCGCGATATTCGCGACCTGCGCGGGACCGCCTTCTTGTGCCGCTCTATCCCAGACGGGTGGCGAGAAATTGATTCGACTCGCCTCGACCAACCCGGTGCTCTGCCAAAACCTAAAAACCCCTACGATGCACCACACCCAAGCGACTGTGACGACGCTAAATCGCAGCACGCCGCAGTAGATGCCGAGCAGCAAGCGCCGAGCCAAAATACTCAAGTGGTAAATTTGGTGCCCGATACGCAAGCTATCGAGACCGATCCGAGCTCTACCTATATCCGCATGCCCAGTTTCGATGCCGTCTGCAAAGACCCCGCCTTATACGCGCACGCCGACCGTATTTTTCACCGCGAGACCAACCCCGGCAACGCGCGCCCGCTGGTGCAGAACCAGGGTAGAAACGATATCTGGATTAATCCACCGCCACTCCCTTTAGAGACGGCCGAGCTCGATTGGGTGTTCGAACAGCCCTACAAGCGGGTACCACACCCCAGCTATGGTGACGCCAAAATCCCCGCTTACGAGATGATTAGGTTCTCGGTCAATATCATGCGCGGCTGTTTTGGCGGTTGTACTTTCTGCTCTATTACCGAGCACGAGGGGCGCATCATTCAGAGCCGCTCAGAGCAGTCTATCCTCGATGAGGTGGAGAAAATCCGCGACTTAACGCCCGGTTTCACCGGAGTGATATCCGATCTTGGCGGTCCCACAGCCAATATGTACCGACTGAACTGCAAAGATAAAAAGATCGAAGAGAGCTGCCGCCGACCTTCGTGTGTCTACCCCAGTATCTGTGTCAACTTAGAGACGGACCACTCGCACACCACGGCGCTGTATCGCAAAACTCGCGCCCTAAAAGGGGTGAAAAAAGTCGTCGTCGCCTCCGGTTTGCGCTATGACTTAGCGGTGCGAGATCCCGAGTATGTCAAAGAGCTGGTCACCCACCATGTCGGCGGTTATCTAAAAATTGCCCCAGAGCACTCGGAAGAGGCGCCGCTGAGCAAAATGATGAAGCCGGGCATGGGTAGCTATTACGAATTTAAAGAGATGTTCGAGCGCTTCTCGCAAGAGGCGGGTAAAAAGCAGTACCTTATACCTTACTTTATTTCTGGCCACCCGGGCTCGGGCGACAAAGATATGCTGTCGCTGGCGCTGTGGTTAAAAGAGAACGGTTTTCGGGTTGATCAGGTACAGAACTTTTACCCCTCGCCAATGGCCTCGGCGACAACCATGTACCACACCGAGCGCAACCCGCTGCGCCCGCTCAACCGCAATAATACTGAGCAGGTATTGACTGCGCGCAGCCCAGAGCAACGCACTCTGCACAAGGCGCTGTTGCGCTACCACGACACCGAAAATTGGCCGCTGTTGCGCAAAGCGCTGCGCAGAATGGGGCGCCAGGATTTGATCGGCTCAGATAAAGGTTGCTTGGTGCCGCTGGAGTCACGCCGCGAGCGGGAGATTTACGAGCGCGAAAAACGCAAGAAACAGCCCGCTAGCCGCCTGCAGCAGCGCCGCAATAATTCGCGCTCAAGCCGTTCGCGCCGTTAAATTAGGCGGGGTAGAGACGGCTAATCAGAGCAACAACGGCGGTCTCTACGCGCAAAATGCGCTCGCCCAATGTGACAGCAGTAAACCCCTGGGCTTGCAGCAGCTCTATCTCGTAGTCGATAAACCCGCCCTCGGGACCGATGGCCAGCGTGGCCGGTTGTTGCAGGGCGACAGGGCAGGGTGCACTGCCGCTCGGGTGGGCGACCAAGCGCAGGCTGTCTGCGCAGAAATCACTCAACCGGTCCTCTACAAACGGTTTAAAGCGGGGCTCTAGGGTTACCTCTGGCAGTACTGTATCGACTCCTTGCTCCAACCCGAGTAGCAGCTGCTTGCGGATATTTTCATCGCTCAGCTGCGGGCTGTTCCAATAGCTTTTTTCCACCCGCCAACTGTTGATAAATACTAACTGCTTGACGCCCATTGCTGCGACAGCTTGCAGCAGTCGATTGACCATTTTGGGGCGCGGCAGCGCGATAACCAGCTTTAAAGGCAGCTCGGTGGGTGGTATTTGATCGCCCGGGTGATAGCTTAAGCGGATGGTCTCACCGTCGTCTTCCAGTACCTCTGCGCTGCCGATATTACCGCCAATAATTCCGGCGCGCAGCCTGTCTCCGCTTACAGCGCGATGTACTGAGCGAATATGCTCTGCGCGCCGCCCAGCGATGAATGCGCAACCAGCAGATATTTCAGCGGGGTGTAATAGCAGTAGATTCACAGAATAAAACTCTCAGCTCAGTTAGATCAAAGGGTGCCGGTTAGTTATACTGCGCCGGCAAAGTTTACCTTTACGCCCCTTAGTTTAATGGATAAAACAAGGACCTCCTAAGTCTTAGATGCAAGTTCGATTCTTGCAGGGGCGGCCAACAACAAAAAAATAGAAAATGAGGGTGGTCATGAAAGATAAAGTGGTAATTATTACCGGTGGTTCCGCCGGCATTGGCGCGGCCGCAGCGCGATTGTTTGCCCAGCGCGGTGCAAAGTTAGTCTTGGTAGGGCGCCGTGCAGAACCACTCGAAACCTTAGCCGCAGAGTTATCTGCGCAAACTCAGGTATTAACCATTGCCGCTGATGTCGGTGAGCGCAGCCAGTGGGCAACTATTTTCGAGAAGAGCCAGGCTCACTTTGGCCGCATCGATGCGCTGATTAATAACGCCGGTTTGCACTGCCGCGGCAACGTTGCCGATAACCAGTGCGACGACTTGGTCGAGATGATGGATGTCAATCTGACGGCTCCCATCGCTTTGTCTAGACTGGTCATCCCCTATTTGCGCGAGGCCGGTGGTGGAGCTATTGTCAATGTCGCCTCGCTGGCAGGGTTTACTCCTATACAAGGTGCAGCCACTTATGCCGCTGGTAAGGCGGGGTTGCGAGCTTTCAGTTATTCGCTGGCAGATGAGCTGCGCGATGAGGGCATTCATGTTGGTTTGGTCTGCCCGGGCCCAGTCGATACTGGGTTTATTATGAAAGAGATTAACGATGTCGAAGGTATTGTCTTCGCGCAACCGATGAGTAGCAGCGAAAAAGTCGCCGAAGCGGTTTATCAAGTTGCCACAGGTGAAGTGATGGAGGCGGCCCTGCCACGGGTCAGCGCGCTATTGGCCACTATCGGCTATCTGTTCCCAGCGATCCGCCGCAAACTGCGTCCAGCGATGAACCGCAAGGGCGAACGCAACAAACAGCAATACTTGGCGCGCGAGGCGGGCAAGTAAGTTATGCCGCTGTATAAAACTGGCAAGGGATTACTCTACTTTGCTCATGTCCCTTTGGCGGGTGGTTCACTGTTTGATCGCTATCTGGCGGAACGCTTTGGCACGGCAGCGCTGCACGACCCCCGTTACTCAGGCCAGCCGACAACCGCCGGCGCCAGCCCAGTGCAGCACATTGAACAGCAACATTTTTCTAAAATGTTTCCCCAACATTTTTTAGACGATGCCCTAGCGCTGGTGCGTCACCCCACTTCACGCGTGGTAGCCGCTTACCAACTGCGCCAACGCGCCGCCGGTGAGAGCGATTTTCCAGAGTTCAGCAGTTGGCTTGCAGAGCATGCAGAGTTGATCGCCAGCGACAGTAATAAACTGCCCGGCGATTTGCGCTGGCAGTCGAGTTTTTTGCCGCGCGAGTGCCGTGTGTTTAAGCTTGAGGCGGGGCTCGACCACTTGGCAGATTATCTCGATGAGCAGTTTGGTCCAGCTAGCCGCGAGCTTTTAGTTATGCCGGTGGCGCCTAAGGCCGATAACAAAACGCAGGCTGCCGTTGAGCAAGATACAAGTAGTGTGAGTAAAACAGCAGAAAAACCCGCTAGCCCTGTGCTGACGGCCACAGATCACCAACTCATCGGCGAGATCTACCAGAAAGACTTCACACTGCTGAAATACCCGACCAGTGCCCCGCGCGTGGTTCATTAAAGCGGGTCGTCATTTAGCGGCAGCTTCCAGCACTGTCTTGTTGCTGAGAGATATTTTAAAACAGCGCTAATTGCCCCGTGTCAGCGCTATTATCCGAGCTGTTTTGCTTGGACTTTCTGGCGACAGTAGTGCGCGCTTTGCTGCGATTGCTCGGCCGCGCAATTCCCTCTTGTTGCTCTATTGCCTGGATCGCTGCTTTGCGAGCCCGATTGGCCGCAGAGAGATCGACCAGCGGGGCAGGGTAGTCGCCGACCTTGTAGTGCTGTTTTAAGTTGCCGGGTAGCTTCCACGGCTCTAATAACCATTCACCGGGCAGGTTAGCTAGTTCAGGCACCCAGCGGCGAATGAACCGCCCATCGCTATCCAGCTGTTTAGTTTGAGTCGTCGGGTTATAGATACGCAGTACCGGGTTCCAAGAGAGACCGCTCTGCATCTGTACTTGTGGGAAATGTATGCCGGGTTCGTAGTCGACAAACTGCGCGGCCAAAAACTCCGCAACACGCTGCCAGGGCAGCTGCAGCGTATGGGTGGCGACCGACACCAGCATGGCGCGCATACGAAAATTGACCCAGCCATGGCAGTGCAGGTAACGCATGGCTGCATCCACCATTGGCCAGCCAGTGTTGCCGCTCTGCCAAGCCAGCCAGCGCTGTTCGTCGTCGCTGGTTGGTAGCCGCTCTAAGGGTGCGATCTGCGCCTGACGCTCTATACTCGGCTGCACCTCGAGTTTTTGGATAAAGTGGCAGTGCCACCACAATCGCGACTCGAAAGCGCTCAAGCTTTGGCGCCAGCGGCCTTGGCTCTGCTCGCGTGCAGTATCGAGTGCTGTCAGGATTTCGCGCAAGCTCAGTGTGCCATAGGCAAGGTGAGCGCTGAGCCGCGAACCGTGTTGTGCAGCACTCTCGGTGCGGCTGAGTGAGCCGCGGTAACGCTCCCCGCGCTGGTGTAGAAAGGAGTTGAGCACTCTTAATCCAGCGGTTCTACCGCCCAGTTGGCGCTTAGGGCAGGGCACAGTGTCTTCTTTTATACGCATTGGCCACTGTGCTGGCGGTAGAGCTCCTTCGGCCATGAGCCACTGTTTGCTCTTCACCGGCGGCGCGGTTGGTTTTTCTAACCACTGTTGGCGCCACTGCTGCCAGTTGTCGCGGCGCAGTTCGCTGCCACGTTGCACACCAAACTGCTTGTACTGTTGCCAGCTTATCGCGTTGCGCCGACACCAGCGCGCTACTGCCCGATCGCGCTGGTAGGTCCACAGGTTGCCAGTCTCTTCATGGCTGTGTAGTGCGAATTTGCCGTGCTGTTGGAGTAGTTTGTCCAATAACGCGACAATGTCGCTTTGGTAGAGATGTAGCTGCCCACCGCCAAGGCCCAACTGATCGTTGAGATCTTGTAGTGACTCTCGGACAAATTGCCACTGCCGATCGCTGGTGTCCGGCAGCTGCCAGTAGCCAGGCTCAAGGCAATAAACTGGCAGTAACGGGCCAGCCATAGCCGCCGCTGTTAACGGGGCATGGTCGACGCTGCGCAGATCGCGTTTAAACCAGACTATTTGGAGCACACGGTTTCTCGTTCAGTCACATTGGTACGTCACTTTACTTCTCTAGGGGACACCTGAAAACCCTGATCTAATAGCGATTAGCCCTAATTGACCACCATTGATGAACAGGCAATACTGTTTTGACAAAAATCTTGGTGCCTACTCAGTATGCGCCACAGAAAATTACTCAAAAATACAATAAAAAGGGTAAACCGATGAGATTAAACAAGAGAAAAGCAGCAGCGACTGACGTCAGCTTGCGTGAAGTAGTGCCTAAGTGTCCGTCACAAGAGGGTGATTTGGTTGTGAAGCAAACTCTATTGGCAGCTACTCTGACGGCACTATTCGTCTCGTCCGTGGCTTTTGCAGAATCCGTTTACTCTCCCTACGTTGAGGAGAACTATGCAAGTCAGCCGA
>JBELGO010000039.1:0-14316 GCA_042091915.1 SAR92 clade bacterium | reverse complement strand
CCATTTTAGCCCCACCGGTATCTGGTAAGTGACAGCGATACCCGGCTTGCCTTCGGGGGTCTGTTCAAGAACGGCCAGGCCGTTGTTTAGGGTGGGCAGTTCGACGCACAGCGAGCACTGCAACTGCCAGTCATGGTTGTAGATGGTCAATGCCCGCGCAGTCATGCCACGGATGTAGGATTTGGCGACCATGCTCTCGATGTTGGGGTGCAGGGTAGAGGGGTACTGAGTGATGCCGATGGTAAGAGTCTTGTTGTCATCCGCTTTTTTTGTCGGGGTGTCGGTTGAACACGCCGCGATAAATAGTCCAGCAGCCAATATGAGCAGCAGGCGGATCGAGCAAATGGGTTTCGACATGTTGGGCTGTTCCTCAATTCACCGCTCTTGCGGAGTCAAAAGCTGTGGCGATTATAACCAAATATACTCTTGGCTCCAGCCAGTTTGGTTGCATCTTAACAGTAAAGTGCGGATAATCCGCGCCGTCGATGGTGGGCTGCCGGTCCCCTCGCAATGGAGACCTGTAAACCCCGCCAGGCCCGGAAGGGAGCAACGGTAGCAGACTCTCTGTGTGCCGGGGTGTGGCTGGTAGCCCGCCTCCATCGATCTTCCCCAATCCGGTTCATTGGCAAATACCCCAGTAAGCAATTTGTTTTAGCCGTCACCACCCCTATAATGTAGCTCGATTCTTCGCCCTCAAAGATGGTGCGTTGCAACTCTTTAATTAGCGCGGCAGATATGCCGAATAGAGCAGGGCTACTGCATGGAATATCAGGTACTGGCACGCAAGTTTAGGCCGCGAAACTTTGTCGAAATGGTCGGCCAAGAGCATGTTTTGCAAGCGCTGATCAACGCTTTGGACAACAACCGCCTCCACCACGCTTACCTTTTTACCGGTACTCGCGGTGTCGGCAAAACCACTTTGGCTCGTATCTTAGCTAAGTGTCTCAACTGCGAGCAGGGTGTCTCGTCGACCCCCTGTGGGCGGTGCTCTATCTGCAAAGACATTGCCGCCAACCGTATGGTCGACTTAATTGAGGTCGATGCTGCCTCGCGCACCAAAGTTGATGACACCCGTGAATTGCTCGAAAACGTGCAGTACGCGCCGACCTCTGGGCGCTATAAGATCTATCTGATCGATGAGGTGCATATGCTCTCGGCGCACAGCTTCAATGCGCTGCTAAAAACCCTCGAAGAGCCGCCCAGCCACGTTAAGTTTTTGCTCGCCACCACAGACCCGCAAAAGTTGCCGGTGACAGTCTTGTCGCGCTGCCTGCAGTTTAATCTTAAAAATCTTACTCCTGAGCGTATTTCCGAGCACCTAGCCAGTGTGCTTGAGAGCGAGAATGTTCCCGCGGAACAGGATGCTCTGTGGTCACTGGCGCGCGCTGCGCAGGGGAGTATGCGCGATGCACTGAGCCTCACCGATCAAGCCATTTCACACGGCAATGGCCGCGTCACCAGCAGCGATGTCAGTGCCATGCTGGGCTCCATCGAGCGCACTTACATAGTCGACTTGGCCAAAGCACTCGCGGCTGATGACGGTGCGCAATTGCTTGCGGTAGTGGCCGCAATGGCCGAGCAGGGACCCGATTTTGAGGCGGCTGCGGCTGAGCTTTTGGCTCTTTTTCACCAGCTTGCGGTCGCTCAAACAGTCCCCGAAGCGGTTGATCGCAGCATGACCTACTTTGCCGATGTGGTCACCCTGAGTGGTCTATTCAGTCGCGAGCAGGTACAACTCTGTTACCAAATGATTTTAATGGGGCGCAAAGATCTCGCCTTTGCTGAGGATCAGCGGGCAGGTTTTGAGATGCTGTTGCTGCGCTGTCTGGCATTTTTGCCGGCCACTGGCAAAGAGCAACCGCTAGCCATCGACGCGGGAGAAGCCCCGGCAAAAAAGCCGATTCCGGTAGCGCCGGCGAATGACTCGCGCGCTGCCGACAGGGGCGCCGAACCGCCCCAGGCTGAGCCGCCGATTGCGGTTAAACCCAGCGAGCCATCTGTTGGCGAAGTGGCAGAGCAAACTGCCCCGCAGAGTGACGAACCGCCGCCGCCCTGGCTGCGCGAAGAGCTCACTGCAGAGCCTGCGCTAACCGCACAGCCGACTCAAACTGAACAACCCCGTATTGAACCGGCCGCTGCGCCAGTGGCAGAGCCAGCCTCTAAACGGGTATTAAGCCAGTTAGATGCCAAGGGCTGGGTTGATTTGCGCCGCGAGCTCAGTTTGGGCGGAACATTGGGTGAAATTGCCAGCAATTGCGCGCTCTCAGAGACCGCTGGCGAGCGATTAGTGTTTACCTTGGACCCCGCGGCGGCGGCGCTCTTCAACGATCAACACCCCACAGAGCTCGCTGCGGCGATCAACCAGCACTGCGTCAGCGCCATTAATGTAGAGATCAACTTACAGGCAACCGAACAGGCGACGCCGCGCAGCGCCACTCAGGAGGCCAATGCGGCACTCCAAGCCGCCGCCTTGGCAGCCATGTATGCAGATCCGAATGTGCAACTGGCCCAGCAACGGTTTGGTGCGGTCTTAGATGAGCGCTCTGTGGTGCCCAGCCAACAGATAAAAGAAGGCAGCTGAGCCTGACTGAAACTAGCCGTTGAGGGAGAAGAGTATGGACATTAATGAATTGATGAAAAAAGCCCAGCAGATGCAGGGTGAAATGGCCGCGGCGCAACAGCGAGCCGCTGAAGCTGAAGTGGTTGGCGAATCCGGTGCCGGCATGGTCAAAGTGACTATGAGCGGGCGCCACGATGTTAAAAAAGTCGTTGTCGACCCCTCTCTTTTATCGGAAGAGGTGGAGCTGCTCGAGGATCTTCTCGCCGCTGCAGTCAATGATGCGGTGCGCCGAGTAGAGAAGCTACAGCAATCACAGCTGGGCGATTTGACTGCTGGGATGCAAATGCCCCCGGGTTTCAAATTCCCATTTGGCAGCTAACCAGCAGTTCAATTTCAAGGAAACCTTATGTACGGCCCCTCAATAGATCGTTTGATTAATGCTCTGCGGGTTATGCCTGGTATCGGCGCCAAGTCTGCCCAGCGCATAGCCATGCAGTTGCTAGAGCGCAATCGCGATGGTGCCAGCGAGCTGGCGGCCAGTTTGCTCGATGCGGTCGACAAGGTGGGCAACTGCAGCAGCTGCAGAACCCTGTGTGAGGGAGAACTTTGCACTATTTGCAGTGATAATCGCCGCTCGGCGTCGCAACTGTGCATCGTCGAAACGCCCGCAGACCTCTATGCGTTAGAGCAGGCAGGCGGTTACCAAGGTCGCTATTTTGTATTGATGGGCCATCTTTCACCGATCGACGGCATCGGTCCGGACGAAATTGGCCTGCCCATCCTCGAGGCGAAGTTGGCGGGTGGTGAAATTGAAGAGTTGATACTGGCGACCAATCTCACCGTTGAGGGCGAGACCACAGCTCACTACATCTCTAGCCGCGCCCGAGCGGCTGGGGTCGCTGTCAGTCGAATTGCGCACGGTGTGCCGCTCGGCGGTGAGCTGGAATATATCGACGGCAATACGCTCAGCTTGGCGATGCAAAGCCGCAAGGTGATTTGATATGGGCAGTGCTGTGACAAAATCTATTATTTGGGTCGACAATCAACAGTCGCTGGCCGAAATGGTCAGTGTATTGACGCCGATAGAGCTTCTGGCGCTGGATACGGAGTTCATGCGTACGGATACATTTTTTGCCAAATTGGCACTGCTGCAACTCAGCGATGGCGAGTCGATATGGCTGGTAGATTTCCCGGCGCTTAGTGAACTCGAGCCGCTGCGTCAGCTGCTCAATCGAGATGATTTAATCACCTTGGTACACGCCTGTGGTGAAGATCTCGAAGTGCTCGATAGTGCACTTGGCGTTGTCCCGGCCAAACTGTTTGATACGCAGCTGGCCGCAGCCTATCTCAACCAAGGTTACTCGCTCGGTTACGCCCGACTGGTAGAGCATCTCTGCGGTATCGAGCTGGACAAGCAAGCTACCCGATCAGATTGGTTGCAGCGCCCACTCACAAATGCCCAGCGCAGCTACGCCGCTTGTGATGTCGAATATCTTCACGCCATGCACACGCATTTGAGCCACCAGTTAAATCTGGCAGGGCGCTTGGAGTGGTTTGATGAGGAGATGGTAGATCTGCTGGCAACGGCTAAAGAGCGCCTTGTGGTAGATGGCTATTACTTGAAGCTAACCGGCGCTTGGGAGTTTTCTCAGCAGCAACTGTTCGCGCTCAACCGCGCTTGCGAGTGGCGTGAAAATCTCGCGCGACAGCGCGATATACCTCGCGGGCGTATATTTAAAGACCCGCAGCTGCTCGATGCGGTGCACTCAGAAGTCCGATCACTCAGCGAGCTGCGCAGCTGCTCGGAGATCCACCCAGGGTCACTGCGCAAGTTTGGCGAGCAGTTGGTGGAGTTGCTCAACAGAGCTTACCAGGAGGCAAGCGCAAGCCCGCCGCTAGCGGCACCGCCGAGGCCTCTGACTCGCGCCGAGGGCACACTGTTTAAGCAGCTGCGCAGTGTCGTGCAAGAGTGCGCCGAGCGACTGAACGTCGCCAAAGAACTGTTGGTCAATAAACGCGATTTAGAACATTTAGTCCGTCAACACAGCGATGCGGTTGCTGTCGAAAATATAGAGTGGCCACTGCGCTTGCGCAGTGGTTGGCGCCACCACCAATTACAGCCGCTTTTGGCCGCTTGTTACGCTGAATTTGGCCCGAAGGGAGAGTTGCCCAGTGCTCTGTGATATCTACGCCAGCGAAAAAAAACAAGAGATGTACCTCTATGTGCGCCGCGAGCAAAAACTCGATGAGCTGCCGCAGCAGCTGTTGTCACTGTTCGGAAGTGCCCGTCATGTGACGGTGCTCAACATCACTGAGCAGCGCAAATTGGCGCGCGCTGATGCCAGTAAAGTGTTGGCGGAAATAGAGGCGAATCTTTTCTACTTGCAGATGCCGCCCAACCGCTACGGTGAAGAACCCCAGCAGTGGACCGGGCGCGAACTCGACGGGCCGGCCAGTTAATGGTAGCCGACCAGCCTTTCTGGTTGCGCAAGAGCCTCGAGCAGCTTAGCGAGTCTGAGTGGGAGAGCCTCTGCGACGGCTGTGGTCGCTGCTGTTTGGTCAAGCTCGAAGAAGAGGAGAGTGGCGAGGTCTATCAAACGGATGTCGCCTGTCAGCTTTTTGACGCGCAAACCTGCCAGTGCAGTGATTATTCAGGGCGTCACAAAATCGTTGATGACTGTTTGCAGCTCACCCCCGAACTGGTGCCCACGCTGCAGTGGCTGCCCGATAGCTGCGCTTATCGGCGTCTCTCTGAGGGGCGCCCACTGCCCAGTTGGCACTACCTAGTCAGCGGTGACAGAGAAGCGGTCCATCGCGCGGGTGCCTCCGTGCAGGGTCGTGTCAGCAGTGAGCTCGATGTCCAGGGTGAGGATCTGGAAGACCGTATCGTCATCTGGGCAGAGGTGCCCGACTAACTTTTTAAAGGTATTCGACTATGAGTGAGACTTTGCCGCAAATGGCTGGACATACCACAGCTTGGGCAATCTATTTTTTCGGCTTAGTGGCGGTTATCGCCGCACAACTTTGGCTGCTGCGCGCCACTAAGTGGTGGTTTAACGCCAGTGTCGGGTTTGCTCTGCTGATTATCTTTGGTTTTCCTGTCGAGTCTTATCCCGGCGAGCCAGCTCTCGCCCCAGCACTTATGGTGGCCCTCTTTGAGGGGCTTTTAGGCGGCGGCAGCGCTGTCCGTGCCGGTGCGCCTCTGGCCACTGCTGCGGTAATAGCTCAGCTGCTGTTTTCGGTGTTCCTGGTGGTAGTGGCGCTCGTGCGCAAACTCCTCGCGCGGCGGCAGTAATATGTGTCAGCTAATGGCTATGTCGGCAAATGTGCCGACCGATGCACGGTTCAGTTTTAGCGGTCTAGTCGAGCGCGGTGGCGGCAGTGATATTCATCGCGACGGCTGGGGTATCGCATTTTATCGCGGTCGCGGTGTCCAGGAGTTTCGCGATCCACAACCGAGTGTTAAAAGCCAAGTGGCAGAGCTAGTTAAGTCTCAGCCAATTAAGAGCGAGGTGGTGATAAGCCATATTCGCCAGGCCAATGTGGGTGCAGTATGCCTCGAGAATACTCACCCCTTCGTGCGCGAACTTTGGGGACGTTATTGGGTTTTCGCCCACAATGGGCAGCTGCGCGGGGTGCGCAAAAAGCTACCGTTAAGCCGTTTTCAGCCGGTTGGCAGCACCGACAGCGAGTGGGCGTTCTGCTGGCTGATGGGTGAAATAGATCGCCACTTTGCCAGCTGGCCGCGCAGTCCAAAACAGCTCGGGCAGTTTATCGATCAGTGCGCGGTTAAGCTCGATGAGCTCGGGGTGGCCAATTTTTTGCTCAGCGATGGCCGAGCACTTTACGCCCACTGCACCACTCGTCTGCACTGGCTAACACGACGCGCTCCCTTTGGTGTCGCGCGTCTCAAAGATATTGAGATGGTGGTGGATTTTAGTCGTGAAACGACACCCAACGATGTGGTCAGCGTGATTGCCACTGAGCCACTAACGGTAGGCGAGACCTGGCAGCAGATGGCCCATGGCGAGACCATCATTGCTCTCAAAGGTTTAATAAAGAAACTTTAATTGACGGGTGAGCGCTCGACTGGCCGGTCAGTGCCAGTGTTGGCAAGCCATCCTCGTTAAGTGCTAAATTGAGTTGTGTTAAGTCACGCGTTACGCGTTCTACGATAATGATCATTACAGTAACAATAAGGGTCCCTTATGAAGTTTACCGGTACGCAAAAATATGTAGCCACTAACGAACTCTCTACTGCAGTAAATGCGGCGGTATCACTCCAGCGACCATTGCTGATCAAAGGTGAGCCCGGCACCGGTAAAACGCTGCTGGCCGAGGAGGTCGCCGCCTCACTGGGGATGCCGCTCATCTCTTGGCATATTAAATCGACCACCAAAGCTCAGCAGGGCCTTTACGAATACGACGCGGTATCGCGGTTGCGCGACTCGCAACTGGGCGATGACCGCGTTCACGATATAGCCAACTACATTAAGCGCGGCAAGCTCTGGGAAGCGTTTACTGCCGATCAGCAGGTGGTCTTGTTGATCGATGAGATTGATAAAGCAGATATCGAATTCCCCAACGATCTGCTTTTAGAGCTCGACCGCATGGAGTTTTTTGTCTACGAAACTGGTGAGACTATCAAAGCGGTCAATCGCCCGATTGTGATCATCACCAGTAACAATGAAAAAGAGCTGCCGGACGCCTTTTTGCGTCGCTGCTTCTTTCACTACATCAACTTCCCTGATCGCGACACCATGCAGCAAATTGTCGACGTGCACTTCCCAGAGCTCAAGAAGCGCTTGGTTGATAAGGCGCTGGAAATTTTCTTTGAACTGCGCAAAGTCCCCGGTTTGAAGAAAAAACCCTCTACCTCGGAGCTAATTGATTGGTTAAAACTGCTGCTCTCTGATGATATCCCCGACGAGATACTGACTAATCGGGATCCCACCAAAGCGATCCCGCCACTCTATGGGGCACTGCTGAAAAACGAACAAGATGTCCACATGCTGGAACGGCTAGCATTCATGGCGCGGCGCGAGGCGCGCTAAGACTATGCTGATTAATTTTTTCTCACTGCTCAAGCGGGCCGGCATTCCGGTGTCGATACGCGAGCTTCTCGACCTGATTCGGGCGTTAGAGCAGGGCGTGGTGTTTGCGGATGTCGAAGAGTTTTACCTGCTGGCCCGCACCGTGTTGGTCAAAGATGAGAAGTACTACGATCGTTTTGATCGCGCGTTTGGCGCCTATTTCAAACAGCTCGAAAATATCGACGACATCATCCAGGCGCTGATCCCTGACGATTGGCTGCGCCAAGAGTTTGAGCGTCAATTTAGCGACGCTGAGAAGGCTGAAATTGAAAGTCTGGGTGGCTTAGAGAAAATTATAGAAGAGTTCAAGAAGCGCCTTGAGGAGCAGGAAGAGCGCCATCAAGGTGGCAATAAATGGATAGGTACCGGAGGCACCTCGCCCTTTGGTCACGGTGGGTTTAACCCAGAAGGGGTGCGCGTAGGCGGTGAAGGCGGCCAAAAACGCGCGGTTAAAGTGTGGGATCAGCGCCAGTTTCAAGATCTTGATGACTCGGTAGAGATCGGCACCCGCAATATTAAAGTGGCCCTGAGACGCCTGCGTCAGTTTGCTCGCCAAGGCGCCCAGGATGAGCTCGATCTGAACGATACTATTCGCTCAACTGCTCGCAACGCCGGTCTGCTCGATATCAAGATGGTCCCAGAGCGCCACAACGCAGTTAAGGTGCTGTTGTTTTTTGATGTCGGCGGTTCGATGGACCCCTATGTACGGCTTTGTGAAGAGCTATTTTCTGCAGCCCGCACAGAGTTTAAGCATCTCGAGTACTTTTACTTTCACAACTGTCTTTACGACTATGTTTGGCGGAATAATCACCGTCGTCAGCAAGAGCGTATACCGACGCATGAATTGCTGCGCACCTATTCGGCGGACTACAAGGTGATTGTCGTTGGTGACGCCTCAATGGCCCCTTATGAGATCACCAGCAAAGGTGGCAGTGTTGAGTATTTTAACGATGAGCCCGGGGCAGTCTGGTTGCGCCGTTTGGGCGACACCTACAGCAAGTTGGCCTGGATCAACCCGGTGGCAGAAAAGTACTGGGGCTACACGCCGACTATTGAGATGGTCCACCAATTGGTAGAGGGGCGCATGTATCCGCTCACCATCGATGGCTTACAGAGCGCCATCGGCCAGCTTAGCAAATAAAAAAGGCGCTCAATTGAGCGCCTTTTTTTATTGTCTGGCGGATTTAAAAGAACAGCACTATCGAAGCCAGCCCGACCCCAGTTAAAACCAGTGTGTAGGGCAGCGCCATAATGACCATGCGCATATAGGAGAGCCGGATTAATGGCGCCAGTGCAGAGGTGAGTAGAAATAAGAAAGCCGCTTGGCCATTGGGTGTGGCAACACTGGGTAGATTGGTGCCGGTATTGATCGCCACTGTCAGTGTCTCAAAGTGAGCTCGGTCAATTACACCAGCATCCAGTGCTGCTTTGACCTCGTTTATGTAGACAGTAGCGACAAAAACATTGTCACTGATAGCTGACAGCAAACCATTGGCGGCAAAGAACAGCGCCGGTTGCAGAGATTGTTCTTGCGCGAGCACCCAGTGGATGACTGGGGTAAAAAGGTGCTGCTCATGAATCACTGCGACCACAGCAAAAAACACAATCAAAAGTGCGGTAAAGGGTAGGGCCTCCTCGAAGGCCTTGCCGATACGGTGCTCTTGGGTAATGCCATTAAATGCTGTGAGCAGCACAATAACAGTGAGACCAATAAGGCCGACTGGCGCCCAGTGCAGTGCTAGGGCCACCACTAAAAAAGCTGCCACAACAACCTGGATCGTCAGCGCTACCAGCTCTTGGCGTGAGCGTTTGGCGATTTTTGCTTTATTGTAATCTTCCAGTACTGCGCGCACGCTATCCGGCAGAGTGGTGCCGTAGCCGAAGCTGCGAGTCACCTCAAGGAAGATGCAGGTCAACAAACCAAAAAACAGGGTCGGCATGGTGACGGGTGCCATGCGCATAAAGAACTCGCCAAACTCCCAGCCGGCTTTTTCGGCGATAAGCAGGTTTTGTGGCTCGCCCACCAATGTGCACACTCCGCCGAGCGCAGTACCCACTGCGCCGTGCATGATTAGACTGCGCAAGAAACCCCGAAATTGTTGCAGGTCTGCGCGGTGGTAATCGTGTAGCTGTGTGTCTTCATTGTGGTCGTGGCTATCTACGATTTTTTTACCCGATGCCACCTTGTGGTAGACCGAGTAAAACCCGACTGAGATGGTGATGAGTACGGCCGTCACTGTGAGCGCATCCAGGAACGCAGAGAGCAGAGCGCCGGCTAGGGTAAATAACAGTGACAGGAGTACTTTCGATTTGACCGCAATCAGCAGTTTGCTAAAAGTAGCCATCAACATATCGCGCATAAAGTAGATGCCGGCGACCATAAACATTAGCAGCATAATGACTTCAAAATTGCCCACTGCCTCGTGATAAACCGCCTCAGGTGAGGTCATACCGAGGGCAACAGCCTCGATAGCCAGTAAACCGCCGGGTTGAAGGGGGTAGCACTTGAGCGCCATGGCCAGAGTAAAAATGAACTCTGCGATTAAAATCCAGCCTGTGATGAAGGGGCCAAGGGTATAAAGAAAAACAGGATTAATTAAAAGGAATAGGAATATCGCACCTTTGTACCAGCGCGGGGAGTTGCCTAAAAAGTTTCTTCGCAGTGCTTTTCTTGCACTCATTTGCATAGTTAAAAAGCCTTTTTAAAAGTGGTTGTAAGGGGTCAGAATGCCAGATTATGTTAGGATGCGGGGGTAACTTTAAGGCGCATAACCATATGCCTGGTGTGGTCTTATTGCAATCACTTTTACTGTATCGCAAGGATATCATTTGATGGAGAAATTGGCCGAGAGCCTCGGGGGATTTTACCCCAGCACCGAGGGTAATGGTGAGCCACCTGCCTTTGTTGTGCTAGTGGTCGATGGTCGCATTGCCAAGCCTGTTGTGAGTGCGGTAGCTTGGTGGACGTTTGCAGAGCTCTCTGTCTGTTGTAATCCCTCTGTGCGTCTGCCTTTAGGTTTTTTGGCAGGTGTCGGTGCAGGTGAGGTGTGGGCTTGTGACAGCCATGCGCTCCAGCAGCTAGCATGCCAGTTTGAGTTGCTCTCATTGCGTTCACTGCTGGCGGTGATCGATGAGAAAGATTTCGGACTGTTTAGTCGCGCCACGCAACTTTTACTCTGGCAGCGCCAACACCGCTTTTGTGGTAGCTGCGGCGAGCCGACAACAGCATCTGCACAAGATCACGCTTTAGTTTGCGCCAGCTGTAAACTGACCAATTACCCGCGCATATCGCCCTGTATCATTACCTTGGTTCACCGCCAGGACTACTGCCTGCTCGGCCGTCAGCCGAGTTGGCCGCCCGGTCTATTCAGCACCCTGGCTGGATTCATTGAGCCCGGCGAGAGCGCCGAGCAGGCTCTCTGTCGCGAGGTGATGGAGGAGAGTGGGGTTCGGGTAGCAAACCTAACCTATTTTGCCAGCCAAGCGTGGCCGTTCCCCAGTCAATTAATGCTGGGTTACTTTGCCGAATATGCGAGTGGTGATATCTGCGTGGATGGTATCGAATTGGAGCAGGCGCAGTGGTTTCACTATGCAGAACTACCACAAATACCGCCCTCTACCAGTATTTCAGGCAAGCTGATACGCAGCTTTGTCGAATCGCGCTCAGCCCAAGCAGCAACTTAATTAATCTTTTGACAGGAGTTATACGTGGCATTTTTAAGTGAATATGGCCTTTTCTTGGCGAAAGCCGTGACGGTGTTGGTCTGCCTGCTCATTCCACTTCTCGTTGTTGCAGGCTCAGCTGGGCGACGCGGCCAAACAGGTGTGGAAGCGCCACAGTTCGAGGTGGTTAAGCTCAACGATCAGTTTGAAGATCATGAACAGCAGCTAATTGAGGCAACTCTTGAAGAGTCTCAACTTAAAGCGCATCGCAAAGCGCGTCGCAAAGAAGAGAAGCAGCGTGCCAAAGCCGATAAGAAAAACTCAAAAAAAGCCGTTCGTCGCACCTTTGTTCTCGACTTTGACGGTGACATCAAGGCCTCGGCAGTTGAGTCGTTGCGTCACGAAATCTCCGCACTGTTGACAATTTTAAAGCCTGAAGACGAGGTCGTGGTTAGACTCGAGAGCGGAGGAGGGATGGTGCACAGCTACGGTTTGGCTGCATCGCAGCTCGCGCGTCTGGTCGCCAAGCAAATACCGCTGACCGTTTGTGTCGACAAAGTGGCGGCAAGTGGCGGGTATATGATGGCGGCGGTGGCCAATAAAATTGTTGCCGCGCCATTTGCTCTAATCGGTTCTATTGGCGTAGTGGCACAGCTGCCCAACTTCAATCGACTTTTGCGCGACAACAAAGTTGATTTCGAGCTCTATACCGCGGGCGAGTACAAGCGCACAGTCACCATGTTTGGAGAAAATAACGACTCTGGGCGCGCCAAGTTCCAGCAGGAACTGGACGATACCCACGAGCTGTTTCAGTCGTTCGTCGCCAAAGCGCGCCCGCAGTTAAATGTCGGCGCTGTCGCCACTGGCGAAGTCTGGTATGGCCAGCAGGCGCAGGGATTGGGGTTGATCGATGAGCTGGCGACCAGTGACGATTATCTGCTCGCTGCCGCTGCAGAGGGTGAGCTCTATCAAGTTGTGACGCTACACAAGCGCAGCTGGCAAGAGAAGTTAGGTTTTGCTGCAGAGGGCGCAGTTGAGCGCGTGGCGACGCGCTGGCTGGGACGAGCGGCTCGACGTCTGCCGCTCTAATATTCAATCGCGGCGCAGTTTGTCGCTGACTGCCATTGGGCTTGGAAAGTTTAAAACGACAATATAGCTGGATATTAAGAACGTGATAATGGCTGCGGCCTGTATGTAGTGTGATGCCAGCTCGCCAATCAGTCCAGATGCGGCGGCAACATAGGCGATCAACAGCGCAAATTCACTGCTCTGGCCAAGACGGAAACCCAGATCCCACGCTAAGCCAGGGCTCTCGCTCTGGCGTTGCAGTAAGCTTCTAAAGATTAGCGGTTTGGCCGCCAGAATCACAGTCGCCAGCAGCACTGCTGGCACTATCACCTGTGGCAGAAGGCCAATATTGAAGCCGCCTCCCAATGAGAAGAAAAATAGAATCAGGAAGAAGTCGCGCAACGGCTTTAAACTCAGCGCGATGTACTGGGCAATCGGGCTGGTGGCGATAGAGATCCCGGCTAAAAATGCACCTATTTCCCGCGATAAGCCGAGCATCTCCGCACTCTCAGATACGGCAAAACACCAGCCGATAGCCAGTAAAAACACATACTCGCCAATGCGATCAAAGCGCTGCAGCAGTGGCAGTAGAACCCACTTCACCACCGCCAAAGTCGCGGCTAACAATACCGGCAAACCGAGTAAGCTGGCGCCAATATTGCGCCACTCAATACTTCCCGAAGAGCTTGAGAAGAGCACGATGAGAACAAAGATGGCGACAAAATCTTGCAACAACAGCAAACCGACCATCATTTCACCGCTGCGCCTGTGGTGCAGTGCGGTAGTTGGTAGTAACTTGATCCCGATAATGGTGCTGGAAAACATCATCGCGGCGCCCACCACCAGCGACTCTGTAAGAGAAAATTGCGCCAGCCAAGCTGCGCCAAAACCGAGCCCAAAAAACGCCATTGAGCTCAACAGAGTGACAACTGAGGCCTCTTTGAGAACTGCCAGCAGCGCCTGGGGCTGCATGTCGAGACCGATCAGAAAGAGCAACAAGACGATGCCAATGCTGGATATCTGCGCCAATAAGCTGACATCAGCCACCCAACCCAATCCGTATGGGCCGAGTAGGGCGCCGAGCAGTATATAAGCCACTAGCAGCGGTTGGCGGGTGTACATCGCTGCTGTGGCAAGCACCGCAGCCCCACTGAAGATAAGAAAAAAAGACTCTAGAAGTGAGCCGGTCACGACAGCTATCGGGCGGCAGCTTGGTAGCTGGCTGTGAAATCTTGCAGGGAATCTAGCCACTGTTGATCTGCACTGTCGGGCACTTCGAAACTGTCAAAGCCGCAGCGGTGTAAAAACTGCAGTTGGTCGCGGAAGATATCGCCACAGGCGCGAAGTTCGCCAGTGTAATTGTGTCGGCCGCGCAGAAGGCGCGCTGTGGAAAAACCGCGGCCATCGGCAAATTTGGGGAACCTGATGGCGATGAGCGGCAGATCTGCCAGTGAATCTTGCAGCGCCTCGAGCGGTTGGTCACCTTCAATGATCACGCCGAAGGGCAAGCCCTCAGCTGGCGTCTCGCGCTTTGCCAACCAGCGTTCTAGGGGCAGGAGATAATGACTGTCGGGCAGTGCTTGCTGGTCGTCAACGGTCTGCCATTTGTTCTCGCAGAGCTGAGAGTTCTCAATTAGCTTGGGCATAAACACGCTCCTTGAATGGGGCTAGACCGATGCGTCGGTAAGTCTCGAGGAAGCTCTCGCCTTCGTAACGTGTGTCAGTATAAACCAACAGTAAATTAGCGACCGTATCGGCCACTTGGTCGCGCGAAAAAGCCGGGCCCAGAACCTTGGCGAGTGCAGCATCTTTACCCGCGCTGCCACCAATTTGAATTTGGTACCACTCTTCCCCTTTCTTATCCACGCCCAGAATGCCTATTTGGCCGACATGATGGTGGCCGCAGGCATTCATACAGCCGCTGATATTGAG
>JBELGO010000038.1:0-14785 GCA_042091915.1 SAR92 clade bacterium | reverse complement strand
GCAGCCGCTGAGTGGTTGACTGCTTTCTCTCTGCCGAGGAATGTGCTGTTTACCGGGTTGTTTTTGCTTTTAACCGGCGCGGTGATTGCGGCCGGTGTGACTAACGGTATAGAAAAGTGGTCGCGTCGCTTAATGCCGGCACTGTTCGTACTGCTGTTGTTGCTGATTGCTTATGTGTTGGTTCAGCCCGGTGCCGAAGAGGGTTTGCGCCACTACTTGGTCCCCGATTTTAGTCAACTGGGCGATCCGCAGTTGCTGGTCAGTGCACTTGGTCAGGCGTTTTTCTCTATGTCGCTGGGTGTCGGTACTATGCTTATCTACGGCTCTTATATCAGCCGCGAAGAGAACTTGCCCAAGTTGGGTGTCTTGGTAACTCTGACCGATACTTCGGTGGCTTTTTTGGCGGGTTTGTTGGTATTGCCAGCGATGTTTGTCGCCAAGCAGATCGGTGTTGAAATTTATGCAGACGGCAACAATCTCATCGCCGGGCCCGATCTAATCTTTCAAGTGTTGCCGGCGCTGTTTGAGCAGATGGGGGCGGCCGGTTTATGGGTAGGTGCCAGTTTCTTTTTGTTGATGAGTATTGCCGCGTTAACCTCTTCTATCTCTATGTTGGAGGTCCCTGTTGCCTTTGTAACTGAACGTTTTAACGTGGCTCGTCACCCTGCCACGCTGGTCACAATAGTGCTTTTATTTGTAGTTGCAGCAACCATTGCAGCTAACTTTGAGTTGTTGTTCGGCTGGGTAGTCAGTTTGAGCACTGAGACCGCTCAGCCGTTGTTGGGCATGATGCTGTGCCTCTATGCGGGATGGTTGTTCCAGCGCGATAAACTATTAGCAGAGATTAAGTGTGGTAATCCAGATGCGCAATACCAACTGTTTTGGCGTATTTGGCCGTTTTATGTTCGCTTTATCTGCCCCGCACTGATTATTGTGATGCTGGCAGACCAGTGGTTAAACTAACGCACAACTATTTCTAGGAGCCCACATGTCCACTAAAAAAGCGCAGGCGAAAGAGACCCCGCTGTTTGAAGAGCAGCTGGCAAAACTTGAGTCTTTGGTTGAATCCCTAGAAGAGGGAGAGCTCTCTCTGGAGCAGTCGATGTTGTCATTTGAGCAAGGTATAAATCTGGCTCGCGAATGTCAAAAAGCGCTCAGTGAAGCAGAGCAGAAAGTCGCCGTGCTGACTCGCGATGGCGACCAACTGCACACACAATCCTTTGAACTAGACCAGGACTAATGAGTCGTGTCTGATTTGCGCAGCTTTTTGCAAGAGTGTTCGGAGCTGATAGAAGCGCAGCTAGAGTCGCGCTTGCCCGCTGAGCACGGGGCTGCGGCTCGGTTGTTTGCCGCTATGCGCCACTCTGCATTGGGTGGCGGCAAGAGGTTGCGCCCGGCGCTGGCCATAGCTACCAGCGATGCTCTCGGCGGCCAGCGCCAAGCCGCTTTGGGTGTTGCCGCTGCGGTAGAAATGATTCATGTTTATTCGTTGATTCACGATGATCTACCCGCCATGGACGACGATGCCCTGCGCCGCGGCAAACCCACCTGCCACATCGCCTTTGATGAGGCGACGGCGATATTGGCCGGCGATGGTTTGCAGGCGTTAGCTTTTTTGCAGCTCGCACAGCTAGAGGGTGTTGCGCCTGCCACTGTAGTAAAGTTGATAGCCCAACTGGCTAAATGGGCAGGCTGTGACGGTATGGTAGCCGGGCAGGCCATAGACATTGCCGCTACCGGCCAACAGTTAAATCTCGATCAGTTAAAGCAGATGCATCGGCTTAAAACGGGCGCGCTGATGGAGGCGAGTGTCATGTTGGCTGCGCAGGCGAGCGGTAATGCTTCTAAGCAACAGCTGACAGCACTGCAAAACTTTTCACAAGCGCTCGGTTTGGCGTTTCAGATTCAGGACGATTTGCTCGACATAGAGAGCGATACCGCGCAGCTGGGCAAGCCGCAGGGCAGCGACATTGCCAGTGGCAAGGTGACTTACCCGCAACTGCTGGGTGTTGAAGAGGCACGCCAGGCGGCGCACCAAGCCCACTCCAGCGCCCTGGCGTCGCTTGAGAGTTTTGACCAACGCGCCGATCAATTGCGCGCATTGGCTAACTTTGTGGTGACGCGCAACTACTAACAGGTAAACTGGGTAGCCTTGTGCGCCCAGTAACTATGGCCGAAACCCATTATGGTAAAAGTTTATCAACAGCTCCCCAGTGAGCGCCCGGCGACACCGCTGCTCGACAAGATAGAGTCGCCGGCGGATCTGCGTCAGTTAAAGCCAGAGCAGCTTCCAGAACTGGCCGACCAGCTGCGCCACTATCTGCTCTACTGCATCGGTAAAACAGGCGGGCACTTCGGCGCTGGGTTGGGTGTGACTGAGCTCACCATCGCGCTGCACTATGTATTCAATACACCTGAAGATCGCTTGGTGTGGGATGTCGGTCATCAAACTTACCCGCACAAAGTGCTTACTGGGCGCCGCGACGAGCTGCTCACCATTCGCCAACAAGGCGGGCTCTCTGGCTTTCCCAAGCGCAGTGAAAGTACATACGATACCTTCGGTGTCGGTCACTCATCGACCTCCATCAGCGCCGCACTGGGTATGGCCATGGCAGCTAAACTGCGGGGTGACAATCGCCGTGCAGTAGCGGTGATGGGCGACGGTGCGATGACCGCAGGGATGGCCTTCGAGGCACTTAACCACGCAGCTTATGTCGATGATGATCTACTGGTCGTGCTCAACGACAACAAGATGTCGATCTCGAAAAATGTCGGCGGGCTCTCCACCTATTTCGCCAAAATTTGGGCGAGTGGTTTTTACAACTCTATTCGCGAGGGTGGCAAGCGGGTGTTGAAGCGGATGCCCTACACCAAAGAATTTGTCCGCCGCACCGAAGAGTATATGAAGTCCTTTGTCGCCCCAGCCACAATTTTTGAAGAGTTGGGATTCTACTATATTGGCCCGCTCGACGGTCACGACCTGCCGCTGTTAGTGGATACCTTGGACAAGTTAAAAGCGATCAAAGGGCCGGTGATACTGCATGTGATCACTGAAAAGGGCAAAGGTTTTGCCCCCGCTGAGGCCGATCCGATCGGTTACCATGCGCTGAATAAACTCGAGCCAAGCGGAGTTAAAAAAACCGCTTCAGGGCCTAAATATCAACAGGTATTTGGCGATTGGTTGTGCGACAAAGCCGTTGAGGATGAACGTTTAATGGCGATCACCCCGGCTATGTGTGAAGGCTCTGGAATGGTCGAGTTTGCCGAAAAATTTCCGCAGCGTTTTGTCGATGTGGCCATTGCAGAGCAACACGCAGTCACGCTCGCAGCGGGTATGGCGTGCGAAAATATCAAACCGGTAGTGGCTATTTATTCGACATTTTTACAGCGCGGTTATGATCAGCTTGTTCACGATGTTGCACTGCAAAACCTGGATGTTACGTTTGCACTCGACCGCGCCGGCCTCGTCGGTGAAGATGGCGCCACCCATGCCGGTGCTTATGACATTAGCTATCTGCGCTGTATTCCCAATATGGTGATCGCGACTCCGGCAGATGAGAACGAGGCGCGTCAACTGCTCAACAGCTGTTACTTACACCCTGGCCCTGCGGCGGTTCGCTACCCGCGCGGTGCAGGCCCCAATGTTGAGATAGAAAAAACTCTCCACGACTGGCCAATCGGTAAAGGCCGTCTGCTGCGCAGCGGAAGCGGCCCAGTGATACTCAATTTTGGTGCATTGCTGGCCAATGCCCGAGTCGCTGCAGAGGAGTTGGATGCCGAGTTAGTGGATATGCGCTTTGCTAAACCATTGGATTGTGAGCTGCTCGAACAGTACAAGAACAGTGGCCGTCTATTAGTCACGTTAGAAGAGAACAGTGTGGCCGGCGGGGCCGGAGCGGCTGTTGCGGAGTACTACGCGGAGCAGGGTGTTGTCGTTGATTTACTGCTGCTCGGCCTTCCCGATCGCTATATCGATCACGCGGCTACCAGCGCTCAATTGCGCGAAGTGGGCCTCGATGGCGATGGTATAGTCACCTCGATTAAAGCTCGCCAAACTATTAATTAAAAAACCAAGAGAGGATCGCCATGAAATTATATGATTTTGCCCCTGCCCCCAACCCGCGCCGAGTGCGGATGTTTTTGGCTGAAAAAGGTGTCGCGGTTGACGCCGTGCAGATCGACCTGACCAAAGGCGAGCAGCGCACAGAAGAGTTTCGGGCGATCAATCCCGCCATGGATGTCCCAGTGCTAGAGTTGGACGACGGCCGCCGCATCCACCAAGTCGACGCTATCTGCCGCTATCTTGAAGAGACCTACCCAGACAATCCGCTCTGGGGCCGTGACCCTTTTGAGCGTGCGCAGGTGAATATTCACAACCATCAAATTATGCTCAATGGCCTGCTGGCTGTGGCTGAGGCATATCGCAATACCACGCCGATGTTTGTTGATAGAGCGGTGCCCGGCCCACACAACTACGTCCAGAGCCCAGAACTGGCCGAGCGCGGCATGTTGCGAGTGGCCAACTTCTTTAACGACATGGATGCGCATTTTGCCACTAGCGAGTATGTGGTCGGCGATTATTTCTCGATTGCTGATATCCAAGCTTTGATCGTTATCGACTTCGCCAAATGGGTGAAAGTGCGTATCGCCCCAGAGCAGCAGAATCTACAGCGCTGGTACGATCAGGTCAGTGCGCGCCCGTCTGCTTCTGCCTAACCTCTGACTGGCCGTGGGTTCAGCGAACCAGTTTGAGCTTGAGCCCACAGCCGCGCCAATATTCTCTTTCGCGCTCCAAGTCAGCGGCTAACAACGGGTGGCTCTCTAACCAGCCATCGGCAATGCTCAGCTGAGTCGTCTCGCTTGCAAAGCTGAGCGTGATGGGGGGTAAATCGCGGTCTAGACGGCGGGTGTTAAGTAGCACGGCCAGACGCAGAACCAATACCATCTGCAGCAGGGCTGGTCGCGACAGCAGTGTCAACTTGGGCAAGTCGTGGCGGTAGAAACGTTTGCGCTGCATTGCCACCAGCGTGGCTAAAATCTGCTGCTGTTCACTGCTAAAGCCGGGTAGGTCAGCATTGGTGATGATATAGCGTCCGTGCTGTTGTAGCTTGCGATGGCTGATGTCCAAGCCAATTTCGTGCAGTGCGGCTGCCCAGTAGAGGTAGCGCGCGTATTGTTTATAAGTGGCCGAGCGCAAGCCCAACTGTGGCAGCAGCTGTGCGACCGTGCGCTGTACGCGCTGGCTCTGGTTGACATCGATACTGTAGCGCGCACATAGGCTGTCGATAGTGCGTGTGCGAATATCACGCTCATCGAGTTGATCGCAGAGCTCATATAAAACACCTTCGCGCAGTGCTGCTTCATTGAGCTGCAGCGATTCAATACCGAGCACATTAAATGCGGCATCTAAAATGGCAAAGGCAGCCGGCAACTGCGGCTGTCGATGACTGTCGACACCGTCAAGATTGTCGATATGTTCGGCAGCCACCAGTGCATCGCGCAGAGTAGAGAGAGTTGCAGGCGTGAGCTGATCATTGAAGTCGTCTTGGCAGAGAGAGGCAAAGCGCAGCAATACTTTAATCGACCCTGATGTGCCCAATACATGTTGCCAGCCGGTAGCGCAGAAGCGCCGCTCCATCTTGGCCAGCTCTACACTGGCCGCTTCAGTCGCTTTGGTCAGCCGCTCGCGAGTGATAACGCCATCTTTAAAAAATTTGCGCCGATAAGATTCAGAGCCCATGGACAGCGAGGAGAGCTGCAGTGGTTGAAATTGTTCGCCAATAATAAATTCGGTACTGCCGCCGCCAACATCAATAATTAAACGTCGGCCATCTGCAGGTGTGGTGTGAGCAACTCCTTGGTAGATGAGCCGCGCCTCTTCGTCACCACTCACCACCTCAACGGGGTAGGGAAGTATCTCGCGCGCGGCAGCGATAAACTCATCGCGATTTTTAGCGGCACGCAGCGCATGGGTGGCAATAATTCTGACTCGATCGGCCGGCAGGCCATTGAGTATTGGCTCAATAGAGTGCAGTGCGTGCAGGCCGCGATCGACAGCCGCTGCATTGAGTTTGCCTTTTTTTAGCCCGGCGCCCAGGCGAACCATCTGTTTTTCAGTAATCAGTGGTTGCAGAGCACCGTTAACTTGGCGGGCGACAATAATATGAATACTGTTAGAGCCGATATCGACGGCGGCTACTTCAGTAATACCCGTGAGCGGGCTGTCATCGTTCATGAAGATAGCTTGCGCGCTGCGCTTTTCTCACTTGCCTTGAGATAGTTGTAGATCTCAACTTGTGAGCGTATTTTGCGCTGGTTACCGCGTTTTACGTACGAGTTAGTTTGCTCTTGGTCAATAACGCGAGCTTTTACCCGGTCGGCAAATTGCAGTTCGACAATATCGATAATGCGCTGTTTTAACGCAGTATTATAGATAGGGGTAGCGACCTCTACGCGCCGGTCTATATTGCGAGTCATCCAGTCGGCTGAAGAGATGAACACTTTGGGCTCACCGCCGTTGTGGAAGACCATGACACGGGGGTGTTCGAGAAACCGGTCGACAATGCTGATCACATGAATGTTCTCAGACATTCCCTTAACGCCCGGAATTAGGGCGCACATTCCACGGACAATAATGCGAATTTTTACCCCTACGCGGCTGGCGGCATAGAGTTCGCTGATCAGTTCGCGGTCGACTAGATTATTGAGTTTGAGATCAATCTGGGCCGGCTGGTTAGCTTCGGCCAGCCGGCGTTCGGCGGTTATTAGCTGTATGAGTCGGCTGCGCGAATTGACCGGTGAGACAATTAAGTGATCAAAGTCAAAATGGCGGTAGCTGTACTCAATATAGGTGAAGACGTTGCGCACTTCGGCAGCGATCTCAGGATGGCAGGTAAACAGCGAAAAGTCAGTATAGATACGGGCGGTATTTTCGTTGAAGTTGCCGGTGCCAATATGTGCATACAAGCGCTCGTGTTCGCCTTCATTGCGGACGATTAAACAGAGCTTTGAGTGTATTTTCAGCGTAGGTATGCCCAGTGTGACTTTGATGCCGGCTGCTTGCAGTTTTTCGGTCAGTTCTATATTGCGCTGTTCATCAAAGCGCGCGGTGAGCTCAACATTAACCACCACTTTTTTACCGTTGCGCGCAGCATCGATTAATGAATCCACAACCAGCGAGTGCTTGGCTACACGGTAAACATTAATCCGTATTTCGGTGACACTGGGATCGAATGCAGCTTGTCTAACAAACTCGGTGAAATGGTTGAATTGATGGTAGGGGTAGTAGAGCAGAATATCTTCGCTATCAATGGCATCAAAAAGGTTTTTGCCGTGCGCAATCGCTGAATTTTGTAGAGGAGCTAAAGGCTTCTCTTCTAAGTAGCGGGAGCCCATATTGGGGAAGCTGATAAAGTCGCGAAAATTGCGGTAGCGCCCTGCGGATAGATAGGTGTCGTACTCATCAAAACCGAGGCCGTCGGCGAGGATTTCGCGAATCCCTTTAGGCATAGATTTGTCAAAGCTCAGCCGCACCGGCTCCGAGGTCAGACGCTGTTTTACCCCTTCGCTCATCTTCTCAACCAGGCTAGTGTCAAGATCGCTATCCAGTGAGTATTCAGCATCGCGAGTAATCTTCATCGACCAGCTGCGCGCGGACTCTGTTTGATAGAGGCCACCAAAAATATCATCCATGCAGTAGCGGATAGCGTCATCAATCAACATGAAATATTTTTTTGCGCGGCCATCTTCAGATTGAAGCGGAATAAACCGCGAAACGGCGGTAGGTATGGCTATGAGTGCAAAGCGGGCGTCATTATTTTGGCGCAGCTCAACCATCAGATAGCTTTCGCCATCGTTGATGACGCGTTTGAGATCAATGCCGCGGTCGACCCACAGCGGCACGATATGCGGCAGGATCTCTTTGGTGAAGTGACGGTGCAGCCAGCGGCCTTGCTTAGCGGTTAGCTGCGTTTCGTCAAGGCAGTAAATTTTGCGTTTGGCGAGTTCGGCGAGCAGGTCGTTATAGATAGCGTCAAATTGCTCACTGAGCTCATTAGTTTTGCGTTGAATAGCGCGCAACAGCTTGATCAGCGAAGTCTGCTCGCGGGGTGCGCGAACCAGCTCGAGTTCGCGTTGGATTTGAGCAAAACGGACGCGGAAAAACTCGTCTTGGTTGTTGGAGAAAATACCCAAAAAGCGCATTCTCTCAACAATCGGGTTATTGTCATCCGCCGCCTCTTGCAAGACGCGTTCATTGAACGCTAACCAACTGAGGCGGTAATCAAAAAAACGATCTGCAGTGTTTGCCACGGTGTGGGTAGATCCTATTTGATTGATGCTGGCAAGCCGCCGCGCGCCGATCAGTGACCGTCGCGGTGGCGTATGTCCTTACCTTTAACAACAAAAACTACTTGTTCACAGAGGTTTTTCGCGTGGTCACCGATACGCTCCAGCGAGCGCACAACCCATAGAATATTGATGACTCGGCTGATGCTGCGCGGGTCTTCCATCATATAAGTGACTAGTTCACGAAGGGCCGTCTTATATTCCATGTCGATCTTTTTGTCCTCTTTGAGCGTGGCCATCGCGGTCTCAGCATCGAAGCGGGCAAAAGAGTCTAATGAGTTGCGCAGTATTTGACTGACAGATTGAGCCAGATGACGCACCTCGCTATAACCCATTGGCGAGGGGCCAGATTCTGTCAGTTCGAGAGCGTGTTTGGCGATTTTTTTCGCTTCATCGCCAATTCGCTCCAGGTCTGCTACAGCGCGTGTCACCGCGACGATCAAGCGCAAGTCACTGGCAGCGGGTTGGCGGCGCGCAATAACCAGAACGCACGCTTCATCAATCTCGAGCTCCATTTCGTCGACTTTGTTATCGCGCTGGATCACTTGCTCGGCCAGCTGACTGTCTGCTTCGCAAATAGCGTGTACAGCATCGGCGAGCTGCTGCTCAACTTGCCCGCCCATATTCATAAGATCAGTGCGGATATCCTCTAACTCTCCGTCAAAGACCGAAGCGATATGGTTATCGAAGGGTAATTTTTCCATGGAGTTGCTCCTGTTAGCCGAACCGGCCGGTAATGTAGCCCTCGGTCAACTCGTGTTCAGGCATTGTGAACACCTGCTCAGTGGGGTTGACCTCAATTAAGCGGCCGAGGTGGAAGTAGGCAGTGCGGTGTGAAACTCGCGCAGCTTGCTGCATTGAGTGGGTGACAATGGCGATGGTGAAGTTTTCGCTCAGCTCTTCGATCAGCTCTTCAATTTTTGCTGTTGCGATAGGGTCGAGAGCCGAACACGGCTCATCCATTAAGATCACTTCTGGGTTAACCGCAATAGCGCGGGCGATGCACAGGCGCTGCTGTTGTCCGCCAGAGAGTCCGGTGCCGGGCTGGTGCAGGCGATCTTTTACCTCCATCCATAGGCCGGCTTTGCGCAAGCTGTTTTCGACGATCTCATCAAGATCTACTCGGCTCTCGGCTAAACCATGAATTTTTGGGCCGTAGGCGACATTATCGTAGATCGACTTGGGGAACGGGTTGGGTTTTTGAAAGACCATGCCCACTCGAGCGCGCAGCTCGACCACATCGAGCTTGGGGTCGTACAAATTTTGCCCATCCATTGTGATGCTGCCCTCAACGCGGCAGCCTTCAATAGTGTCGTTCATTCGGTTAAGTGAGCGCAAAAAAGTCGATTTTCCACAGCCCGATGGCCCAATCATGGCCATTACCTCGTTTTGACCAATGTCTAAGCTGACATCGAAAATGGCCTGTTTGTCGCCATAAAAAATATTTACATCGCGCATCGACATGCGAGCGTTGTCTTGAAACTGAGTGCCTACACTCTGTTCAGTGCTGCTCTCTTCGATTTTGTTAGCCATAGCAGGCTCCTTGATATTGATGGTGGACTACCAGCGGCGCTCGAGACGTTTGCGAATCAAAACGGCGGTAGTATTCATTAAGATTAAGAAAGCCAGCAGAACCATGATTGCCGCTGAAGTTTTCTCGACAAAGGCGCGCTCAGGGCTATCTGCCCAGAGGAAAATTTGTACGGGTAACACGGTGGCCGGATCAGTGAACCCGCCCGGTATATCGACAATAAACGCCACCATCCCGATCATTAATAGCGGGGCTGTTTCGCCCAGCGCCTGCGCCATACCGATAATGGCACCGGTGAGCATGCCGGGCATGGCGAGTGGCAACACGTGGTGGAGCACCATCTGATGTTTAGATGCGCCCATGCCCAAGGCAGCCTCGCGAATAGAGGGCGGCACCGCTTTGATCGCAGCGCGGCTGGTGATGATAATCGTCGGCAGCGTCATCAAGGTGAGTACTAAGCCGCCTAGCACTGGAATAGAGCGAGGTACCTGGAAGAAGTTAATAAAAATAGCCAAACCCAACAGACCAAAGATAATTGAGGGTACCGCAGCCAAATTATTAATATTGATCTCGATAAAATCGGTAAAGCGGTTGCGCGGGGCAAACTCTTCAAGATAAATAGCCGCAGAAACGCCAATCGGGAACGACAGAGCAAAAGTAATAGCTAGTGTGAACAGAGAGCCCATCACTGCACCCCAAATGCCCGCTTGTTCAGGTTCGCGCGAGTCGCCGCGGGTGAACAGATTGCGGTTCCAGCGCGTTTCGATCTCACCGTTGGCGGCGAGTTGATCGATCCATGCAATTTGCCGTTCGGTCACTCGTGCAGTGTAGGGCTCGCCGTCGAGTAAGGTTTTGTAGTAGGTGTCGATATCGTCATCAGCCAGCAACCAGATACGCTCCTGCTGGCCAGCCAAGTTGGGATTGGCCAGCAGGCGATCTTTGAGATCGTAACCGGCACCGTTGCTGACTAGGCGATAGAGTTCGCGACGCTGTGTGCGGCCGCGTGCTTCAGGGATAACCTGGCGTATTCCCACTTTGAATAGAGCATCCCAGTCAGCCAGCGCCAGTTGACGCTCGTCGCCAAGGCTAGTGACACCGAGAGTATCGAGATCGTAGTGAATAGGGACAGAGATATGGGTTGTTTTAAATGCGCCATGCCCTTTGCTGATGATATCGACAAACAACACCAAGACAGCCGCGAGGCCAAAGGCAATGGCGGCACGGCCATACCAGCGGAAACGGTGCTCGGCGCGGTAGCGGCGTTTTAGTGACGCTTTAATGGTTGCCGAGTGGTCAACCGGCGC
The DNA here is from genome assembly GCA_042091915.1 of SAR92 clade bacterium. Lineage (GTDB taxonomy): Bacteria > Pseudomonadota > Gammaproteobacteria > Pseudomonadales > Porticoccaceae > LSUCC0057. Next base: position 3,604 of record JBELGO010000038.1, on the reverse strand, counting down.
ACTCTGCGCCGCAGTCTGATGGGTCTCAGTCATATTGTTCTCGATATTTTTTCACGATTCGCAGGGCCAGAAAGTTGAGCCCCAAAGTGACAATAAATAGCATTAAGCCGAGAGCGAAGGCGGCTAGCGTCTTGGCGCTGTCGAACTCTTGGTCTCCGGTTAACAGCGTGACAATCTGCACGGTTACGGTGGTCACAGCGTCCAGTGGGTTGGCAGTTAAATTGGCGGCCATGCCGGCGGCCATCACTACAATCATGGTTTCGCCAATGGCGCGCGACACTGCCAACAATATACCACCGACAATACCGGGCAGCGCTGCGGGGATAACAACATTGCGAATAGTTTCGGAGTGGGTGGCGCCCATCGCCAGCGAGCCGTCGCGCAGCGATTGCGGCACGGCGGTGATGACATCATCGGCCAGCGAAGAGATAAACGGAATAATCATAATGCCCATTACTGAACCCGCTGCCAGGGCGCTCTCGGCGGCTACATCGAGGCCGAAACCGGCACCGATTTCACGGATCAGCGGGGCAACGGTGAGAGCGGCAAAGAAGCCGTAGACTACGGTGGGTACCCCAGCGAGAATCTCTAACATCGGCTTAGCGATACGGCGAAAGCGCGGCGAGGCATACTCCGCCAAGTAAATGGCCGACATTAACCCCACCGGCACCGCTACCACCATAGCAATGGCAGAAATCAACAGTGTGCCGGTAAACAGCGGTACCGCGCCAAAGCTGCCAGAAGAGCCGATTTGATCGACTCGAATAGCTGTTTGTGGGCTCCAGCTGGTACCGAAAACAAATTCGCTGATAGGGACAGTTTGAAAGAAACGGATCGACTCGAACAGCACCGACATAACGATGCCTAACGTGGTCAAAATGGCCAGCGACGCACAGAGCAGTAAAAACTTCTGCAACATACCCTCAACGGCCGCTCGGGCGCGAAAATCAGGGCTAATTCGACGCCAGCTCCACAAGCCACCAGTACCACACAGCGTCAATACCAAAATAGTTAACGCCCACTTCTCGGTGGCGGCAATTTGATTGAGCGTATCAGCCGCCGCCAGTACTTGCTCACTTTGCCCTGTGGCGGGCAGGGCGCCAGAGGCGACATTAATAATACGATTTAAGGTGAGGTTGTAGTCAGCACTGTCGGCGATAGAGTCTGTCAAGCCGCGCATAATATGAGCGTTGATCAAGCTATCTGCGCTAAGTTGCCAGACTCCCACAGCAAACAGTGCCGGCAGTGCGACCCAGAGTGCGGTCTGCAAACCATAGTAGGAGGGCAGTGAGTGTAGGTGGCGAATGCTGCCGAGTGGTTTGGCAATGCGCAGTGATCGGCCGTAACCAGAAAAATAGGCAAATACCGCCAAAGCGATAATGATAAACAGCAAATTACTTGCTTGCATGGTGGAGTCTACCTCTGTGCTTCCGGCCGATTGGCCACTCTATTATTCAACCCATCTGCGCCGAGCACAAATACGGCCCGCTTGGTACTCCAAGCAGGCCGTCATGGTGCCGACTTTTAAGCGCTACTTCAACGGTTCTTCGCCGGTCATCGGAGTTAAATTGGCAACGGCTGCTGCCAGAGCGCGGCGATCGGCAGTGGGCAGCGGAATCATCCCTTTTTCTGCCAAATAACCCTCTTCTCCCCAGGCTTTTTCGCTAGTAAATTCAGCCAAGTAACCTTCTAGCCCAGGCACTACACCGACATGAGCTTTTTTGACGTAGAAGTACAGTGGTCGCGAGACGGGGTAGCTCTTGTCTGCGATCGATTCAAAGGTAGGTTCGACACCTTCAATGCTGGAGCCTTGGACTTTGTCGGCGTTCTGGTCCAAGAAGCTAAAGCCAAATATACCCAAGGCACTGGGGTTGGCTTCAAGCTTTTGCACAATTAGGTTGTCGTTCTCGCCGGCTTCAATGTAAACACCATCTTCACGCACCGTGTGACAGACAGTTTTGTAGGCTTGCTTGTCGGCTTTTTTCATCGCTTTAATGGCCGGGAAAGTTTTACAGCCACCTTCAAGCGCCAACTCAGCGAAAGCATCGCGGGTACCCGAGGTGGGCGGTGGGCCGAGAACCTCGATAGCGGTGTCGGGCAGTTCGGGGTTCACTTGTGACCAACGTGTATAGGGGTTGTCGACCAATGCGCCTGAATCGCTCGGCACCTGCTTGGCTAGCGCTAAGAACAGATCGCGGCGGCTGATGTCGAGTGGTGGTGTACCGCCAGCACTCGCATTGGCGATAACAATACCATCAAAACCAATTTGCACTTCGATGATTTCGCTGACGCCATTAGATTGGCAGAGTGCAAACTCGGATGCCTTGATGCGGCGCGAGGCATTGGTAACATCGGGGTAGTTTGAGCCGACGCCAGAGCAGAACAATTTAAGCCCGCCACCAGAGCCTGTTGCTTCAATTTTGGGGGTGGCACCACCGCTTGAGCGGCCGTAGCGCTCAGCGACAACGGTTGCAAAGGGGTAAACGGTAGAAGAGCCAACAATTTCGATAGTGTCTCGCGCCAATACAGGCTGGCTTGCAATTAGTGCTGCGGCGAGTGCTGTGGTGCAAAGTAGAGTTTTTTTCATGGTTTTAACCTCGTCAGATGCTGTTTATGCCATTACAGGTTCTTGCCAAGTTATTACCGCGGCAGGAAGCTTGGGTAAGGAGATTAAGGCGATTATATGACAATAATATGACAGCGGCAGAGTGTGGATAGCGCGGCTTGTCACAATATTGTCATAAATTAGCAGCATTATCGTCATCGTTGATTCATCAAATCGACAAAAAAATGTCATTTAACTGCGGTCTACTGCCGCGACAACTCTTCTTAGGAGATATGATGAAAGTTCTAACTCCCTTGTATATAGCTCTTGCAGCGGGTGCTGTAGCTCTTCCGGCTGCAGCTAGCGGTCCTTTGGATGGCAGCATTTACGGAAAAATTAATCTCTCGGTGGTGGCGACCGATGAGCAAGGTGGTAGCAGTGAAAGTGATAACTACCAGCTCAACAGCAACGCCTCTCGCTTGGGTGTCAAAGGTAAAAGTGAAATTAAGCCAGATCTCTACGCGGTCTATAAAGCCGAATTTGAGGTGTGTGCCGATGACGGTAAGTGCGCTGGAGACAGCCCTTTCAAGCAGCGCAATATTATGGCGGGTATTAAAGGCCGTTACGGAATGGTCTGGGCGGGCAACCACGACACGCCGACCAAAATGGCGCAGAGTAAAGTGGACCTCTTTAACGATCTAGACGGCGACCTGAAGGTTCTGTTTGATGGTGAGACCCGCGCTAAAAATATGGTCGCCTATACATCGCCCACCTTTAACGGTTTTGCTGCAACCGTGGCGATGATGCCGGGCGAAGAGGACGAGGGTGTAGAGGCCCGCGACGGCTTGGCCGACGGGGTCTCCTATTCACTCTCCTACACTCAAGGTGACCTCTATCTGGCCGTGGCTGGCGACGACGATGTTAAAGGGCAAGATCTGCTGCGCTTGGTCGCCAAGTATCAGCTAGACGCCTTACAGTTGGGCTTTATCTATCAAGAAAATGACGGTATTGAAGACGAAGGTGGTCCTGATGAAACGTTGGTAGATGAAAGTGGTTATT
>JBELGO010000037.1:0-15191 GCA_042091915.1 SAR92 clade bacterium | reverse complement strand
AAACGGTGGCCGCTGTAGCGGTGTTGATTTTCGATATCTAAGTAGTAGCCGGCCACAGCACTCCACTCTAGCTCAGCCATCAGCGCTTCACTTGGCTGCCAGATGAGGGCTGTGCGACCAAACCAGCGCGGCGCGCCATCCATCTCATTGCCTTTAATATTACTCGTCACTAGTCCAGGGCTATTGCCGTAGCTATGGCGAGCATAACTGGCGGCCAGTTCTGCGCGCCACTGGGGGTTAAAAGCGTAAGCGGCTGAAACTTCAACGCCGCGATGACGTGTTTCACCATTGCTGACATTGTAAAAATCGCTATCGCGGAAGATCACATTGCGTTTGTGCATGAAATAGAGGGCAACTTGATAATCGAGTTGAGCCAAACTCCCCTTCCACCCCAATTCAAGTGAGTCCAACGAAGGGGCATCAAGCTGTGCGCTCAACTGTTCTCGCTGCAATCGATAGAGCTCTGTTGCCTGCGGGGCCCTGTAAGCGCGAGCAAAGCGCACAAATACTCGTTGAGCATCAGCCAACTGGTAGTTTAACGCCGTCTCCAGCGAGAGATTTTCGAAACGGTCGTCGCGGTCCGATGGGCGTGTATAGCGACAACCCGAATCACAAGGATCGCCGAGCTCGTCAGTCCGACCATCGCTCATTTGGTTGTCATAACTGTAGTCGAGTGCCTCAAAACGCACTCCGGCGCTCCATTCCAGCTGCTCGGCAAGTTGCCAATAAAGACGTGCAAACGGGGAGAACTGCCAAGCATCTACTCGGTAGTCGTAGTGTTTGCCGGTGGGGATTTGGCTTTGTAAGAAACTCGGCGCCTCACCCTCTTGATACTGCAGAAACTCGCCCTCTGTCAGCTCAGCATCGACACCGAACAACCAGCTGCGCCCCTCTTTTTCTGTAGGTTGCCAGCGCAGCTGGACACCCGCGCTATGGTGGCTGTTCTGCTCGACCGGGGTGCCGGGCAAGAAGTGCATTAGGAAGTCCATCTCGGCACTGCGCAGGTAAGGTTTAATCGAGAGTTTGCCCTCTTCACTAGTGTGCTGCCATTCGCTCCAGGCGCGGACAGATTCCGCGTTGCGGTAGGCCTGCGGATCTAAATTTTGGCGGCGCACAGCAGTATCGGCATAACTCTCAAAGCCCTCGATATAACTGGCGGTCTCTTGGTTGAGCTGCGAGACCACTAAGCCGCTGTCAACCTGCCAGTGCCGCCCCAAGTACTGGTGTTGCAAAGTCAGCTTGTTCTGTTTAAAGCCCGAGGAATAGCGGCTGCCGCCGTCGATAGCGCTGGTAACGGCAACGCCCAATCGCTGTTGCTCATCTCCACCGTTGACATTGAACGTTAAGCGCTGATAGTCACGCTGAGCCCACTCCAGGCCCAAGGAGTTGGGTGCTTGTAAGTCGGGCGCCTGCACATCAATCACCCCGTGCAGTGCGTTGCTGCCGTAAAGCACCGTACCGGGGCCGCGAATCAGCTCAATCGCTGCGGCTTGTTCCGTATGCGCCCCGAACAATTCATTGATATTGCAAAAACCGTTGGCATTGAGAGAGATGCCCTGCTCTAACACCAGCAGCTCCCCACAGGCACCGGCGCCGGTAAAAACCGGCGAGCGCACCGCGGGCAGATACTCCTGGCCGTTGCCGCGCTGCAGCAGCAATCCAGGCTCGCGGTTGAGCAGTTCTGAGGCGTGTTGAGCTCCGAGCAAAGCGATTTCACTGGCATCGATAACCGACACACTTAACGGTAGCTGGCTGAGCGCTTGTTCACTACCCGTGGCGATAGTCACCACCTCCTCAACTGGGGCGGCAACCGCCCAGACAGGAAGTAAACAGATAGCAGAGATAGCTAGCGGCTTTAGTTTCATTGAACAGATACGCCTTTGTATATTTTTCACCTAAAAAAAGAGCCGCTGTGCGGCTCTGTGAGACTACCGTTGAGTTTACAGTGCGCCGGGGAAAACACCACCGTCGAGCAGTAAATTTTGGCCAGTAATAAAACCAGAATTTGCCGAACAGAGGAAGGCTGCGGCAGCGCCAAACTCCTGCTCACTGCCAAAGCGGCCTGCCGGCACAGAGGCGAGCATAGCAGCACGCACCTGGTCGGGCTCAACGCCGCGCGCCTGCGCCTGAGCAGCAAACAGGCTCTCGAGACGCGCTGTTTCGTGCAGGCCTGGCAGAATGTTATTGATAGTGACATTGCGCGCCACGTAGTTATTGGCGATGCCTCGGCAAAAGCCGGTCAAGCCGGCGCGAGCACCGTTAGACATATCCAGCCCCGCCATCGGCATTTTGACTGAGCCGCTGGTGATATTGACTACCCGGCCAAAACCGCGCTCAGCCATGCCATCGAGAGTTGCCTGCATCAACGCAATGGCACTGAGCATGTTGGCTTCCAGTGCTTGGTGCCAATCGGCCGCAGTCAACTGGCGCCAATCGCCACTCGGTGGACCGCCGGCATTGTTGATCAGGATATCAGGCGCCGGTTGCGCCGCCAAAAGGGCTTGGCGGCCCTCCACTGTCGCGACGTCGGCGACTACTGCAGCCACCTCTGCACTGCCCTGTGCGCGCAGCTGTTCTGCGGCCGCCTCGATTGTCTCAGCGTGGCGGGCCACAATAGTGACTGCCACACCAGCGCGATGCAGCTCAGAGGCAGTGGCATAGCCAAGACCGCGGCTGGCACCACAAACGATGGCAGTTTTACCCTTTAACCCTAAATCCATGCTGCTGCTCCTTCGAGTAATTGCCGTCTAGCTCTTCATCTTAACTAGCATGCCGTAGACCTTGTCGGCAAAGTTACCGTAAGGGGGGCGCAGGTACTGCATAGCGGTCCAGCCCGCTTGATAGAACACGGGGCGCATTTTCGAACACGCAACAAAACCCTCATAGCTGTGATAATGACCCATACCGCTGGGGCCGACACCACCAAAGGGCAGATCGTGCTGGGCGACGTGGAACAGACAGTCGTTGACAGTCACCCCACCTGACATGATGTGTTCGATGTAGTAATCGACTAATTTTTTGTTGTTTGAGAACGGATAGAGCGCCAGCGGACGGTCGAAGCGGTTGACATAGGTGACCACATCGCTGGGCTCTTTGTAAGGCATGACCATCAACAGTGGACCGAACGTCTCACGCTGGCGAATAGTCATCTCAGGGCTGGTTTCTAAGATCAGCGTCAGCGGGATTTTGCGCAACTCTGGATTGGCCTGCTGCTCGCTCAATGACACCACACGGGCACCCTTTTGTTCGGCGTCGGCAATAGTCGCCATCACGCGCTCATAGGAGCGGTCATCGATCAGCGAGGTGTAGTCTTTGTGGTTGATATCTGGGCAATGTTTGTGGGCGTAAGCACGGGCCTTTTCGACAAACGCTTCAATCTGGCTTTCGTGGACAAATACATAGTCAACATTGGTGCAGATCTGGCCGGCGTTGAACTGTTTGGTAAACATAATTCGGCCGACTGCTTTTTCCAAGTCATATTTGGGGTCAATCACTGCAGGTGCTTTACCACCCAACTCAAGGATCACCGGAGTGAGATTCTGCGCTGCAGCGGCCATTACAGCGCGGCCGGTTTGTCCAGAGCCAGTAAAGATCATCAGATCGAAGGGTAATTTAGAGAATTCGATACCGACGCCACCGGTCTCTTCAAAAAATTGCAGTTTAGTCGGCTCAAAGTATTTGGGTGCCAGCTCTTGAAGAACCCGGGTTAGAGCAATTGAATTTTCGGACATTTTGACCATAGCGCGGTTGCCGGCGGCAAACACCGCTGCCAACTGCGAAAAAGACAGGTTGATGGGGAAGTTCCAAGGCACAATCATGCCCACTACGCCCAATGGCTGAGGTATTAGTCGGTTTTTCGCACCCGGATACATGCCAATATCAATGTGGCGGCGCTCCGGTTTCATCCAACCTTTGACTTTTTTGATGGTGTCGTTAATACCATCGGTCACCGCTATCACCTCTGCAAACAGCGACTCGTGATAGCTGCGGTTACCGTAGTCTTCACAGATAGCGCCGGTGATCGCCTCGAGATTTTCAGAGAGCATCGCCTTGAGCTGTTTAAGATCCTGTTTGCGCTCTGCAGCCGTGGGCATTGGCGCAGCAAAATAAGCCACTCTCTGCTGCTGCAACGCCTCAGTTAAAAGAGCAGTGTGCGGACTTGCCTGGGTCTGCTCAGCTGAGCTCATGGGACTGTTCATAAGGTAACCTCGATTGGGGTGATTTATTGTATGACTTATTGGGTGATTACAGCAGACAGCATTGCCAGAGCCAAGATTTTTTGCAACTCTAGCAGCCTGCAGTTTGCGACTATTCGGTCTAATGATGCTGTGCCATAGTAGCTCGGCTAGATACGACACTTTGTCGGTTTGATGACCTTTACAAGCAACAATAATGCATACAATTTGCGACTATTCATTTATCGCCAGCCATTAGGATCTGCCATGAGCATTTATAATATTGCCCCGGTTACCGTCGACGATTACCGCGCCATAGCCAAACGCCGTCTACCTCGCTTCCTGTTCGACTATATTGATGGAGGCGCCAACCGCGAAGAGATCCTGGCACGCAATTGTGACGACTTTTCTCAAATTGCCCTCAAGCAGAGAGTTCTGCGCGATGTCGACAGTGTCGATACATCAACCACTCTGTTTGGCCGTTCTTTGGCAATGCCTGTCGCTCTGGCACCAGTAGGAATGGCTGGGCTATTCAGACGTCGTGGGGAAACCCAGGCAGCCCGAGCCGCGGAGCGCTGTGGCATCCCATTTACTACCTCTACTGTCGGCATCTGCCCAGTCGATGAGGTCGCCGCCAGTGTTGCTGAGCCGATCTGGTTCCAGCTCTATATGTTGCGCGACCGCGATTTTATTCTTGAGTTGCTAGAGCGCGCCAGCAATGCTGGAGTCGATACGCTGTTATTTACAGTCGACCTGCCGGTTGCCGGTATGCGCCAGCGCGATTTCCGCAACGGTATGCTTGGCGGGGGTATCCCAGGCAAGATCAGCAAGCTGGCACAACTTCTGGCCAGCCCACAATGGGTCTATGATGTTGGCATAAAAGGTAAACCGCACACCTTTGGCAATGTCGCCAGCAAAGTCGAGGACCCCAATGATCTGGATCTGTACAAGACATTTATCGATGGGCAGTTCGACCCTACTGTCACCTGGGATGATATCGCCTGGTTGCGGCAACAGTGGAAAGGCAAATTAATCATCAAAGGGGTAATGGAAGCAGACGATGCCCGCGCCGCAGTAGATTGTGGCGCCGAAGGCATTATTATCTCCAACCATGGCGGTCGGCAGCTCGATGGTATCTCCTCATCTATAGCTAAGCTTCCCAGCGTTGCCACTGCTGTCAACAAACAGTGTGCACTATTAATTGACAGTGGCATCCGCAACGGCATTGACGTAGTCAAATCGATCGCGCTGGGTGCCGATGCCGTGCTGATGGGGCGTCCTTGGGTCTATGCAATGGCCGCTCACGGTGAACAGGGTGTGGTCGACTTAATGCAGATGATCAATAAAGAGATTGAAATCGCGATGGCTCTTATGGGTGTCAACCGAATCGATGAAATTACCAGCGATCTTATCGACAAAGATCTTTGGTAAATCCCATAGGGATATTACAACGAGAAAAATCACCGAAAGGGTTAAAATATGTCAGCAGCAGATATCATTGGTTACCTGGGCTTACTGCTCTCTCTAGTCGCACTCATTGGTTTAGCCATGCGCGGCGTAGATATCATCTTCGCGGCGCTGTTTAGCTCGCTGATCGTGATTGTTACTAACGGCCTGCCACTCGCCGCAGGTCTCAATGAATACTTCGCGTTTGGCAAGTTGGGGGCCTTTACCTTTGCCGGTAACTTCTTTTTACTCTTTGCCTCAGGCGCTATGTTTGGTCGCACGATGGGCGATAGCCAAGCGGCCACCAGTATTGCCCAGGCCCTCAGCGATAAACTGGGCGCGCGCCATGCGTTGACTATTACTGTACTCGCTACCGGCCTTCTCACCTACGGCGGTATCGTCGTTTTTGTGGTGATATTTGCTGTCTATCCACTCGGTATCAAACTTATCCAGCAAGCTGATATTCCCAAGCGGCTGTTCTGCGGCGCTCTGGCATTAGGCGCAGGCACTTTTACTCTGACTGCTCTACCCGGCACGCCGTCTATTCACAACGTTATTTCATCAGTTAACTTGGGCACTACGCTGTTTGCCGGCGCCGGCTATGGGCTTCTGGCCGGTGCCATTATGCTGTTTGCCGGCCTCTGGTATCTAGAGCGTCAACGTGTTGCTGCAGCCGCTGCAGGTGAAGGGTTTGTAGCGGGGAGCATGGATGCAAAAATTGTCGCCAACAATGGCGAGCTGCACACCCCATCCTGGCTATTAGCCATGCTGCCATTGGTGGCTGTGATCGGTTTAATCATGTTGCCGCGGCTGCTCTCGGGGGCCGCTGAAGCCGAGACTCCGCTCGGACAACTGCTCAATTTTGCCAACAGCCAACCCCTACTTTGGCCCTCGCTGGCATTGATGGCGGGGACTGTGCTGGCGCTGCTGTTGTTCCCCAGTGTGCGCGACAAACCGATGCAAACCATTGGTGATGGCACCCGCGACAGTATCATGCCGTTGATCAATACCGCAGCTGTTATCGGTTTTGGCGGTGTTGTGGTACAGACAGCCGGTTTTAGCGCTTTCTCGCAGGGGCTGCTGAATATGGATATGCCTCCGCTGATCTCTATGTTCCTCTCGGTTAGCACCCTATCGGCAATTACGGGTTCTGCTTCTGGCGGGCTACAGATCTTTATGAGCAGCATGGCCGACAGTTACCTGGCGCTGGGGATACCGGTAGAGACGCTACATCGCATAGCCACTATAGCATCGGGTGGTTTTGACTCCCTTCCTCACTGCGGCGCGGTCGTTGCCATGTTAACCATAACCGGGCTGAGCCATCGCCAAGCCTATAAAGATGTCGCCGTTGTCACCGTGGCGATTCCGGTGGTGGCGACACTGGTCTGTCTAGCCATTGCCGGCACTGTTTAATACCAGGGGCAAATAATGAGCTTAATTGCACAGATTGAAAAAATTGTCGGCAGCAACGGTCTCCTGCAGGGAGAGGCTGTCACTTCTCGGCCCAATCAAAGCATGGGACAAGGTAGCTGTCCGGCAATCGCTATTGTTCGCCCCGCCTCAACCGAAGAGCTGTCGGCAGTCATGAAACTCTGCCATGCAAACCAGCAGCCTGTCGTCGCGATGGGCGGGCTAACCGGTTTAGTCAATGGCACCACCTGTAGCTCAGAGCATTTAGCCATTTCACTGGAAAGAATGCGCACCATCGAATCTATTGATGAGGTGGCCGGCACTATGACTGTGCAGGCGGGCGTGGTATTGGAGACTGCTCAAAATGCTGCCAAAGAGAAAGGATGGCAGTTGGCGATGGATTGGGGAGCGCGCGGCTCAGCACAAATAGGTGGAGCACTGGCGACCAATGCAGGAGGCAATTCGGTAGTCCGCTACGGCATGGCCCGCGAACAAGTACTCGGGCTAGAGGCCGTGCTTGCCGACGGCACAGAGGTCACCAGCCTAAACGAAATGCTGAAAAACAATACCGGCTACGATCTCAAGCAACTGTTTATTGGATCCGAGGGGACACTGGGTATTATCACCCGCGCTGTATTGCGGCTGCGCCCGGCCTGTGATGCTGTGCAAACGGCTGTAGTCGCCGTAGACGACTTCGCTTATGTCGGGCAAATACTGCGCCACCTAGGTAGCGCCTTTGAGGGCAAGTTGAGTTCTTTCGAGGTTATGTGGAGCAGCTTAACTGATTTACTTATCGAAGAGACCGGCCGCCACCAAAAACTTTTTGATGAGCACCACCCCTACTCTATATTGATTGAGTCCAGCGGCGTTGATCAACAGCGCGAGGCAGAACAATTTGAACGAGTGCTTGGTGAGTTGCTCGAAAACGAGCTCGCTAGTGATGTAATAATTGCCCAGAGCAGCCAGCACGCTGCACAATTCTGGGAGATGCGCGATGATATTGAAGGTCTAATGACAGCACTACACCCGATAGTGGCCTTTGATGTCAGCCTGCCAATACGCGGTATGGATGCCTACACCCGCGCGGTCACTGCGCGCTTAAAAGAAATTCAACCCGGTGGCCGCAGTGTTGTCTTCGGGCACCTAGGGGACGGCAATATACACATCGCCTTTGGGCCTACCAGTGACAAAGCGGCTGTTGAAGAGGTAATTTATAGCGAGCTGGCACCGTTCAATGGCGCCATCTCTGCCGAGCACGGTATTGGTTTAGATAAGCGCGCGTATTTACACCACTCGCGCAGCGCCACAGAGATTGCGTTGATGAAAACCATAAAGGCTGCTCTCGACCCGCTCAACCTGCTTAACCCTGACAAAATATTTTTGTGAGAAGCTAACTCGGGTCTTGATAGATAGCAGCAAACGCACCGCTGGATACTAGAGCTGAAAACTCCTCCTCAAGCGGCGCCAGCTGGTGAATGAGAAGCTTGTTATAGCGAATCGCAATGACACCTTCACGCTCAAACGTTTTTAGCTCTTTGCTGACACTCTGCCGAGAAGCCCCGAGCAACTTAGAGAGCTCCTCGTGAGAAGTGGCTAACATAATGCCGCCCTCTTCGGTTGGGCTGCCGTGGCTGTGCGCCAACCTGCACAACATACGGCCGAGTTTTTGCCTGAGATTGAGGCTTTTGGCCTCTTCCGAAAACTCGTAAAGCAGGCGAACGTGACGACACATGAATAGGTTGATGGCACGACTTAACTCTGGATATTTTTGATAAAAGAGGTCGAAAGCGCCGGCGCGCAGGACACGCAGTTTGGTCGGCACAACAGCCACCGCACTAGTCATACGCGGCATGCCATCAATTAATCCCAACTCGCCAAAACAGTCGCCACTGCGAAAGTTGCCAGTGATGACCTCGCGCCCCTCAGTAGAGTATATGCAGAGCTTTACCTCTCCATCGATCACTTGGGCCATAAAGTCTGGCGCGTGACCTTGCTGGTAGACAAACTCCTCTGTTGCGACATGGCGCACCTGCATTGCGGCATAAATCTCCTCACGGATTGCTATGGGCAGATCCGTGAGGAAATCATGCAAGTGCAGTATCGGTTGCAAGCGCTCTACTCCGCGTCGAACCCTGCTTCTATAAGCTGATCGCGCAGATCGTGAGAACGCTCGATCAAGTAGTGCTGGATATCGGTCATCTCCTGCATATTCAAACGTTCAGCGAAGCTCGGCATACCGTTTTCTTGCAGTGCACCCATCAACGTACCAATAAACATTTGGTGTTTTTCATCGGTGAGCATGCGCAGATCTGGCAGTAAGCCGCCACTGATAGCGCTGAGACCGTGACAGGCGGCACAGTTCAAGCCGAAGAGTTCCTTGCCACGAGCAATAGATTCTGCATCTCCAGGCTGCTCAACCAGTGGGGGCATCTCAATCGTGCGGCGTTTAAATTCTGGCAGTGGCTCGTCTCCGCCAAGCTTGAAGACATACAGGCGCGAGTCAGGCAGAACTTTGGTCAACTGCGACAGAGCACCAAAGGTGATACCAAACGATCCGCCAAAGCCGACATTGATGGCAACATACTGCTCACCGTCAACCTCATAGGTCATCGGCCCTGCGCCAACACCGCTAGATACCGGCACCTCCCAAAGCTTCTCGCCGCTATCCGCCGCATAGGCAACAAAACGGCCATCGGCAGTGCCTTGGAAAACTAAGTTACCCGCAGTCGCCAGAGTGCCGCCGTTGGCGATATGGTCGTGTGGGTGTGACCAGACTTCTTCTTGCTTGATAGGGTCCCAGGCTTGCAATTTACCGCGGTAAATTTGATGCAGCTGAGCAATCTCTTCAGGCGTCTCGGGAACAACCGGAACCACCATACCGATATTGATTTGATTTTTTTCAGGTTTGACAATGTCACCACTGGCAAGAGGGACAAAATGCTCGAGCGTTACCTGCTGTGGAATATAAACTAAACCAGTGATTGGCGAGTAGCTCATCGGGTTCCAGTTGTGCGCACCCTGTGAGCCTGGGAACACTACTTTACCCTCACCCGATTCCCAGTAATTGGCGGCATCGTTATCGACTATCGGTCGACCCGTCTCAGGATCGATCCCTTTCGCCCAGGTCACATAGCCAAACTTTTCTGCCGAAATAAGTTCACCCGTGGCGGCATCTATGACATAGAAAAAACCATTTTTAGGGGCTTGCATAACCACTCGGCGCGACTCACCGTCGACAGGCAGTGTGGCAACCGTAATAGTTTGTGTAGCGGTGTAGTCCCAGGCATCACCCGGAGTAGTCTGATAATGCCAGACGTACTCTCCGGTGTCGGGCCGCAAAGCGACAATAGAGGAAAGGAACAGGTTATCCCCTTTAGCCTCACTGCGCTCTTTGTAGTTCCAAAGTGACCCGTTACCTACACCGATATAAAACAGATCCAGCTCGGGGTCATAGGCCATCGAATCCCAAACGGTACCGCCACCGCCCTGCTCCCAATAGCTATCACCAAACCAAGTTTTTTGCGCCATTGCCATGGCGGCATCTTCTGGCGGCAGTGAGGGGTCTCCTGGCACAGTATAGAACCGCCAAGCCATCTCGCCTGTCTCAGCATCGTAGGCGGTAATGTAGCCGCGGACACCGTACTCGCCACCACCGTTACCAATGATCACTTTGTCTTTGACGACACGCGGTGCGCCGGTGATAGTGTAGTTGCGTTCAGAATCAATGACTGTGTCGACAGACCAAGCGACTTCACCAGTCGCGGCATCCAGTGCTTCAAGGCGGCCATCGTAAACGCCGACAAAGACTTTATCGTTTAGCAGTGCGACACCGCGGTTAGCCGCATCACAGCAGCCCGAACCCGTCACCGATTTAAACACTTCTGGGTTGTATTTCCACAGTAATTCGCCGCTCACCGCATCCAGGGCATGGACGATACTGAAGGCACTGGTGGTGTACATAACCCCATCGGCGACTACAGGCACCCCTTGGACGACACGATCTAAATCGTATTTAAAGCTCCAAGCCAAGCCTAACTGGTCGACATTGTCTGCATTGATTTGGTTGAGAGTGCTGAAGTGCTGCTCGCCGTAGTCGCCACCGTAACCAAACCAGTTATGGGGTTCAGCTGCAGAATTGACTAGTCTCTCGTGGGTGACACCACTTTGTTCAGCAGGTTTTTCAGCACAGCCCGACAAGGCCATAACTGCAGGTATTGCTAGCGTCAACGCCAACACCTTAAATGATTGTCTGTGTCGCATCGGGTTACCTCTCTCAATAGGTCTGTGGAACAGCCGTTGATAATTGATTTAATTATTATTTTGTAAGTGTAATCTAACCAACCCAGCCGGCGTTGCCAAGCGCAAAAAAATGGGGTTTGTGGCCAGTCGGTCGCAATGAGTATTAACTGAGGCCTTGGCTGGTTAATAAACCGTCCGGAATCGCCGAGAGATATTGTGCAGCCGCTGCAGGCGTTGCAAAAACTGCCTGGCCACTCCAGAGCTGTGCACTGGCCACAGAGGTATAAGCCATGCGCCGTGTCAACTTGCCGGTTGAATCCAGCAAGAGGTGCTCTGCAGTAGAATTTGAGCCCACTTTCAAGCCGAACTGATCGGTTTGGGCAACCAGGTGATCGCCATCAGCCAAGCCTGCAAAAGTGTAGTTGTCGGCAATATCGATCGCCCCTGTATCGCCAACAATAATCACTCTGTCATTGGCGCTGAGACTATCGCCACCACTCCAGCTGACCCACTCGGAGCCACTGGCATTTAAAATACTCTGGTCACTGTCGACCAGTAGATAAATGGTATATTCAACGGCACTGTCAAAACTGCGATCTGAGTGGCTAGAACTGGCGCCGTTGACTAGATCGAAGACCACCACAGATGTATCTACATCGCTGGCAACTAATTGATAATCAGCGCTGGCCACAGCGCCTTCATTGCCTGCCACATCGACTACCTTAAGCTGTATGGAGCTAGCCCCGTCTAGGGTGGCGCCCACTGACCAGCTGACCGCGGTGCCGTCCACTGCGTCTGTAATCAGCCGCCACGTTTCACCGGCATCTACCGACCCATAAAGTATCTCGCTCGCACTGAGCTCAGCTGAAAGTGTCGCCGTGATAACTTGTCTAGCGATGTTGGTGATGAGATCACTAGAGCTGGGACCGTTATCATCACTGAGCGAGATATCGGTAATAACAACCGTTGGCGCACTGCTATCGACGCTGTACGGGTCATCGACCAGCAGCGTCTCGTTACCGGCTGAATCGACTGTTTTTAACTGCAGTGTGCCGCTGGCTGGCAGCGTCACAGCCCAGCTGAGCACTTTTTCAGTGAGCTGCTCATTGAGATTGGTCCAAGTCGCTCCACCATCTAAAGAGCCCAACAGCCATTCACCCGTCGCCAATGAGTGGGCCAGTTCTAAAGAGATGGTCTGGGCGGCCACACTGGTGACTAAGTCACCAGTAAAACGACCCGTATCACTACTGAATACTGCATCAGACGGCTGCAGCAATGTACCGTCAGCTAAAAAGTGGTGAACGAGTGTTCTATCCCCGACAGCTGACGTTGTGTACGTTTGGGTGACTACAAACTCGCCGTTGGGCAGCGCTTCCAGTTCGGCAGGGGCGATAAATAAACTGCTGGGCTCTCCCAGAGGGTTACCGTCGCTATCAAAGCGCTGCAGATAAGAGAGCTTGTCTACATTGTCATACCAAGCCACTACAACTGTGGTAGATTCGCCGGTAGTAATGATTTGTGGATAGCTATAAGAACTGACATCAAAAACATCGATAATAGCAGTTTTAGTGGCGCCCACCGCATCAAAGAATTGCAGGTGCAACCCGGCTGAGCTCTGCCAATAAATCGCAAAACCGCCATCTTCAAGAGCAACTATCTGCCCTTTTTGGTTGAATGACCCTGTGGAGGTTAAGCGCACGGGGCTGCCAACAGCTTCCCCTGCAAGGGTAAACCGTTGGTAGTAGGAATGAATGTATTCATTCCAGGTGACAACTAAACGTTCACCGCCTGCAAGCAGTGCGATGTTGCCATCCTGATAACCTGTGTTGCTATTGAGCTGGATTTTGCTGAGAGTTGAGCCGTCGTAGATAACTAAATCTGTGTCGTAGTTTAGCGTGGAGGTGGATCGCGCATTGACTTTATTCGAAACAATCGCCACATAGCTGCCATCATCAGCGATCTTTTGTGCACCCTGTGTGACAGCGCCCAGGCTGTGAACATCAGTAGAGCTAGCCATGCTGGCGGCGTCGTTGAGATCCAAGAAAGAATAATCAATCGCACTGTAGGCGGCGGCTGGCTGAATGCGATTAACTAACAGGTTGACTGAGCTACCAGAGTCGAAACTGAACAGCCCTTGCGGTGTAAATTCGTTATCCGTGGTATTAAAAGAAGAGTAAGAGGCCGTGCGCAGACCGGACTCGTAGTCATAAATACTTAGGTGGAAAGCACCTTTATTGGACGAGTAAAGGTAACTGCCATAGGTGATAGCTAATTGATTGTTGGGCAACTCAATGACAACAATGTCATCTTTACTGCTGCCACTAGTTTGGCCGGGCAAAGCGATACGACTGCCAATGGCTGTACCGCCGTGATCGTACTCTTGTAGATAGACCGTATCGCTGCCCGAATAGTTGCCGCTATAAACGGCAATATAACCACCCGTTGATAGTGGCTCTATATCAACATCCAATATTTTTGTAGAGCCGTTGTAGGTTTTAGGCGCGGCGATGCCTGGCTGTAAAGTATTGTTCGACGCAGTAATATCTATCGTCACTTCAAGACTGTTACTGACTGTTTCGTTACCTGCCGCATCTGTCACAAGGGCGCGGTAGTGATACGGGGTTGTTCGGGTTGCGAGCTCAAGCTGGGCTGAAGTTGTAGCAGCCCAGGTAGTGCCATTGGTCGATATTTGGTAGTCGACTAGCGCACCGGGCTCGGCACCCGCCAACTGCAATGAGAAATTGTTGTCGCTAGTGATGGCGTCACTATCACTTCGCCCGGTATCTTCTAAATCGACAAAACTGAGCGTTCCCGCTGCAGGTGGCGTAACATCAATTACTACCGCACTGCTATCTGTCGTTGCATTTGCGCTCAGAGAGATGTTGCCTGCAAAATCAGTAGCGACAACGGAAAATTCGACAGAGCCTTCAGAAGAACTCTCAACGACGGTATAGCTTGCACTGTATTGATAACGGCTGTCACTTAAAGTTGCCAACACTGGTGTCACTAATGCACCGTCGATAGTCACCACACTCGCCTCAGGAACCGGCTCATTTAAGCTGAACAGTAATTCTATAGTGTCGCCAACTTTCGCAGTAGCATCTGCATCTGTCGTTGCTATCGAGATATTTGTTATAAGCGGTGCTGCACGTTCCAACTCCGCACTATAGCTAGTCTGCGTATTAAGATTGCCTGCGGCATCCACCACACGCATCGCAAAAGCATTATCGCCGTCGTTGAGTGTCAATGCATGGCTCACTGCGGTACCGCTGACCGAGCTGGTGATATCCACCCACTCGCCGCTGTCGCGCTGTAACTCTAAGCGATCGCCCGTCGCTAGTTCGGCAGTGAGCGTGGCGAGCAGATTTTGCTCGGCGGTTTGAGTCAGATGATCATTAGCATCAGTACCCGTATCAGCACTCAATGCAAAGCTTCCGGCGGTGATCGAAGATGCCGTGGTATCGAGTTCGGCGTTGTAGCTAGTCACTGCGCCAAGGTTACCCGCGGCATCCACCACACGCATCGCAAACGCGTTATCGCCATCGTTAAGTGTCAAGGCGTGGCTGACTGCGGTACCGGCAACTGAACTGGTGATATCGGTCCATCCGCCGCTATCGCGCTGGAGTTCTAAGCGGTCGCCTACGGCCAGTTCGGTAGAGAGCGTGGCGAGCAGATTTTGCCCGGCAGTTTTTGTCAGGTGGTCACTATCGCTGGTGCCGCTGTCGGCACTTAGTGCAAAACTATCGGCGGTAATGGTGGACGCCGTCGTATCGAGTTCAGCGCTGTAGTTCATTTGCGAGCCAAGATTGCCTGCGGCATCCACCACCCGCATCGCAAAAGCATTATCGCCGTCGTTGAGTGTCAAGGCATGGCTCACTGCGGTACCGCTGACCGAGCTAGTAATATCCACCCACTCGCCGC
>JBELGO010000036.1:0-6434 GCA_042091915.1 SAR92 clade bacterium | reverse complement strand
CTGATTACATCGACAGGTACCGGTGAATCCGAAACGGTGCGCGGTGCGCCCCGTGAACCGAGCACAGTCACTTCTTCAATGGCTTCTGCGCCGAAGCTGACAGGTGCCACAGTAGTAGCTGCAATGATGGCCGAAGCCAGTGCAGTTAGCTTGATAGTTTTCATAGTGTATCCCCCAGGATAACAGTGATTGATAAACAGCCCTCAGCCAAAAATGTGATTGCGACAGGGGGCCGGTTTATAGCCGGCTTGAACAGAAAATATCTGTACTAAGCCGATCTCTATTATCCCACGAAAATGCAGCCAAATGCACCCCATAAGGGGTATAAGTAGTTAATTGAGGCGGTCTGCAGGCTCGAGCCTGTTCAGGTTTATACGGCGAGCCTAAAGGCGTTGTATTTATCTCTTTTAACTTAATTTTTATGGCTGATTGCACCACTTTATTTTTAAATTGACAGGTGTTGACCTTCTCGGGTTCAAGCGTAAACTGCCAGCCGGTTTACTTAACTCAAACAAGGCTATTACAGTGGAAAGTGCACTTATCTGGACAATCTACTTCAAAGGTATGGTGACCACTGCCGGCCTAATTATTGCCATCGGTGCACAGAATGCCTTTTTGCTGGGCCAAGCGCTGCGCCGCCAGTACCACTGGCCAATAGCGCTGTTGTGCTGTTTTTTTGATGTCGCACTAATATCGCTGGGCGTAGCGGGTATGGGCCTTCTTATCACTAACTCGCCGGCGATGCTGATGGTGGCCAGTTGGGGCGGCATACTGTTTTTGAGTTGGTATGGGGCGGTGGCATTGCGTGCAGCCTTTCACCCCGGTGTGCTGCGCGCGAGCGACAGCGGCCCGCAATCGCTCAAGGCGGCACTGTTAACGACGGTTGCAGTGACGCTGCTCAATCCGCACGCTTGGCTCGATACAGTGGTATTGCTGGGAAGTATGGGTGGCCGCTACCCGGTGGACGAGCGGTATATTTTTGTTGCCGGTTGTGTCTCAGCCTCGGTGTTGTGGTTTTGCGGTTTGGCCGCTGGCGCCAAATGGTTGGTGCCGCTGTTTAAAAAGCCGATGGCTTGGCGGGTGTTAGATCTGCTGATCGCCGCGATGATGTGGACCATTGCTGGCCTGCTGCTTGTGGACACCGTCGGCTAGAGCAAGCCTCTCTTGGTAGTAGATTAGAGTTCTATCTGGTTCTATCCGCTCAGGTGCTGTTGGTCATACAGTAGTTCTCAAATTAATAGGTGCATTTATTTGTGCGGCACCCTGTATCGAGAGCAGACCATGACAAGCCACGCCCATCCCAGCAATAGCGACATTATCTCTACCGACAAAGAAAGTGTTTGGCACCACCTTATGCAGCACAAGGTACTTGAATCTGGCGATCCGCTGGTGATCGTTAAAGGTGAAGGGATGCGCGTTACCGATGCCCACGGTAAAGAATATCTGGATGCGACATCGGGCGGCGTCTGGTGTGTCAATGTCGGCTACGGGCGCGAGCGTATTGCCAACGCCATTCGCGATCAGTTGGTGGAGATGTGCTACTTCGCCAATACCGGCGGCAATGTGCCGGGTGCACAGTTCGCCGACCGTCTGCTAGAAAAAATGCCCGGCATGGGGCGGGTCTACTACTCTAACTCGGGTTCTGAGGCGAACGAGAAAGCCTACAAAATGGTCCGTCAGTTGGCCCACATCCACGGCGATGGCCGCAAGCACAAAATAATCTACCGCCACCGCGATTACCACGGCACCACCATTGCCACTCTGAGCTCGACCGGGCAAGAGCAGCGCAAGGCGCAGTACGGCCCCTATGTGCCGGGTTTCTCAGAGTTTGCTAACTGCCTCTGCTACCGCTGCCCCTTTGGCAAAACTTACGGCAGTTGTAACATCGAATGTGCTCGCGATTTGGAGACAGCAATCTTGCGCGAGGGTGCCGATGAGGTAGGCGCCGTGGTGTTGGAGCCGATTACTGCCGGTGGCGGTGTTATCCCGCCGCCGCCCGAATACTTCCCGATCATTGAAGAGATCTGCAAAAAATACGGTGTCTTGCTGCATATCGACGAAGTCGTTTGCGGGTTGGGCCGCACCGGTGAATGGTTTGGCTACCAGCACTACGGGGTTAAACCCGACATGGTCACCATGGCGAAAGGGGTGGCCAGTGCTTACGCAGCGATCTCTTGCACGGTGACTACGGAAGACCTGTTTAACCAGTTTAAAAGCAAGCCCGAAGATTCTCTGAGTTACTTCCGCGATATCAGCACTTTTGGTGGTTGCACCGCTGGCCCTGTCGCCGGCTTAGAGACTTTAGCCATTATTGAGGAAGAGGGGTTGCTGCAAAACGTCAGAGAGCAGGGCGCGCATCTGATGGAGCGCTTGGAAGAACTTAAAGAGAAGCACACCCTGGTGGGTGATGTGCGTGGCAAGGGATTGTTTGCCGGCATTGAGCTGGTCTCCGATCGCGCCACCAAAGCCCCCGTGGATGAGAGTGTTGCCATGCGCATCGCGGCGCATACGCTGAGCAACGGCGTGATGATTGGCCGCACCAACCGCAGCTTTACCACGCATAACAATACCCTCTGTTTGAGCCCGGCGCTGATTGCCACGCGCCGCGACATCGATGATATTGTCGATGCTATCGATCTGGCTTTAACGGCAGTCGTGGCATGATAGCAGTTAACCTGAGGGCGACCCTTAGCCGCTACCAACAAGGTGTTATCGCGGCACTGATCGTCGCGATGGCGGCACTGTTTCTCTCTGTCACCTACCATGCTCCGGTTATGCTATTTGCGCTGTTGTTGGGCATGAGTGCTAATTTCCTCTATGACCAAGAGCGCTGCCAAGCGGGCATCGATTTTTGTGCGGCCAGCTTGTTGCGTCTGGGCGTTGCTCTGCTGGGGGTTAATATCTTTCTCGAAGATGTGCAGTCGATTGGTTGGCAGAGTCTGCTTTTAGTCACAGGGTCTCTGTTTGCAACGATTCTGTTCGGTGGGGTGTTATCGCGCTGGCTGGGCTTAGACCGCCGTTTGGGTTTTTTATCGGGTGGTGCGGTAGCGATTTGCGGCATCTCGGCAGCGCTAACCCTCTCTTCAGTGATGCGCAAAGATCGCGAGCTAGAAAAATTCACCACACTGGTGGTCGGCTTAGTGGCGACCTTTGGCGCTATTGCTATGGTCGCGTATCCAGTGTTGGTAAGTTGGCTACAGCTCTCTACCGAGGCTGCAGGGGTATTTTTAGGGGGTGCTATTCACGATGTCTCCCATGTGGTGGGTGCCGGTTTTGCCATCTCGGAACCGGTGGGTGTGGCGGCAATGACGGTCAAAATGGTTAGGGTCGCGATGTTGGTGCCGGTGGCTTGGCTATTTTTGTGGTTGTTTAATCGCGCTGGCGCACCGGCAGAGTTGGGCGAGCCAGTTAACACTGCCCGAGTACCGGTTTTCTTATGGGCTTTTGTCGGCTTGGCGCTACTCAATAACTTGATTGCTATACCGGCGCCTATCAGTGAAACGTTGAGTACCGTATCGCGTTACTGCTTTGTTCTGGCAATTGTCGCGCTGGGCATAAAAACCTCATTTCGCAGCCTACTCGATATTGGCTGGCGGCCGATTGTGTTGGTGTTGGCAGAGAGCTTGTTTATCGGTGCGCTGGTGTTGATGTGGGTGCTATTTTGATGGTTGTAAAACCCGTTAGTCTGTACGGTTTTGCTATCGCGGGAGGAGTGGGGTAAATTCTCTGCCCTGCGAAAGACAATAAATAAAATCAAAGGGCTGAGCATGGGTAACAATATAAGAGCGCAACATCGTCTGCACAGAGTGCGCCAAATTTGGATAACGTTAACGGTTTTCTTCAGTAGTAGCAGCTTCGCCGATGGCGGTATTGATGAGTGGATTAATCAAACGGTACAGCCCGCTACCGATCTAATTTCTTCAGTGGTTTTTTTCTCTCTGCCGGTCTTTGGCGTCCAAGTGCCCCTGGTGGTGGCATGGTTAGTCGCCGCAGCGATCTTTTTTACCCTCTACTTAAACTTTCTCAATATTCGCGGGTTCCGCCATGCCTTTAGGCTGGTGCGCGGAGATTTTTCCAAGGCCGGAGCCCCCGGTGAAGTGACTCACTTTCAAGCCCTGGCCACCGCTGTGTCGGGAACCGTCGGTATCGGTAATATCGGCGGTGTCGCAGTGGCGATTAGTGCCGGTGGCCCCGGCGCTACTTTTTGGATGATCATTGCCGGTCTTTTGGCAATGTCCACCAAGTTTGTCGAGTGTGCACTGGGCACCATGTATCGGCGTGAAAACCCGGACGGCTCGGTCTCGGGTGGCCCAATGTACTATCTCGAACGCGGCCTTGCCGACCGCGGTAAGCCTGGTTTGGGCCGCGCAGTCGGGCGCTTCTATGCACTGGGAATTGTGGTCGGTTGCTTGGGTATTGGCAATATGTTCCAGTCCAACCAAGCTTATTTGCAGTTTGTCACGGTCAGCGGCGGCAGTGAGAGCTTCTTTGCCGACAAAGGCTGGTTGTTTGGTCTGCTGATGGGGGCGGTAGTCGGCCTGGTGATTATTGGCGGTATTAAAAGTATTGCCCGCGTCACCTCCAAGATAGTGCCCTTTATGGCACTGCTTTACAGTGTCGGTGCGGTGGTGATTATCGCTATGAACTATGAGGCGCTACCCTATGCCTTTGCAGCAATTTGGGAGGGTGCATTTAGCCCCGACGGCATCGCCGGCGGCGCTATTGGAGTCATGATCATTGGCTTCCAGCGTGCGGTTTTCTCCAATGAGGCGGGCATTGGCTCTGCGCCGATCGCCCACTCCGCGGTTAAGACCCACGAGCCCATTACCGAGGGTTATGTCTCGTTGCTTGAGCCGTTTATCGATACCGTGGTGATCTGTACCCTGAGTGCTTTAGTCATTATCACCACTTTTTACTACGAACCCAATTTCAACCAAGGGCTCGATGGCGTGGCGATGACTTCGGCAGCCTTTGAACGCAACATTAGTTGGTCTCCTTATGTAGTGGCTTTTGCGGGTATGTTGTTCGCCTTTTCAACCATGATCGCCTGGGCTTACTACGGGTTAAAAGGGTGGACTTATTTGATGGGCGAGAACGCGTTGGCAGCCAATGCCTTCAAGCTGTTCTTCTGTTTGGTGGTTGCCGTGGGATCCAGTATACAGTTGGGTGCGGTGCTCGATTTCTCCGATGCACTGGTATTTTTAATCTGTGTGCCGAACATTTTTGGTCTCTACCTAATGGCGCCAGTAGTGCGTGGTGAACTGCGTCGCTATAACAAAAGGGTTAAAAACGGGATCAGCTGATGGCAGTTGAGCTGCTTATAAATTTGGAGCACGGCGGCGAGCGCACTCTGCAAAAACAGATTGTCGATCAATTGGCCTACGCCATTATTAACGGTGCCGTGCCGCTCGAACAGCCGCTGCCCTCTAGCCGTGTGCTCTCGGCACAGCTGGGTGTCGGCCGCAACACCGTGATACTCGCCTACCAGAGTTTGCTCGATGACGGTTATCTTATCTCGCGTGAGCGCAGTGGCTATTTTGTCAATCCGGACCTGCTGCGCGGAGTGCGACCGCAACCGCTCGACCCTCAGTCAGAACCGAGCCAGCCTGTCGATTGGTCGGTGCGCTGGCAGAGTGCACCGACCGATTTGCCACGCTTGCAAAAGCCCAGTAATTGGCAGCACTACCCCTACCCATTTATTTACGGGCAAATCAGCTCGAATCTTTTTCCGGTCAACCACTGGCGTGAATGCAGCCGCGATGCGGTGAGTGTTGGGGCCATCCGACACTGGTCAGCCGAGCGGCTCGGCTATGATGATCCGCTGCTAGTAGCCCAGGTGCGCAGTCGTTTGTTGCCGCGCCGCGGGGTTATCGCCGAGCCAGAGAATATCCTGATTACCGTTGGCACTCAGCAGGGCTTGGCACTCATTGCCCAGCTGTTGTGGAACCGCAGTGGTATCAAGGTGGGTGTCGAAAACCCGGGCTATGTCGACCTGCACAATTTGGTCACACTCTCTGCTGCAGAGCAGGTGGCGCTACCCATCGATGATTGTGGAGTGATTGTCGGCGAGCAACTCAAACAGTGCGACTATCTCTGTGTCACTCCCAGTCACCAGTCGCCAACCACGGTGACGATGCCCCTAGAGCGACGCAAGGCACTGTTGGCCGCCGCCGCTGCAAATAATGCAGTCATTGTTGAGGACGATTACGAAGGTGAGTTTAATTACCTGTCGCGGCCCCTGCCGGCGTTAAAAAGTATGGATATCGATGGGCGGGTAATTTATCTGGGCAGCCTCTCTAAAACTCTATCCCCCGGTATTCGGCTCGGCTACATGGTAGCCTCTAAAGAGGTTATCGAAGAGTTGCGCGCGCTGCGCCGTCTGATGGTGCGCCACCCGGCCGCCAACAACCAGCACACCTTGGCGCTGTTTCTTG
>JBELGO010000035.1:2316-8890 GCA_042091915.1 SAR92 clade bacterium | reverse complement strand
TACCTGCCGCAGCTGCAAGTCTCTCCCAGTTCTGGAGGCTCTTCGTTCTGGCTGCAAGCCCCACAAGGTATAGACACGGCACAATTGGCAGAACAAGCCGCCGCTCAGGGTATTATTATAGAGCCGGGACAACTGCACTTTCTCTCCAATTCGCCGCCGACTAATACCTTTAGAATGGGTTTTTCTGCCGTACCTGCCGAGCAGATAGAGACCGGTATACGCCTGTTGAGCGAAATCTTGACCGCCCAATGAGGGCACCATAAAACGCTGGCACAAGCGATGGCCAGTAACTGGTTCTATCCGCAATGGGTTGGAACCACTAACCTGACCGACTGATGCTTTGCTCTGCCAAAGTTACCTGCTACTTATATTGATAGGATTACTGCTATGCCACGTATGACCCCCAGTGAAGCTTTTGTCGAAACGCTTGTCGCCA
Source organism: SAR92 clade bacterium (assembly GCA_042091915.1). Taxonomy (GTDB): domain Bacteria; phylum Pseudomonadota; class Gammaproteobacteria; order Pseudomonadales; family Porticoccaceae; genus LSUCC0057. Next base: position 8,454 of record JBELGO010000035.1, on the reverse strand, counting down.
ATGGTGTGACCAAAATCTTTGGCATCATGGGCTCGGCCTTTATGGATGCAATGGATATTTTTGCCCCAGCCGGCATTGAGTTGATTCCGGTTGTCCACGAGCAGGGAGCTGGCCACATGGCTGACGGTTATGCGCGCGCCTCGGGCGAGCACGGTGTGGTCATTGGCCAAAACGGCCCCGGTATCTCTAACTGTGTGACCGCTATCGCCGCCGCGTACTGGGCGCACTCTCCTGTCGTTATGATTACTCCGGAAGCGGGTACGATGACTATTGGCCACGGTGGTTTCCAGGAGACCCATCAACTGCCGATGTTCCAAGAGTTCACCAAATACCAGGGGCACGTTAATAATCCCAAGCGTATGGCTGAGTTTACTGCGCGCTGTTTTGATCGCGCCATGTCAGAAATTGGCCCAACCCAGTTGAATATTCCACGCGACTTTTTCTACGGCGATATCAACGTAGAGATTCCTCAACCAATGCGTATCGACCGCGGTCCTGGCGGCGACAAAAGCCTTTCCGAAGCGGTAGAGCTGCTCTGCCAAGCTGAGTTCCCAGTGATGGTTTCTGGCGGCGGTGTAGTGATGGCCGATGGCGTTGAAGAGGTAAAAGCGCTGGCTGAGTTAATTGGTGCGCCGGTGGTTAACAGCTACCAGCACAATGACTCTTTCCCTGCCAGCCACCCACTCTGGTGTGGTCCACTCGGCTATCAAGGTTCAAAAGCAGGTATGAACTTGATCAAAAAAGCTGATGTAGTCTTGGTGGTCGGCTCGCGCCTTGGGCCGTTCGGTACACTGCCGCAGTACGGTATGGAGTACTGGCCTGAGAACGCAAAAATTATCCAGATTGATGCCGACCACAAAATGCTCGGCCTGGTGAAGAAAATCTCTGTCGGCATCTGTGGCGACGCCAAAGCAGCCTCTGTTGAGATTGCCGCCCGCTTGCAAGATAAAGTCATGGCGTGCCACAAAAACCGCGACGCGCGCCTGGCCGAAGTAGCGGCACAAAAAGCCGCCTGGGAAGCTGAGCTGGATGAGTGGACTCATGAGCGCGACCCCTACAGTCTGGATATGATCGAAGAGGCAAAAGGCGAAGAGGGCAACTGGCTGCATCCGCGTCAAGTGCTGCGCGAGTTGGAAAAAGCTATGCCAGAGAATGTGATGGTCTCTACCGATATCGGTAACATCAACTCGGTTGCGCACAGTTACCTGCGTTTTGAAAAGCCGCGCAGCTTCTTTGCGCCGATGAGCTTCGGTAACTGCGGCTATGCACTGCCTACTATTATCGGTGCCAAAGCAGCGAGCCCAGATCGCCCAGCTATCAGCTACGCCGGTGACGGTGCCTGGGGTATGAGCATGAGCGAAATCATGACTGCTGTACGCCACGATATTCCTGTCACTGCCGTGGTCTTCCACAACCGCGACTGGGGTGCAGAGAAGAAAAACCAGGTCGAGTTCTACGACCGCCGCTTTGTTGCCGCCGAGCTAGAAAGCGAATCCTGGGCAGGTATTGCTCAAGCGATGGGTGCAGAAGGGATTGTAGTCGATCAACTTGATCAAGTCGGTCCTGCACTGAAAAAAGCAGTGGACATGCAGATGAACGAAGGTAAGACTTGTGTCATAGAAATTATGTGTACCCGCGAGCTCGGCGATCCCTTCCGTCGCGATGCCCTCTCTAAGCCGGTGCGTTTCTTGGACAAATACAAGGATTACCAGTAATCGACGCGTTAACCTCCATTGCACAACAAGCCCGGCGCCTTCAGCGCCGGGTTTTGTTTGCAGAGCCAGCAGATATGCGCATGCAGCAAGCCATAGCTGCGGTAATTGAGCAGCAGTTGGCAATACCTGTAGTGATTGAGGATTATCCCGGGCGCCCGGCCAGTTGCGAACTGCTCTGTTCGCGAGCTGATTGGGCAGAGCTTATGCACCAGGCAGCACTGCAGTTGCAAAGACTCAACCCAGTAAAAAAATGGAGTGTAGAACAAGCGTCTCAAATGGCCGAAGAGCCCCTATTGTTGGGTGCGCTATTAACCTCACTAGGCGTTGTCGATGGCGCCGTGGCTGGTGCGGTAGCGACTACCCCCGATGTGATTCGCGCCGGCTTGCGCGGAGTTGGGCTGGCTGCCAATAGTGGTCTGGTATCCAGTAGCTTCTTAATGCAGCACCCCAATTGGGTGATGAGCTTTGGCGATTGCGGGGTCAACCCAGACCCTAACAGCGACCAATTAGCGCAAATTGCCATCGATACTGCCCGCTCTCATCAACTGTTAACCGGCCAGACTCCCAAGATTGCGTTGTTGTCGTTTTCTACCTTGGGCTCTGCCAGCCACCCCAGTGTCGACAAAGTGCGCGAAGCGACTGCACTGGTTAAAACCATGGCCGCGGCGATTGACCCCGCCTGGCAAGTTAGCGGAGAAGTGCAGGCTGATGTCGCGTTAGTCGCCACTGTAGCCGCCCTAAAGGCACCCAATGAAGCGATAGCTGGGGATGCTAATGTGCTGATTTTCCCAGACCTAAGCGCCGGTAATATTGGCTACAAGTTGGTTGAGCGCTTGGCTGGTGCCACCGCGGTAGGCCCCCTGTTACAGGGTTTTTCCTCACCGTGGTTAGATCTCTCACGCGGTTGTTGCAGTGATGATATTGTCGCTGCAACAACGATAGCTGCGGTGTTTGCCAACCAGTAATTCACACTGTGACAGTTGCCATCACACTGCCATGCTGTATTCTGGCGTGCTTTCTCTAACAGCTCGACGGTTTTTATGGCTCACATAGATAGTGCGTTAGTTCGCCAGCAAACATTCGCTTGGTTAAACAGTGTGGTGGTCGGCCTCAACCTCTGTCCGTTTGCCAGACCGGTAATCACCAGCGAGACATTGTGCGTTGAGGTCGTTGATGGCTCTGATTACGACTCATTGGCCCGTAGCTTCTTAGCCGAGTTAGACCGCCTGCAGCAGAGTGATGAGAGTGAAATAGCGACGACGCTGCTGGTGGTACCCACGGGTTTAGAGTCGTTCGAGGATTACCTAGATTTTGTCGATCTAGCCAACCAGTTGATCGAGCAGGTGGGTTTGCTCGGCACTTTACAGCTGGCCACCTTTCATCCCGATTATTTATTTGATGGTGAGCCAGAAATGGCTGTCAGCCACTTTACCAACCGTTCCCCACACCCAATGTTGCATCTATTGCGCGAGGAGATGGTAGAGGCAGCCGTCGCCAGCCACCCAGACCCCGATGCTATCCCCAACAACAATATTGCACGGCTTGAGCAGCTTGGCCGCGAGCAAGTCGCTGCCCTGTTACAGCGCACTCTGCACAGCGGCAGTGAGAACGGATAGATGGCTGCGATTAATCGCTTTGATGTGATTATTATCGGTGCCGGCGCCTCGGGGCTGTTCTGCGCTATGACTGCAGCACAGCGGGGGCGCTCAGTGTTGGTGGTTGACTCGGCCAACAAAGTAGGTAAAAAAATTCTGATGTCGGGCGGCGGCCGCTGTAACTTTACCAACCTAGATATCACCCCAGAAAACTTTCTTTGCAGCAATCCTCACTTTGTTAAATCAGCACTCAAACGCTACACGCAGTGGGATTTTATCGAACTGGTGAGTCGCCATGCTATCAGCTACCACGAGCGCAATAACGGTGAGTTATTTTGCGACGAGTCGGCCAAGCAAATTTTAGCGATGTTGCTGGAGGAGTGTGAGCTGGCCGGCGCACGGGTGCGCAGCAGCTGCACTGTGGACAATGTAGCGGCCACTAACGCGGGTTACAGTCTGTCCATCAATGGTGTCAGCCATCAGGGTGAGTCACTGGTAGTTGCCACCGGTGGGCTCTCAATTCCCACCCTGGGTGGCTCTGGTTTTGGCTACCAGCTAGCCGAGCAGTTCGGGTTGAGCTTGCTGCCGCGCCGGGCCGGTTTGGTGCCATTCACTTTTAGCGACGCCCTCAAACAGCTCTGTATCGATAACAGCGGCACGGCTATCTCGGTGGTGATGAGCGTGCCCGGAGCCAGTTGGCACGACAACTTACTGTTTACTCACCGCGGTCTCAGCGGCCCAGCGGCACTGCAAATTTCTAACTACTGGCAAGCTGGCGAGACGATCACAATTAATCTGTTGCCAGAGCACCATGTGGCCGACTGGCTGCTCGAGCAGAAGCAGCAGCAGCCAAAAAGTCTGTTGCGAACCCTATTGGCGCCATTGTTGACCAAATCGCTCGCGGCGTCGCTAGAGCAGCAGCTATGGCCTGAGCTGGCACAGCGGCCAATAGGTGAGCTGGCCAGCGACACGCTGCGCCAGTTAGGTGAGCAGTTATATGGCTGGCAGATTAAGCCCGCCGGTACCGAGGGCTACCGCACCGCGGAGGTGACTCTGTGCGGTGTTGATACCGATCAGCTCTCCTCTAAAACGATGGAGAGTAAACAGCACCGCGGGCTCTATTTTATAGGCGAAGTGGTGGATGTGACCGGCCATTTGGGGGGCTACAACTTCCAGTGGGCGTGGTCGTCAGGCTATGCGGCTGGGGTGGTCGTATAGATTAGCGGCGGTTGGCGCGAGTGCGGCGGCGTTTTTCTGCTTTGCGCTCTTCGCGCTCTTTCTCTTTGGCCAGTTTCTCTTCTTTGAATCGCTCGACATCGACCAAATCGGCGGCAACCATCTGGGGTGTCTCAAAACTAATTTGGCCAATTTGGCCGGCGCGCAATTCGTTGATAAAAATGGCCGAGACTCGCTCTAAGTCGACGCGCCCACCGGCGCGCAGGCAGCCGCGCTGAGCACCTATGGTCTCCAATAACTCGATGGCAGTTGGCGGTAAGTTCTCTAGTTCAAAACGCTGGCGCAACTGCTCGGGATAGCACTCGAGTAGGTACTCGGCGGCGAAGAAAGCAACATCGTCATAGCTCATGGCGGTATCTTTTATCGCACCACTACTGGCTAAACGGTAGCTCCAATCGGGGTGGTCAATCTTTGGCCACAAAATACCGGGTGTATCTAGCAGCATGATACCGTTGCGCAGATTGATGCGTTGCTGTCCCTTGGTGACCGCGGGTTCATTGCCGGTTTTAGCCACCTGGCGGCCGGCCAACGAGTTGATCAGCGTCGATTTTCCAACATTGGGAATACCGCTGACCAATACCAGAGTATTGCGCCCCTCGCGCTGAGGGTAGAGTGTATTGATAAGGTCTATGAGTGCCGCGCCCGGCTCTTCGGTTTTTAAATTAAGAGCCATAGTCATGGCGCCGCGCTCTTGCTCAAACCAGCGCTGCCAAAGCTCGGTCGTGGCAGGGTCGGCAAGATCGGCTTTGGTCAATATTTTGATATTGGGTTTATCGGCGGCCAACTGAGCGATCATCGGATTAGAGCTGCTGTAGGGCAGGCGCGCATCAATCACCTCGACCACCACGTTAATGAGCGGCAGCAGCTCGTTCATCTCTTTGCTGGCCTTGAACATGTGGCCGGGGTACCAGTGGATTGCCATAAACAGACTCTAACGCGTTAATTCCTTGAGTGTGCGATGATAGCGCAGATTGGTGCTCACAGGCGGATTGTGTGCCCTACAAGTTAAATGGAGAACCACTGTGAGCGCGCAACGCAATATTAACCTGCTGGTTGCTATGCAGGCCTTGGCCGGAGCGACTGGCCCTATAATCATTTCACTGGCCGGTCTGGTCGGTTTGCAGTTAGCTAAAGATCCTGCTTTGGCGACACTGCCAGTGACCAGCTACAACGTCGGTGTAGCCGTGGCTATGTTGCCGGTGGCATGGCTTTTAGCGCGCACCGGCCGGCGCGCTACTTATCTGGTTGGGGCTGTAGTCTGTGCTTTGGCCGGATTGCTGGCGGCATTTTCTATCATAACGCAGCAATTTTGGTTTTTTGCCATCGCAACAGCGTTTGCCGGTTTGTATACCGCTTGTGCGCAAAATTTCCGTTTTGCCGCGGCCGATTTGGCCGAGCAAGGCCACCAGCCGCGGGCTATCTCCAGAGTGTTGTTAGGTGGCCTAGCCGCTGCGGTCATCGGCCCGCAGGTGGTGATCTATAGCCAAGGTGCAGTGGTTAGCGCGCAGTATGCCGGCAGTTTCTTTGGTCTGAGTCTATTGGCCCTGCTGGCCTTGCCGATTATCGTCCAATTGCGCGTACCGCAAGCATTG
>JBELGO010000035.1:0-2216 GCA_042091915.1 SAR92 clade bacterium | reverse complement strand
CGGGCCAAAGTGCAAGCTGCCAACGACTTTTTAGTCTTCACTACGGTCGCTTTGGCCAGCCTGAGTGCAGGCTATTTATTGGCAATGACTAGCTGGGAGGTGCTCAATCAGGTCACGCTCCCCGTGGTGGGTGGGGTACTGCTGGTATTATTTATCTGGCGCAATCGAGTTGTAGGCTAATCGGCCGGCTGTACTGTGTCGGGTTGTTCAACCAATATCAGCTCCCGAGTGGCAAAACCGAGCTGTGACGCGCGCTGAATGAAGTGTTTAATAAGTTGTGGGCTGACGGTCGGGGTCCGCGCCAATAGCCACAGGTAGTCGCGGTTGTAACTGGTAACGAAGGCATATTGGTACTCTTCGTCTAATTCAAAGACCACGTAGGAACCGTAAAAGGGGCCAAAAAAAGAGACTTTTAAGTGGCCAATGTTTTGCTCACCGACAAAATAGGCGCGCCCCTCTGCTTCACTGAGTTCTCCCTGTTCATCTACGCCGCTATTAATCACCCGTATGCCGCCATCTTCGCGTCGAGAATACTCTGCAGTAACCGCCGTTAAGCCGCGCTCGAACGAGTGATCGAGACGAGCAATCTCATACCATTTGCCCAGATAGCGGTCACTGTCGAACGGTGAGACTGCGCTGATACCGGGCGCAACAGTGGTACAGCCAGTAATCAACATCAAGGCGAGAGTCCCCAAAGTAAAACTTTTGATGAGGGCGTATTGGGATGTAGTTAAGGCCATAGATTCTCTCCGCAGTTGGCTTGCAGCATAGCGGTTGGCGTCGCCGGCAACAACAAACAACACTATTGCTCGGCAGTTAACCCCGTTGGGCTCTGGGCTAAACTGTGGTCGCGCAAGATCAGGATGAATTGTTTTTTTACTGGCTCTGTTGTAATAAAATTACATATAGCGGGCTTTTATAGGCCATAATGGTGAAAAATTAGGTTTATTGATGTAGGAAAGTTACTTATGAGTAGTGATCAGTACGACACGCTGCGCGGCAATGTCAGCGCCATGGGGCGGATGCTAGGTGAAATCATTAGCGAGGCGGAAGGCGTTGAGTTTCTCGACAAAATTGAGCAGATACGGCTGCTCTCGAAGTCGGCGCGCTCTGGCGATATAGAAGACCGCCAAGAGCTGACCGAACTACTCTGCAACCTTAGTCGAGACCAGCTGGTGCCGGTTGCCCGCGCTTTTAGTCAGTTTCTCAACTTGGCCAATTTAGCGGATCAGCACTACACGATCGCGCGTGAGACCGATGAGTTATTCTCCGCGACTGAAACCCTCAACACCGCCTATGCTCAGCTCAGTGAGCGCGGTGCTACACGGCAGCAGCTGTTTGAGGTGACTCGCGACCTTAATATCGAACTGGTACTCACTGCTCACCCCACTGAAATTACCCGCCGCTCGTTGATAGACAAGTACACCGAAATAGATGCATGTCTAGCTCAATTAGAGCTGACTGGCACTACGGCGAGAGAGCAGCAAAAAACCAGCCAGCGCCTGCGTGAGCTAATCACACAAATGTGGTTTACCTACGACTTTCGTGTCGAGCGACCCACGCCTATCGACGAGGCCAAGTGGGGTTTTGCTGTCGTTGAAAAATCCCTTTGGAAGGCGCTACCCGACTATATGCGCCGCTTAGACGATGCATTTTGTAATGTGACTGGTGCGCAACTGCCGCTCGATGCAGCGCCGATCAAATTTGCCTCATGGATGGGTGGCGATCGCGACGGCAACCCCAATGTCACAGCCACAGTTACCCGCGAGGTATTGCTGTTAAGCCGCTGGAAAGCTTTGGATCTCTACATCAGCGATGTGCAAAGGTTGATAGAAGAGCTCTCCATGTCTAGCTGTAATGCCACACTGCGCGCCCAAGTGGGCCCCAGCCACGAGCCGTACCGCGAGTTGCTGCGCCCTTTGCGTCAAAAGCTGCGCAATAGCCGCGACAACATTAACCGGCTGCTCGACGGCGAAAAACCGTTATCGGTCGACACTATTGAGAGTGAGCAGCAATTACTTGAGCCGCTGACACTTTGCTACCAATCGCTCACCGACTCTGGCATGGAGTTAATCGCCAACTCAGAGCTGCTAGACGTATTGCGCCGCGTGCGCTGTTTTGGCCTGCACCTGGTGCGCCACGATATTCGTCAAGAATCTAACCGCCACGCCGAAGTCTTTGCCGAGTTAGTCAGCTACCTGGAGTTGGGTGACTAC
>JBELGO010000034.1:0-15563 GCA_042091915.1 SAR92 clade bacterium | reverse complement strand
AAACCCCGCTATGCGGGGTTTTTTTATGGCTGCACAAGGGAGGTGAGAACCTCCCCAGGTTCGACAACTGCGCCAGCAGTTGGACCGAAGCGGCCTCAGGCCGGGCTAACGGCGCAGGCGCCGGTAGCAGTCAATCCTCCCGGGGATCTGCGAGAGAGCGCACCAGCGAGCGCTAGTTTAGAGCCGAGGGTTAACGGCAGGCGACGTTAGGATTCTCTGCTCCCCGCGATCTGCGAGATAGCGTACCAACCCAGCCGCTCGCGATATTCGATATTGCTTCATGCCGAGTGCGCCATATTAAAAACCCCGCTATGCGGGGTTTTTTTATGGCTGCACAAGGGAGGTGAGAACCTCCTCAGGTTCGACAACTGCGCCAACAGTTGGACCGAAGCGGCCGCAGGCCGGGCTAACGGCGCAGGCGCCGGTAGCAGTCAATCCTCCCGAGCGAGCGCTAGTTTAGAGCCGAGGGGTTAACGGCAGCCGCCGCTAGCAGTAGGTCCGTCTGGTTTAGCACTGCTGCGCAGTCTCACGATTAGTTGGGATCAGCTTGCGACCTGCCAAAAAAAGACTTGCCCGTTTGTCAGGTTTAAAAACTCCCCGTATACCTTCACGGCTAAATCCACTAGGATTGATCCAATCAATCAAACCGCTAATTAGAGCCGTGATGAGTAACGACGAGAATAGCCAACCAGCTCCCAGTGCCCTTAAGTCCAACCGTTCCTTCGCCAGTGTTATGCAGCGTAACAGCACGCTGTTTTTTTGGATTTTTAACTGTGTCGGTTGGTTGGCTTTTGCGGTGGTCAGTTTTGTCAGCCTAAACCTCTGGTACAACCAGCCAGAGGCCGAGTATGTCGCACACAATATCTTGCAGTCTTTCTTGGGTATGTTGGTCTGCTGGCCGCTGCGGGGGATATTCAGAGCCATTTGGCCAACGAAGTTAGCTCTGCGGCTAGTGCTCACCGCGGTAGTGGTACTGCTGTTGTCGATGCTGTGGGCTGCTCTGCGGCTAATGCTGTTTTTGCTGCTGACCGACGAAACCGGTTTGTGGGCGGATTTCGGCGGTTGGTATTTTCCTTCGATTTTTATTTTCTTTTCATGGACCGCGCTCTATTACGGGGTTAAGTTTTATCAACTTTTCGAAGAGGAGCACCAGCTGTTAGTGGCTGCAGAGGCAGAGCAGCGCGAAAGCGCTCTGGCTTTAGTGCAAGCAGAGTCGCAAACCCGTCAGGCGCAGTTGAAAATGCTTCGCTACCAAATCAATCCGCACTTTTTGTTCAACACGCTCAACGCAGTTAACTCGCTGATAGCCGCGCAGCGCGCCTACGAAGCCAGTGACATGGTGCTGCATTTGAGCCGGTTTTTGCGTTACACACTGGAAAACGATCTCGCCCAGCAAGTGCCATTAAATAACGAAATAGATATGCTGAGGCTCTATTTAGAGATTGAAAAGGTTCGTTTTGCAGAGAGGCTTACTGTCTGTATTGACCTGGATGAAAGTCTCACAGAATTTTTAATTCCCAGCCTGCTGCTGCAGCCTTTAGTTGAAAATGCGATTAAGTTCGCGGTTGCCACTTCTGAGCGAGGAGGAGACATTCTTATCCAAGCTCGCCAAGAGGGGCGATGGGTGGTACTCGTGGTGGCAGATTCTGGCACCGAAAAGGGGCGCTCAGCTGACGTCGATAAAGGCGAAGAGCCCACCAGTGGTACCGGGGTCGGTTTGCGCAATATTCGCGATCGGCTCGCCGCACTTTACGGTGATAATTTCTCAATTGCCCACGCCAAATCATCCTTTGGCGGTTATCAGGTAGAATTGCGTATCCCTCGTGAAGGTGAAGCCGATGCAGCCTAATAAAGACTTAACCGCAGTAGTAGTTGATGACGAGCCATTGGCGCGCGATTTAATGTGTACACTGTTGCAGCAACAACCGGCGGTGACTGTGCTTGGCCAAGCCGCCAATATCCGCGAAGCGCGCCAATTAATTGATTTACACCAGCCGGATGTGGTTTTTTTAGACATAGAAATGCCCGGAGGCAGCGGTTTCGACTTAGTGAAAAGCTTGCAGGCCGACAATATGCCGCTGGTTGTTTTTGCTACCGCATTTGATCAGTACGCGGTGGCGGCATTTGATCTGCATGCGGTTGATTACCTTTTAAAACCGCTAGACCCAACCCGCGTAGCACAGAGCTTAGAGCGCGCACGCTCGCGCAAATTTACTCAAGAGGGCGGACGCAAACAGCTGTTGCTAGAGGCTATGCAAAAAATGCAGGGGGAGCCGACGGCACAAGTGCCTTCGTTAGTAGATGGCAAACTCTCTATCAGCGACAGTGGGGCTGTGACGTTACTGCCTTTTGAGAAGATCGATTGGGTCGATGCCGCCGGTGACTACATGTGCGTACACAGCGAGGGCAAAACCCACGTCATGCGCAGCACGCTAAAAGATCTGGAAGAAAAACTCACCGGCAGCTCCATTGTGCGTGTGCACCGCTCTACCTTGGTCAACTTGGCCAAGGTAACTACTATCTCTGTGCTGCCCAAAGGCGAGCGGCAACTACGGCTAGATAGTGGGGCCGAGCTCAAGGTAAGCCGCAATTATCGCGATGCATTGTTACCATTGCAGCTTTAATTCCGTGCTATTTACCCTGTTTAGACCGTTTTAACGCACAGTAAAACCACTTCGTCTGATTGCACTGTTGCTGGCCTGCAAGCTCTGAAACTATCAACTTCGGAAATTTAGACAGGCTCGGCCTGTTTATTCCTAATGAGTTTCGCAGCCACCAAGCCGGCTAGCGATACCGTCAAATACAGATAGGGGATACAACGTGCAACCAACTACTTTTATTAAGAAGAAGCAACTCGCGCTAGCTATTACCGCAGCGCTGGTTTCGTCAGTCGCGCTCTCAGCAGAGCCGGGCGTAGAAGAAGAAATTTCAGAAGTCGTAGTTTTAGGCATTAAAAAGAGCTTGCTCGATGCCATCGAGATTAAGCGCAACAATGTTGGTGTCATGGAGGCGATCTCTGCTGAAGATTTTGGCAAGTTCCCCGACGGCAACTTGGCAGAATCACTCGCGCGTGTCCCCGGTATCGCTATCGACCGCAGCAACGTAGAGGGGCAGACTATTGCCGTGCGCGGTTTTGGCCCAGAATTCAACCTGGTTACTCTCAACGGCCGACAAATGCCGACCAATCCGGGCCAGTATGGCGGTGGCCGCTCGTTTAACTTTGGCGATATCGCCTCGCCTGGCGTTGCTGCTGTCGAGGTATTCAAAAGTAGCAATGTTATGCTTCCATCAGGCGGTATCGGCTCAACCGTCAATATGGTGACCACCAAGCCCCTCAATGTAGACGGTACACTGACTTCATTCAGTATTGCCGGCGTGGAAGATACCACCAGCGAAGAGGGTGGAATGCCTATCGAGACTTCTCTGCTGTTTGCAACCAACCAAGATCACTGGGGTTTTTCAGTTTCCGCAGCGTATCAAGAGCGTACTAATCGGGAGACCGGTACACGCGAAAGCAACTGGATTATCCCTGCAGGTGATTTTGCCCATGACGGCAACCGCATTACTTCAACAGAGGGTTTTACCAACAACAATCTCCGCGATGACGGTGTTACCTTTTACCAAGAACCAACGGCTTACCTGATCAAAGATAACGACCGTACTCGCACTAATGTCCAAACTACCTTCCAGCTTATGGTGACAGATAACATAACCGCAACAGTAGACTACACCTACTCTGGGGTTGAGTTCGAATCTGAGGGAACCATGTTTGGTCCTTGGCTAGGAGGATGGACTACAGAACAAGCGACGATTAACGCTAATGGCGTTTATACAGACGTAGTTGTTGGTGATCGTGGTTATGATCACACCGTTACTTGGGGTGACTCTAAAAGTAGCAACAACTCTTACGGTCTCAATTTAGTATGGGATGTTTCAGATAGCTGGCAAATTGAATTTGATGCGCACAATTCAACAGCTAAGCTTGCTGGCAACATTTTTGACAACGAGATGGGCATAAGTTCACCAACAGATACGGTCACTCACACTAATGGTGGTGCCAACGGTATCCACACTTTTGCCTTTGATCGTGATTTTTCAGCATCTGATATGCAAATCACTAACTTGGTGATGAACGATGAAACCCAGGTTAATGAGATAGAGCAGTATCAATTAAAAGTGAACTGGACCAACCCAAATAACGGTTTTGTTAAAGCAGTTAATGCTGGCCTCTCTACCTCCGATAATCAATTTAGTCGTATCAAGCGTCAGGGTGCATTCGCACCAGGTGATCGCTATGGTGCAGACGCATTTGATGATGCAATGTTTCAGCGCACCTTGCTTGATGGTGACTTCATGGATTCTTTCAGTTTTACGCCAGGTACTAACTACTACTTTGAGGTTGATGCAGCTTCTGCATATGCTGCTTTTGGTGCGTTGAGTTCGGGTCTAGTCGATAGTGCCGATGGAGCGGTCTGCTGTACACCAGGAGAGATTGATTCTTTCGAACGAGTTCGTGAAGAGCTCGATTCAGCGTTCATTCAGATTCAGATGTCTACCGACCTTGGTAATATGCCTCTAAACATCGTAGCTGGTCTGCGCTACGAGGGTGTGGATACCACATCTACAAGCCTTTACCCGTTAGTGAATCAAATCGGTTGGGGTATCAATGGCCTATTTGGCGTCCGCGGTGATGCCACCGATGGTTCACGCTACGGAAGTCACAGTACGGTGTTGCCAGCCATCAATATGTCATTGGGTTTGGACGATAATCAAGTGGTTCGCATGTCCTGGGGTAAGACTATGGCGCGTCCAAATTTAGGCGACTTGGAGTCTCAACTTGCTATTGGCTCACAAGACTTTTTCAATTTGACTGCATCGGGTGGTAACCCAGATCTCAATCCGTTGATGTCGACCAATTTCGATATTAGCTATGAGAACTACTACGATGAGGGTTCTTATTTTGCTGTGAACTACTTCCGAAAGGAGATTAAAGACTTTATCGGTTCACAAACCACTCGTGATCAACCCTTTAATGGTCTAACTGATCCCTATGCTGGCGAGATCGGCCAAGCAGCTCAAGAAATTGTTGATGCATGGGTTGCTGCCGACCGACCATGGGATACTCTAGGGAATCCTGATTTTGCGGTTCTACAAGGCTTTATTTGGGGGCAGCGCGGAGGCGGTTGGCCGATTGATCAGCATTATGTAACGGCTGCCGCGATGATGTTAGCTAATGGGTTTGATAATTCATTAACCTTTGAGACACTCAATGGTGCTGCAGTTTCAACTTGTGCCACCAACACTCTTCCTGATGGTAATTCAGGCAACCCCTATTATTTGTGTCAAGATCCATTGCTAGGTCAGTCAACTGATCCTGCAGCGTTGTTTGATATCACCCAGCCTTACAACATGGAAAAAGGCCGTGTCACTGGTTGGGAATTCGCCTGGCAGCACCTCTTCCAAGGTACTCCTTACGGTTTCACCTTCAATTATACGTTGGTGAGCGGTGGCAATGTTGAGCCCGACACTGCCGACGTCGGCCGACAGTTCATACTGCCCGGTCTGGGTGATTCGGGTAACGCCTCGGTGTTCTATGAAGATGATACCCACACCTTGCGTTTAGCGCTTAACCACCGCGCCAAGACGGCAGCTGGCTTTGCCGACTACGACCAGCCGGTGTTTGTTGAAGAGCGCAACCAAGTCGATTTCTCTTACCAGTTCCGTTACAGCGAGAACACTACTGTGTTCTTCGATGCGATGAATATTCTGGATGAAGAGACTCGCCTCTACGTGCGTCACCCCGAGATGTTGTTCTTGGCACAAGACCACGGCCCAGTTTACAAGTTAGGTCTGCGCACCAGCTTCTAAACGATTTGGCTAACCACCTGTTTGGTTAGCCATTGGTTTGGCTTTTCAATATGGCACCCACCCTCGGGTGGGTGCCTTTTTTATACAAAATTCTAAATCTCTGTTAAGGAATCTCTTAGCTATGCTTAAGCGCGCCTCACGTTTTCTCGCCTTGCCTCTATTTATGCTCCCGTTCACTGTGGGTGCACTCGAGCAGACCGACTCAGAGCTCGTCACGCTGATGGAGAACATGAGCGTTGAGCAAAAAGTCGCGCAGATGATCCAAGCAGAGATAAAACACGTTACCCCAGAAGAGGTGCGTGAATTTGGTTTAGGCAGCATCCTCAACGGCGGTGGTTCTTTTCCGCAGGCTAACAAGCACGCCACTGTCGGTGATTGGGTTGCGCTGGCGGATGCCTACCATGCGGCCTCTGTGGATCGCTCTAAAGGTTCTGCAGGTATCCCCATCATTTGGGGTACCGATGCGGTACATGGCCACAACAATGTGATTGGTGCGACTATATTTCCGCACAATATCGGTTTGGGCGCCGCTAACAACCCCGAACTGGTTGCCAAAATTGCCGGCGCTACGGCCCGTGAAGTAGCGGCCACTGGCATTGACTGGATTTTTGCTCCCACCGTGGCGATTGCCAAAGATGACCGCTGGGGGCGCACCTATGAGAGCTACAGCGACCGCAGCGATATTATTGGCCGTTACGCCGGCGGTGTTGTAGAAGCGATGCAAAATGAAAATATCGCAGCGACCGCTAAACATTTTATCGGCGATGGTGGCACTTTTCGCGGCATAGACCAGGGCGACGCGATCATGTCGCTAGAGAAGCTGCTGCTTGACCACGGTATCGGTTATTCCGAAGCGATCGCTGCCGATGTAATGACAGTGATGGCTTCATTTAACAGCTGGAACGGTGAAAAACTGCACGGCAGTTACGACTTGATTACTACCATCCTTAAAGAAGGTTTGCAGTTTGATGGCTTTGTCGTCAGCGATTGGAACGGTATCGGCCAAGTGGCTGGCTGCACCAACGACAACTGTGCGCAAGCCATTAATGCCGGCATTGATATGATTATGGTGCCGGAGGACTGGCGCGCTTTTATGGCCAATACATTGGCGCAAATTGAGCGTGGCGAAATTGCGATGTCACGCATCGATGATGCGGTCTACCGTATTTTGCGCATTAAAAAGCAGCTCGGTCTGCTCGAGGGTGTCGCCCCCTCCAAGCGCTCGCCACTGGTCGGCAGCGATATCATCGGCAGTGCAGAGCACCGCGCTATTGCACGCCAGGCGGTGCGCGAGTCTCTGGTATTGTTAAAAAACAACCGCGGCTTGGTGCCGCTGTCGCCCAAGCAAAACATCCTGGTGGCCGGTTTGGCCGACGATATAGGTGTTGCCTCTGGCGGCTGGACAATTAGCTGGCAGGGCACTGGCAACAGCAACGCAGACTTCCCCGGCGGCACCTCAATTTATGCGGGTCTTGCTGAGCAAGTGGTAGCAGCGGGTGGGACGATTCATTACAGCGCCAACGGCGATTACCAGAACAAGCCAGATGTGGCGATTGTCGTGTTTGGCGAGCAGCCCTACGCTGAAGGCCAGGGCGATATCGATAACCTCCAATTTGATGCCGCCGCCAAGCAGAGTTTGCAGACAGTGCGCAAACTTAAAGCGGAAGGTATCCCGGTGGTTGCGGTGTTCTTAACCGGCCGCCCGCTTTGGGTTAACGCAGAGATTAATGCCGCTGATGCCTTTGTTGCCGCCTGGCTGCCTGGTACAGAGGGCGAGGGCGTGGCCGATGTGTTGTTGCGCGATGCCAAAGATCAGGTGCAGCATAACTTCCGCGGTCGGCTTTCGTTTGATTGGCCTAACAGCGACATCAACAGTGAAAATCGCGACCTGCCGGTTGAAGATATTTTATTCCCTTACGGTTACGGTTTAAGCGCGGGCGAGACCAGCGACAGCCGGCTAGATAACCTCAACGAAGAGCCCTCGGTCGCCGCAGTAGCCAGTGAAGTGGTGGTTTTCCAGCGCGGTACAAAAGCCCCATGGCGCCCTTATGTCGGCGATGCCAGCAACTGGCGCAAACTCTACAGCGGCGGTGTTGTGGCTACTCAGTACGGTGAACTGACCATCTCCTCCGTCGATATTATGGTCCAAGAAGATGGCCGCAAACTCAGCTGGCAGGGTAACGGTCAGCGCGAGAGCCAGTTCTACTGGCAAGCAGACCAAGGTATGGATTTAACCGCGTTGGCCGAGGACAATGCCGCGCTGGTGGTCAGCTACCAACTCCTGCGCGAGCCTACATCTGCTGTGACGTTGCGTATGGATTGTAGCTATCCCTGTTCGGGAGCACTAAACATCACTGCTGAGCTTAAATCGAGCCAAGATTGGCAAGACTTAGCACTCCCGTTGAACTGTTTTGCCCAACGTGGTGTCGACTTAAGTAAGGTGAATACGCCTATGCTGTTGAGCACTGCAGGTGAGTTACAACTGTTGGTGCGCAATGTCGCTATCACTGCTGAACTTGAAGGGACTGCTGTGCAGAGCTGCCAATAAATAGGGCTCTGCCAAATAGATTAATCATTACAACAACTATAACGAGGTAACACGCCATGATGTCAGAACTGGATCTTTGGATCGTAGGGATATATGCGCTAGCGCTATTTGGGCTGGCTCAGTGGGTGTCGCGAGAAAAAGTCGGCCACCAAAAAGACTCCAACGATTACTTCTTGGCGGGTAACTCTCTGCCCTGGTGGGCGATCGGTGCCTCTTTAATTGCTGCCAATATCAGTGCTGAGCAAATTATTGGTATGTCTGGCTCGGGTTACGCGATCGGTCTGGCGATTGCCTCTTACGAGTGGATGGCGGCCATCACGCTGATTCTGGTCGGTAAATATCTCTTGCCGGTGTTCTTGCACGCCAAAATTTATACTATGCCGCAGTTCCTCGAGCAGCGCTTTGACCACCGTGTGCGCATGGTCATGGGTACTTTCTGGCTGGGTGTTTATGTCTTTGTTAACCTCACGGCTATCCTCTGGTTGGGCGCACTGGCGCTGAATACGATGACCGGCCTAGATATCGTTAACAGCATGCTACTGCTGGCGGCATTCGCGGTCGCTTACTCGCTCTACGGTGGGCTCAAGGCGGTCGCTTTTACCGATATCATCCAAGTAGTCTTACTGGTGGCGGGTGGTTTATTGATTGTTTATATCACCCTCAACATTGTCTCTGATAATGCCGGTGTGCTGGAGGGCTTCCGCCTGATTAGTGAGCGCGCCCCAGAGAAGTTCGACATGATTCTCTCTAAAGATAGCCCGCACTACATGAGCTTGCCTGGGCTGTCGGTGCTGGTCGGTGGTATGTGGGTGATGAACCTCTCTTACTGGGGTTTCAACCAATACATCATTCAGCGTGCACTGGCGGCAAAAGATGTCGGTGAGGCGCAAAAGGGTATTGTCTTCGCAGCATTCCTTAAGCTGTTAATGCCGGTTATCGTGGTGTTGCCGGGTATCGCTATGTTTGTCATCAACAGCGAGCTCAGCTCACCCGACCAAGCCTACCCCAGTGCGATGGCGCTGCTGCCAGACGGTATTAAGGGCATTGTGTTCGCTGCCTTAATCGCCGCTATTGTCTCTTCACTGGCCTCGATGATTAACTCGATATCGACCATTTTTACTATGGATATCTACCCCTCACTGGTTAAGGAAAATCGCCGCGAGCCGATTTTAGTGGGCCGTGTAGCCGCTTTTGTGGCAATGAGCTTGGCTTTGATTACTGCCAAACCGCTGCTGGGCAACTTTGACCAGGCTTTCCAGTACATTCAAGAGTTCACCGGTTTCTTCACTCCGGGTATTGTGGTGATCTTCCTGCTGGGCATTTTCTATAAGAAAACCAGCGCCGATGGGGCACTGGCTGCCGCTATTGGCTCTGCAGTTTTCTCACTGGCGGGCAAGTTGTTGTTCCCGGCACTGCCGTTTATTGACCGTGTCGGTATTGTCTTCTTGCTGTGTGCCGGTCTGGCGCTGTTAATTTCGCACTACAAGCCGCAATCGGCTGACAGTGGCCATGCTGTAGAGCTGGGTGAAATTGATATGAGCACCTCGCGCAGCTTTAATGTAGCCACCGTAGCGGTAGTTTTAATTCTCTGCGCGCTCTACATCACTTGGTGGTAAAACAAAGCTAATGACTATGCGACCACTTCTACTCACAGCAGCAATATCACTTCTCTCACTGCCCGCAGTGGCCAGTGAGAGAGTGTCCAGCTGTGGTGCACTGACCTTTGCCGATGAGTTTGACGGTAGTTCACTTAATAGTGAACAGTGGAATGTCGTCACCGGTGATGGCTGTGATAAAAACCTCTGTGGTTGGGGTAATAACGAGCAACAGGTGTACAACCCTCAAGCTGCGGTAGTTAAAGGCGGTATGTTGCAGTTGATGGCTTATCAGGCCACGCAAAAAGAGATAGCTTCTGCGCGAATTAATACAGCCGGCAAGTTTAGCCAGCTTCACGGCCGCTTCGAGGCGCGTATGCGCCTGCCCGCCAATCTAGGTTTGTGGCCTGCCTTTTGGTTGCTTCCAGAGGACAAAAAAAAGGTTTGGCCGCTTGAGGGCGAGATCGATATCCTCGAGCAGAAAGGCTTCAATCGCGAGAGCAAACGCCAAATTTTGGGCGCAATACATTTCGGCGAGAAATGGCCCAACAATACCCATTACAGCGAGTCACTCACCCGCCCGCAGCCCTTTACCGACAGCTGGCACGTCTACGCGATTGAGTGGAGCGAGGGCGAAATCCGCTGGTTTGTCGATGACAAAGAGTATGGGCGGGCGACCCGCGCCGACGCGGCACCACACCGCTGGCCTTTTGATGACAAGCCTTTTTATATGATCCTCAATCTAGCTGTTGGCGGTACCTTGGGCGGTGACATAGTTGACGAAACCTTGCCCGCACACATGCTGATCGACTACGTGCGTGTTTACGATAAGCCTTGTAGCTAGTTAAGTGGCGCTGCGTCCGTAACGCCACTTGTATACCGCGGGTACCATCAGCAGTGCCAGTATCATCGAGCCGCCGACACCGCCGACCAACACAATTGAGATAGACGGCCAGAAATCTCCCTCAACGAAAATCAGCAGCGGTAAAAAGCCCCCGATCGTGGTCAGCGTGGTGGAGAGTATATGCCGCGTGCAACCCATGGTAGCTTCAACCAAAGCATCATTGTCGGCCTCTCGTGCGCGCTGATCGGCGCGAATGCTGGCCAGGACAACGATGCTGTTGTTAAACGCCAAACCAATCAAGCCGAGTATGCCCAAGAAAGTATTGAAGCCGATCGGGTAGCCCATGGTCCATGTGGCAAACAGGCCTAATCCGACCGACAAAAACGCGACTGTGCTGAGCAGGCCAGCTAAGAACAGATTGCGAAACAATAAAATCAGTGTCGCCAGCGTTAATGTTAGCAGCAGCGGGATGTAAATCATCAGGTCACCGCTGGTATCGGCGTCTTGTTCTAGCGCACCACCCAGCTCCAGCCGATAACCACTGGGTAGCACAAAGCCACTGTCGTCTAAATTTTCCAAAACCCGATTTGTGACATCAATGGGCAGGGCCCCGTTGCGCGTGTAGGCCTGCACGCGATTGGTGCGCTGCGCGTTGTAACGGGTCATGCCGCCAAGCTCTGGGCGCAGAACAAATTCGCCCAGCGCGCTGGCGGCAATATTTTCACCGCTAGGGGTAATGAACTGCTGGCTGGCTATGGCATCCAGGTCGCTGCGCGTGGCGTTGGCATAGCGCACTCTGATGGGCAGTTGCTCGAGGCTCTCGAGCACCATGCCGCCATTGCTGCCGTACAAATTAGCCGATAGTTGGTCGGCAATATCCCCCAGAGATAGGCCAACTAATCGGGCAGTATCCTCATCGGCATCAAACCACAGTTTGGGCTCACCGCGCGGCATAGTGACATTGGTGGCGACGACATCGGCATCGGCCTGCAGTGCCAAGCGCAGCTCTTCGCCTAGGCTCTGCAGTTTATCGATGCTCGGCCCATAGAGACGATACTCAATATCGGTCACCACCGGCGGGCCTTGGCCAAACTGACGGATAACAATTTGCGCCTCTGGGAATCTTTCGTTGAGTTCGTTTTGCAGCGGCTCAATCATCGCTTTAGCCGAGCTGCTGTCGCTGGTTTTAATTACCGCCTCTGCGTAATTGGCGGCACCGTCGCGGTTCATCACGAGATTGTAATAGACGGTGGGAAAGCTTGCGCCAACCATCCACCAAACCGACTCGACTTGATCGAACTGACGAACGCTCTGTTCGACGCGCTCGGCTAAGGCCTGGCTACTGCGCACATTGGCATCAGCAGGGAGGGTGATCTGCACCTGGAACATATCGCGGTCGACCGGTGGAAAAAACTCTTTGCCCAGTGAGCCGGCGGCAACAAACCCCAATAGCGGCCAGCCGACTGCAAATATTATGGCAGCGCCAGGGTTGCGCATCGCAGCGCTCAATGCGGCGCGGTAGTGCTGGGTGATTTGTTTTGGGTGGATACCGTTGTGCCACCAGCGGTGATCGTTAGCTCTGTCGGGATGGGTATAAATGCCTGCCAGTGCGGCAATAATAGTGATCGCGACAAAAAATGAAGCGGTAATAGCGATAATAACTGTACTGCCAATTGAGCCGACAAAGTCACCCGCATTACCCGGCAGCAGTAGTATAGGGGCAAAGGCCAATGCGGTAGTCACAGTGGAAGCGAGCAGTGGCACAAAAAGATGGCTGACAGTCTCCTGCACCGCTCGCAGGGGAGGTACGCCGCGGCGGCGCCTTTGCATAATCTCATCGGCGACGACAATGGCGTTATCTATCATCAGGCCGATGGAGATAATCATGCCGAAGATAGACATCTGATGAATGGCCTTGCCATCGAGTTGCAGCACCAGTAGCACTACGCAGGTAACTAGCGGCAGTACCGAGCCAACAATCAGCGCTAGCCGCCAACCCATCATAATAAAAACCACCGCTACTACGACTGCAGCACCGGCAATTAAATTGGCAGTGAGATCGTTGAGCAAACCAGTGGTATAGCGCTCTTGTTCAAATACTTTGTTGAGCGTGATCCCGGTGCCGATCTCTTGTTGAAGCGCAGTAACAATCGCGTTGCTAGCTTCAGCCCAGCGGTCAATACGTTGTTGGGCGCCCATCCTGGCGGCGACATAGATAACTTGCTGGCCATCGACAATGGCCACGGTAGCCGCAGGCTCACGCCAGTGCCGTTCCACTTTTGCGATATCTCCCAAGCGCACCATGGCATCGTTGCTATCGGTAATTAGCGGTACAGCGCTAATCCGCTCGCTGCTGTCGAGCTGGCCAGATACCTCAATATTGATGTTGCTCGACTCCCCGCGAAAAACCCCAGCGGGGCGCTTTACGTCTGCAGCGCGCAGCTTCGCGGCGATAGTCTGTAAGTTGATGCCCAGCGAATTGCTGTGTTGTGCATCTATCTCGACGGAGATCTCTTCCTCGGGTGCACCGTAAATGCGCACCAGCTCTGTACCGCTAACGGTGCGCAAGCGGTTGGCGAGCTCCTCTGCGGTGCGGTTGAGAATGGTCAGGTTGGCTTCGCCTGGGCCACTCCAAGCGATAGCCGTAAGCAGAGTAAAAGCGACAGTGCCGCGTTTATCATCGACAAAGGGGGCTGAGGTGTTGGCGGGGAACTGGGTCGCGACTTGGCTTATCTTGTCCCGGACCTTTGAGAAAATCTGCTGGTTTTCGCCAGGTCCGACACTGTCTAGCAGGACCACTTTAATAAGTGACGTCCCTGAACTGGATGTCGATTCAAGCTTTTTAATACTGCTGACTTCTTGTAAACCGCGCTCTAGTGGCTCGGTAATCAGTGTCTCTATACGTTCCGCAGAAGCGCCGGGTAGGGTGGTAATCACGGTGAGCAGGCGGTTGGTAATGCGCGGATCCTCGATCCGCGGTAAAGAATTTATACCGGACCAGCCACCAATGAGAATGATGGCTACAGCCAGTACCAACAGTGTGCGGTTGCGATAAAAAAGAGTACTCAGTGTTGTCGCAGCAGAGCTGTTCGACTCTGCTGGCTCACTCATGGGTGCCCCCCGCTTTGGCAAGGTGGACGCGCTGACCCGGTACTAAGCGCTGTAAGCCCGCTACCACGACCTGGTCGCCAGTGGTAATGCCGCCGCGCACATAGACATCGTTGCCGCTCTGGTGAACCACTTCGACTTGGCGTCGATCGAGAATCAGCGATTGCTCGGAACTGCCTGTTTGCGGTGCGGCCACATAGACCGCCCAGATTCCGCGAACACTCTCGGTGAGCGCGTGCAGAGGAAGTTTTACCACAGCTGTCGCTACTTGCTCTTCGACCGATAATTCTGCTGTAGCGCCGTGGAGAAGATCGCCGATCGCTTCATCCAGTTGCAAAATAACGGTGACGGCACGGGTGCTCTGGTTGCGCTGTGGGGCGATGGCGTGGACTCGCGCAGAGTACTCTAGCCCATTAATTATCGCTCGCTGGTGGCTTCCGAGCGGTAGTGCCGCGATAGCACTCTGTGGCACATCGACCTTGATTTCAGCAGTGCCACTGGCAACAAAGGTAACTACTTTACTGCCAGGATTAACAATACTACCTGTGTCCACGTGTCGTTCAATGACGGCACCGGTAAAGGGTGCGCGCAGCACGCTTTTATTCAATTGCGTTTCAATATACCCAAGCTGTGCGGCGAGGGCGCCGGTGTTGGCAATCGCGGCGTTGGCGGTGGCCTGCACGCGGTCTAAGGCTTGCTGAGAGGTCAGTTGGCGCTCAAAGGTTTCGCGCTCTCGCTGCAGTGTCAGCGAAGCTATCTGCTGCTCTGCTCGCGCGGCTTCGAGCGCTGCTGATGCGCGTTCTAGCTGTTGCTCTAAAAGAGCGGTGTCCAACTGTGCCACTGGGGCTCCGACAGCTAAAATGGAGCCTTCCTCAACATAGAGTTCAGCCACCCGTCCACCCAGCTCAAAACCGAGATCGCTTATTTGGCTGGCTTCAAGACGCCCCAAATAACGGCGTTTGCGAGAGTAACGCTCAACTACCTCAGCAGACGTAGTCACCACGGCTAAATCGGGTACCTGTTCTGTCAGGTTGGGATTTTTTTCGGCGCGGCTGAACCAGCCG
Organism: SAR92 clade bacterium; assembly: GCA_042091915.1. Classification (GTDB taxonomy): domain Bacteria; phylum Pseudomonadota; class Gammaproteobacteria; order Pseudomonadales; family Porticoccaceae; genus LSUCC0057. The sequence goes on along the minus strand of JBELGO010000034.1, from coordinate 536 downwards.
AAAGTGACCAGGATAAAAAGCATTAAAGCAGCGGCAATAGCCGTACTGCGCTTGGGAAGCTTGAAGTTAAACATTGATTTGTGCACCGTGGTTTTTAACTATTCTAACCAAACAATGCCGAGGGGGGGTAACGAATTAAGCGCTGCAGTGACCGAGTAGTACTGTCGGAGTGCTACTCGACATGTTCGAGAAGAAAGCGGTAGTGTGCAGAGCGCTCACCGTTGACACGCCGAATAACATTGTGAGTTTCTAGCTGCTTTAATGATTTAAAATATTGCGCTCTCGATATGTGCAGTTCGCGCTGTTCAGCGAGCTGACTGAACTCGTCAAAGCTCATGTGACAATGGTTATTTTGTCTGTCGCGATGGCTCCAGATAATCACAGCTACGGCCCGGTCGGACTCACTGAGGCCGGTGAGCCCCAACTGCCGAGCTGATTCGTCGATACGGTTAAGCAGATTGAGGTAGTGTTCTAAGCTCTGCTTCATCTCTAATCCCTCGCTGTGAATACAATCTAGTTACTCCTGAGAATAGACC
>JBELGO010000033.1:0-15960 GCA_042091915.1 SAR92 clade bacterium | reverse complement strand
CTCTATGCAGATGGGTATGACGGCAGAGTACCTTGGCCGCTTGCACGGTTTTACCCGCGAGCCACAAGATGCCATGGGTGCGCGCTCACACCGTTTGGCTGCCGAGGCGACTGCCGCTGGTCGCTTCGCCAACGAAATTGTTGCCACGCAAGCACATGATGCCAATGGCGCCATGTTCATGATGGAGCACGACGAGACTATTCGCCCGGAAACCACCGTAGAAGGCTTAAGTCAGCTGCGCCCAGTCTTCGATCCCGTCAACGGTACAGTCACTGCAGGTACCGCCTCGCAAATCAGTGATGGCGCCTCGGCCATGTTGGTGATGTCCGGTGCTCGCGCTCAGGCGCTAGGTCTCAAGCCGCGTGCAGTCATTCGCTCGCTCGGCGTAGCGGGTGTTGATCCCTCTATTATGGGTTACGGCCCGGTTCCTTCTACACAAAAAGCGCTCAAGCGCGCAGGTCTCACTACCGCTGATGTCGATTACGTTGAGCTCAACGAAGCGTTTGCCGCGCAGGCTTTGCCGGTACTCAAAGACCTCAACTTCCTCGACAACATGGAAGAGAAAGTGAATGTGAATGGCGGCGCCATTGCACTTGGCCATCCGTTTGGTTGTTCGGGGACTCGCATTACCGGCACGCTGCTCAATGTGCTTGAACAGAAAGATGCCACGGTCGGAGTTGCGACGATGTGTATCGGTCTGGGCCAAGGTATTACTACAGTGATTGAGCGCGTTTAAGTCGAGCTCAGAGCGAAAAAAAACCGGCGCTTTTAGCGCCGGTTTTTTTATTGCTAAAACAATTTAAGCGGGCGGGTATATCGCCTTGCGCCGCTCAAGGAATGGGCCGTCGACACACAGGCGACGACCATCTGGGGCGGCACAGGCGCCACACAAACCGACACCGCATTTGGTCTGGTAGTCGATCGCGCTAAAGATCTGCTCATCTGCGCAGAACTGTCGCTGCACCGCTTCAGCAGCGTGAACCATGGGCTCTGGACCGCAGTTATAAAACACCAATGCTTTTAACTCGTCGCTACTCAGGCTCTCAAGACGCTTGCGCAGCATCTCGCTGACATAGCCCTGGTAACCTTCACTGCCATCATCGGTGGCTATATGTACCGTAGCAATTTTTCTGCTCTCTTCTAAGAAGTAGAGACGCTCTGCGGTGCGAGCGCCGATAAACAGTTCAGCATCGCCAAAATCACGCGCCAACTGATAAACCGCAGCCAAACCGGTGCCACCAGCCACGGCCATAATTTTGCTGCCCTCTGGGGGCGAGGCGGGAATACCGTGAGGCCCGCGCACGTAAGCTTCGGTGCCGACAGGTAGTTCGAGCAACTTGCCGGTAAACTCGCCGACATTGATCACCACCAGTGTAAATGGGTCATCGACGAGAGCGGAGAAGGGTTTCTCTCCCAGCCCGGGGAGCCAGAGGAAAATAAATTCTCCGGCCTGGACATTGACAGGCCGGTCGAAGGTGAGGATAGCAATGTCTTCGCAGACACGCTGATTGGAGACCAGCGTGACTGGTTGGAACTGCATGTCGATATCGTAGCGGATGCGGCTCTCGGCACTGTTGCTATTGAGAATTAGATCGCGGCCAACAGCGGTGAAGTAGTGTTCTATCTCGTCGGTAGTTAAGCCGACTAAGCTCGAGCCAACACCTACGACGGCAGCGCCAGCGGAGGCAAATTCGCGCACGTCGGCAGCTGAGCTAGCGCCGCCGCAGCCGATGATAGGCAGATCGACAGCTGCAGCAATCTCGCGCACACACTTGAGCGCAATGGGCAGCACACCTTTGCCGGACATACCGCCACTGCCGTTGCTCAACACCGGCTCGCCATGTGCGCTGGTGAAGCCAGGCCCCACTGTATTGATTGCACAGATCCCGTCAGCACCACCCGCAGCTGCTGCTTTAGCTATTTCTCCGATATTGGGCGTATTCGGGGTCAGTTTAGGGATCACCGGAATATCTACTACCGCTTTGACTGCCGCGGTGATTTCGCGGACCAGCTCCGGGTCTTGCCCCATCGCCATGCCGTAACCCGTAGCGTGCGGGCAGCTGAGATTGAGCTCGAGCCCGTCAGAGACGGGGGCCAAAATTTTTGCCACCTCGACAAACTCTTCAACGCTGCCGCCAAATATAGAGGTGAGTAGAAACTTGTCATCAGGAATATTGAGTTGTCCCAGCAACTCTAATGATTTTTCCGCTCCGGGGTTGGTCAGTCCCACAGCGTTGACAAAGCAGCCTGGCGCGTACTGGCTTATCACTGGCTCACGGTTGCCCAAGCGCGGCTTGAGGCCGATACTTTTAGTCGTGATTACCCCAACTTCAGGGATATTGTCGAAAAAGTATTGAATAATAGAGGGCATAGTAGTCACTACGCCGGAGGGAATAGTGAACAGCCCGGAAAGCTGCTTGCCAAAGAAAGTAGGGTGCGTGTTTATCGAGTTGGCTGCTGACAAAAGGGTAATCACTCTGTTGGCTAAATAGTAAAAGAATTATACGCCAGAGCAGAGCGGGTGGCGATAACCTATCAGCGCTGCTTGGTAGTAAATATGCAACCCGTTACAATCTCCGGCTGTATAAATTAAGGCAGCCTGATGAAAACAGCAGTAGTTATTGGTGGGGCGGGGTTTATCGGCGCTCATCTGTGCCGCGCCCTTTGTAAAGAGTGGTCGGTCATCTGTTTGGATAACTACTTCACCGGCAGCCGTAAAAATCATGTCAAAAATGTAGAGTATATCGAGGGTGAGGCCGCCAATATTGGCCAGCTTATTAGAGCCCCTGTTGATTTAGTGGTTCATTTAGGTGAGTACTCTCGTGTTGAGCAGAGTCTTGAAGACATCGATACTGTTTGGCGTCTGAATAATAGTGCGATGATGCCGGTTATGCGTTTTGCTACCGACCGCGGCGCCAAATTGGTCTACTCCGGCAGTAGTACCCGTTTCGGCGATGGTGGCGATACTGTCACGCAGACCCCTTATGCCTGGTTAAAGGCTAAAAACGTCGAATTACTCAAACAGTATGCAGACTGGTACCCGCTAGATTCCGCGATTGTTTATTTCTACAACGTCTATGGACCTGGAGAGATCGGTACAGGTCGTTACGCTACAGTGGTCGCTAAATTTTTAGCCATGGTCGAGCGCGGCGAATCTTTGACTGTCACATTGCCAGGAACGCAACAGCGTACCTTTACCCATGTTGATGATGTTATCTCTGCGCTTTTGTTGGTAATCGCCTCTGGCCATGGTGACGGTCACGGTATTGCCAGCGATGAAAGTTTTTCGATCTTAGAGTTAGCAAAAATGTTGACAGATAACATCGTAATGACGCCAGCCAAGCCAGGTAACCGCCAGTCGACAGAAATTGTCACTGCGAAAACCCGCGCTCTCGGTTGGAAGCCACTGAAATCTTTGCGGGAGTACCTGGCAAACTGACAAAGTTTCGGGTGAAAAAAAGGGAGCCTTGCGGCTCCCTTTTTTAGTTGAGCCCCGCGTGGGGCTCTGACCAGCTGATAGCAAACTTTTAGATGTTCGCAAACTGGTTCATGGTGTTGTCTTTACCACCGGCTTTCAGTGCGGCTTCACCAGCAAAGTACTCTTTGTGGTCATCGCCCATATCTGAGCCAGCCATGTTTTGGTGCTTAACGCAGGCGATACCTTGACGGATCTCTTTGCGCTGTACGCCGGCAACATAACCGAGCATGCCTGCTTCGCCGAAGTACTCTTTGGCCAGGTTGTCAGTAGACAGGGCCGCAGTGTGGTAAGTGGGCAGGGTGATCAGGTGGTGGAAGATACCCGCTTCGCGCGCTGCATCAGCTTGGAACGTACGGATGCGGTTATCCGCTTCCAGTGCCAGGTCAGTGGCGTCGTAATCGGCGCTCATCAGGCTGGCGCGATCGTACGCAGAGACATCCTGGCCGGCTTCTGACCAAGCGTCGAATACTTGCTGGCGGAAGCTCAAAGTCCAGTTGAACGATGGGCTGTTGTTGTAAACCAGCTTGGCGTTGGGAACTGCTTCGCGGATACGGTTAACCATGCCGGCGATCTGACCGATGTGTGGCTTTTCAGTCTCGATCCACAGCAAATCGGCGCCATTTTGCAGCGAGGTGATGCAGTCAAGCACGCAGCGGTCTTCGCCAGTACCTTGACGGAACTGGAACAGGTTGCTGGGCAGGCGCTTGGGACGCAGCAGTTTGCCGTCGCGGTTTAGAACAACATCGCCGTTCTGAAGATCGCTTGTCGCCACTTCTTCACAGTCGAGGTAGCTGTTGTACTGGTCGCCCAGATCGCCAGGTTGGTTGGTGTAAGCGATCTGCTTAGTGAGGCCGGCACCCAGTGAATCTGTGCGAGCAACGATGACACCGTCGTCTACGCCAAGCTCAAGGAACGCGTAACGGACTGCGCGAATTTTAGCGAGGAAGTCCTCGTGGGGAACAGTGACCTTGCCGTCTTGGTGGCCGCATTGCTTCTCATCAGATACTTGGTTCTCGATCTGGATGGCGCAGGCGCCAGCTTCGATCATTTTCTTGGCCAGCAAGTAAGTGGCTTCCGCGTTACCAAAGCCGGCGTCGATATCGGCAATGATTGGCACAACGTGAGTTTGGAAGTTGTCTACTTTAGCTTGGGCGGCGGCTTCAGCGGCGCTGTCACCAGCTTCGCGAGCTGCGTCGATATCGCGGAAGAGGCCACCCAGTTCGCGGGCGTCAGCTTGGCGCAGGAACGTGTAGAGCTCTTCGATCAGGGCAGGTACGCTGGTCTTTTCGTGCATAGATTGATCGGGAAGAGGGCCGAACTCTGAACGCAGAGCAGCAATCATCCAGCCTGACAGGTAGAGGTAGCGCTTGTCAGTTGAGTTGAAGTGCTTCTTGATAGAGATCATTTTTTGTTGGCCGATAAAACCGTGCCAGCAACCCAAAGACTGGGTGTATTTGCTGCTGTCAGCATCGTAGTCGGCCATGTCGGCACGCATGATCGCTGCGGTGTAGCGAGCGATTTCGATACCAGTCTGGAAGCGGTTTTGCAGGCGCATACGCGCGGCTGATTCTGGGTTGATGGCGTTCCACGCTGAGCCGTTGGCATTGCGCAGTGCGTCGAGTCTTGCGACTTCACTATTAAAGTTAGACATGTCGATCTCTCTTTTGTCGGTGGATAAATGGGCTGTTAAAACCAGCAGCCGCCTCAGCAAAATGGATTAAAGCCAAGGTGTGGACAGAGAATACGTTAAAAGGCATAATTTACCTAATTTATAGGTTTTATTTCGGCCATTCTTTAGTCGAATAAAGGTGGTCGGTGTGAGGTTTAAGGAAGTTTATGAACATTTCTCGTGTCGACTTAAATCTGCTTGTCTACCTAGATGTTCTGCTGCGCGAGTGCAATGTGACTCGTGCGGCTGAGGAATTGGGAATTAGTCAGCCAGCCATGTCAAATGGGCTGCGCCGCCTGCGCGACCTGTTTGGTGACCCCCTGTTGGTGCGCACCAGTGACGGCATGACGCCCACCGAGCGCGCGTTAGAGCTGCAACCCTTGGTGCGCTCAGCGCTCTCAGCAGCAGAGCAAGCCATCCTTCCGAAAAGCGACTTTATTGCCAAGCGCTCTGATCGCATTTTCCGAATTATGGCCAGCGATTACACCGAGGCATCGCTGATGCCTGCGCTGATGAAAAAGTTGCGTGAAGCGGGCCCCGGTATACGGTTAGATATCATGACGCCCAGCGATGTGAGCTTTCACGACGTTGAGCGCGGCAAGGTGGATCTGATCATCAACCGCTTTGATGCGCTGCCGCAATCCTTTCATCAACTGCCGCTTTGGAAAGACCAATTTTGTTGTCTGGTGGCGAGCGATAACCCCGTCCTGAAAAATTGGTGCCTTGAGAGTTATCTGGCCAGTCGGCACGTCTGGGTCTCTAAAACCGGAATGGGGGTCGGTGTGGGTATGACCCCTGATGACGTGCAGCGGCTGGGTTTTGTCGATGAAGCGCTGCAAGCTATCGACGCCAAACGCAATATTTCGGTTTTTACCCGCCACTATCAAGCCGCTGTACTTCTCGCTCAGCGCAAAGACCTGATTGTCACTATTCCGTCGATGGCGGCGCTCAATTTAGCGCTTTCAAACAATCACTCAATTCGCGTGCTGCGGCCACCGTTTGAGATTCCAGATATGGAGCTCAAAATGGTTTGGAGCCCACTTCTGCAGCACGACCCTGGGCACAAATGGATACGCGGTTTAATTCGCGATGTCTGTACCGAAATAGTCGCTGATCGCGCGCCAGTAGTAAAATAAACTTATACCGTCAAACAAATCGATAACTCTGGTGAATGGTAGAGATAAACTCTCTACTCTGGGGATTTGCATCATCTATTCGTAAACTGTTGTCATAGTGTGGCCGCCTTGGCTATGTTGTTGAATCCATCCAGCCCTGAGGAACTGAGTATGAGTATTGCATCTGTTGCACGCGTGGAGCGCGCTGGCTTGAATGTCGCCGCGGAACTTGCCGAGTTAGTAGAAGGCCAAATCTGCCCCAAGGCCGGCGTTGAGCCGCAAACATTCTGGGCTGGTTTCGCCGCTATCGTTGAGAAATTTACCCCGTTAAACCGCCAGTTGCTGGCGGAGAGAGACCGCTTGCAGGCGGCTATCGACGAATGGCATCGCGCCTCACCTGGCAAGACAGATTTCCCTGTGTACAAGGCGTTCCTCAAAGAGATTGGTTATCTGGTGGATGCACCGGCGCCGTTTAAAATCTCTCCCACTCGCGTAGACAGCGAGATCACTCAGCAGGCAGGCCCGCAGTTGGTTGTGCCAATTATGAATGCCCGCTTTGCTCTCAACGCGGCCAATGCTCGGTGGGGCAGTCTCTACGATGCGCTGTATGGCAACGACGTGATTAGTGATGAAGGTGGTGCAGAAGCGGGCGGTAGCTACAACCCGGTGCGCGGAGCCAAAGTGATTGCCTGGGGTCGACAGCTGTTGGACAAAGCGGTGCCACTGGCTGCTGGCTCGCATGCAGATGCACAGAGCTACACCATCAATAACGGTAAACTCGAGGTTGTTGTGGCGGGTCAGGCCGTGGCTCTAGCACGCCCCGAGCAGCTGCTCGGCTTCCGCGGCGAAGCTCAAAGCCCAAGCTCTATATTGTTAGAAAACAATGGCTTAAAGATAGATATTATAGTGGATCCTAATAGTCAGATCGGTGCATCTGACCGCGCCGGTGTCGCTGATATTCATCTCGAATCAGCACTGACAACCATTATGGATTGTGAGGACTCCGTCGCTGCCGTCGATGCACAAGACAAGGCGCTGGCCTACCGCAACTGGTTTGGTTTAATTTGTGGCGACCTTGAAGAGACGCTGCAAAAGGGTGGCAAAACGATCACCCGAGCAATGAATCCAGACCGTGTTTACAGTGCGGTCAATGGCGGCGAGCTTACGATTCCCGGTCGATCACTGTTGTTTGTCCGCAATGTGGGGCATCTGATGACTAACCCGGCGATACTGCTAGCCGATGGCAGCGAAATTCCCGAAGGCATTATGGATGGCGTCATCACCAGCTTGATTAGCAAAATTGATATTGATAACAACAACCTGCTGAGTAACTCTCGCGAAGGCAGTATCTATATTGTTAAGCCGAAAATGCACGGCCCAGAAGAGGTTGCCTTTACCGACGCCCTGTTTGCCGCTATCGAGGAGTTGTTAGGTCTGGCCGCAAACACTATAAAAGTGGGCATTATGGATGAAGAGCGTCGCACCTCGGTGAATCTTGAGGCGTGTATTGCCGCTGCCCAGGAGCGTGTAGTATTCATCAACACCGGCTTCTTAGATCGCACTGGCGACGAAATTCACACCAGCATGCTGGCGGGTCCGTTTGCACCTAAGGGTGATCTGAAGGCGCGTGTTTGGATTGGTGCCTACGAGGATCGCAATGTCGATGTCGGCCTCGCATGCGGCTTGCGCGGCAAGGCGCAAATTGGCAAAGGCATGTGGCCCATGCCTGACAAAATGGCCGATATGATGGTGGCTAAAGTGGGTCATCCGCAAGCGGGGGCTACCACAGCATGGGTTCCCAGCCCAACTGCAGCCACTTTGCACGCTGTCCACTACCATCAGGTCAGTGTCCCGGCAGTGCAAGAGCAGCTGGCCAGTCGCACAATGGCGAGCGTCGATGACATCCTCGATATCCCATTGCTTGATCGCGAGTTAACCGCCGAAGAGATCCAGCGCGATTTGGATAATAACGCGCAGGGTATGCTCGGTTACGTGGTGCGCTGGGTAGAGCAGGGCGTCGGTTGCTCTAAAGTGCCCGACATCAACGATGTTGGTCTCATGGAAGATCGCGCGACTCTGCGCATTAGCAGCCAACACATCGCCAACTGGTTACATCACGGCATTTGCTCAGCAGAGCAGGTCGATGAAACTTTGCAGCGCATGGCTGCGATTGTCGACGGACAAAACAGCGGAGACCCTCTCTATCGCCCGATGGCGCCAAATTTTGATGACAGCATCGCCTTCCAAGCGGCACGCGAGTTAGTCTTCAAAGGTTTGGAGCAGCCCAGTGGCTACACCGAGCCTCTGCTGCACCACTACCGCCAAGTATTTAAAGCCCAATTGGCCGGCTAGGAGAGCACAGATGTCGACCGCTTTTAATTGGACAACGCCCGACCTTTGCGATGCCGCTGAGCAGAGCGGCACCGCCTTTCAGGTTTTAGAGCCAATGTTTGCTAACTACGGCGGTGTCGAGCAGTTTTCTGGTGCGGTGCAGACAGTTAAGTGCTTCGAGGATAACTCGAAAGTAAAAGAACTTTTGGCGACACCAGGAGAGGGGCGCGTGTTAGTCGTGGATGCCGGCGGCAGCATGCGTCGCGCCTGTTTGGGCGATTTGATCGCTCAGTCAGCCGTCGATAACGGCTGGGCTGGTGTGGTCATGTACGGTTGTGTGCGTGATGTCGATGTTTTGGCAACACTGCCTCTGGGTGTGCAGGCGATCGGCAGCCACCCTGTGCGCACCGAAAAACTGGGTGTCGGCCAAATTGGCCTGTCGATCAATTTTGCCGGCGTTACTGTTGAGCCGGGCGATATAGTTTACGCGGACAACAACGGCATTGTCGTCGCCAAGCAGCCTATAACCCTTTAACGCCGCAACGCTTTAACCATCATGCGATGAGGGATACCGGCGTCATCGAAGATGTCGCCCTCTGCGCAGTAACCAAGTTTTTCATAAAACCCTTGGGCCTGCAGTTGGGCGTCGAGCCTCAATCTACCCAGCCCACTTTTGCGCGCATAATCTTCTGTGGTTGCCATTAGCTGTTGAGCTATCCCTCTGCTACGCCACTCTTTGATTACCGCCAAGCGACCTAACTTGCCGCTGCCCTCTGCAGTGGAGACTAACCGTACGCAACCTATGCATTGGCCGTCAGTGCTCTCGGCCAGCCAGTGTTGTGCGCTTGTATCATCACTGTCCTCTTCGAGTTCCAGTGGCACTGACTGCTCGTTTACAAAAACCTCAATGCGCACCTTTAAAAGTGGCTCGCGACTGTCGCTCCAGCTACAGGGTTTGATCACAACGGTTTTAAGTGGGTGCATGGTGAATAGTGCTCGCGGCATCTGTGCCAGCGATCGACTCGCTTGGGCTGGCTTAATGACTGACCTATACTACATGCCGGCCACGCTTTTGAGTGGATAGCTTTGGAGTAGCTTATGAACACCCCTATTATTGCAGTAGTTGCGGCTTGGCTGCTAGTGGCTTCGTCAGTCAGTGCTGAGCCTGCGCCGATCGTCGATTCTAAAGCGAGATTTCACCCCGTGTTGGCGCGCAGCGGTATGGTGGTGAGCCAAGAGCGAGTGGCCAGTGAAGTGGGTGCAGCGATATTGGCACAGGGTGGCAACGCTATCGACGCTGCGGTGGCGACAGGATTTGCATTGGCAGTCACGCTGCCTCGCGCAGGTAATTTGGGCGGTGGCGGTTTTATGTTGGTGTATTTGGCTGAGCAGCAGCGCACAGTGGCCATTGACTACCGTGAAATGGCGCCGCGCTCAGCCACTGCGGATATGTTTTTGGATGGCGAGGGCAATGTAGACAACCAGCGTGCCCGCTACAGTATCGATTCCACTGCTGTCCCCGGCACGGTGGCCGGCCTGCTCCACGCTTTAGAGCAATACGGCACGCTCACTCGCCAGCAAGTGTTGGCGCCAGCCATCGCATTGGCTAGCGAGGGGATTACAGTCTCGCCCGATCTCAGCGAATCACTGCAGGCGCGCGCCGAGCGGCTGCTGGCGGATCCAGTGACGGCGGGTTATTTTTTCCGCGCCGATGGCAGTGCGCCGGCGATAGGCTCGGCGCTAGTCCAGTCAGATTTGGCTAATACGTTGACCAGAATTAGCCAGCAGGGCCGCAAGGATTTTTATCAAGGCACTACCGCAGATCTGTTGGTGGCCTCGATTTCCAGCCGCGGCGGTCAGCTAGATCACCGCGATCTAGCCGATTACAAGGTTGTAGAGCGCCAGCCGGTGTGTGGCAGCTACCGTGCCAATACAGTTTGCGCCATGCCGCCACCTTCGTCGGGCGGTGTCCATCTTATACAGATGCTGAATATTCTAGAGAACTGGGATTTGCGCTCTCTCGGTCACAACAGTGCAGCCTACTTGCATCGGCTAATTGAATCGATGCGTCGCGCCTATGCGGATCGCAGCCGTTATCTGGGTGATCCCGATTTCTACCCTGTGCCGGTGCTGCGGCTGACTGACAAGCGCTATGCCGCACAGTTGGCGGCACAGATAGAGCTCGACCAAGCCACCGATTCAGAGCAGGTCGCCCCTGGGCTCGAGCTCAACGAAAGCTTGGAGACCACTCACTACTCAAGTTGGGATCGATGGGGCAATGTGGTCAGCAATACTTATACGCTGAACTTTAGCTACGGCAACGGTAAGTCGGTGGCGGGAGCAGGTTTTTTGCTCAACAATGAGATGGATGACTTTTCTGCCAAAAAGGGGGCAGCCAACGGTTTCGGCCTGCTCGGCGAAGAAGCCAATCAGATCGAGCCACACAAGCGCCCGCTCTCCTCAATGACGCCGGCGATAGTATTTAATGCAGATGGCGCGCCGCTGATGGCCACCGGCTCGCCGGGGGGGAGTACTATTATTACCGTGGTGTTGCAGACGCTGCTCAATCATCTCGAGTTTGGCATGAATATCGCCGAGGCAACGGCAGCTGCGCGCATTCACCATCAGTGGTGGCCGGATAAAGTATTTTGGGAGAGGGGCATTGGCGTCGATACGCAAGAGCTGCTGCGCAGCATGGGCCACACTTTAGAGCAGTCGCCGCGAGTCTTGGGTGCTACACAAACTATCGGCCAACAGGGCCCTTGGCTGCACGGTGCGGCCGATTATCGACGCAGCGAGGCCGCGGCGGCGGGTGCCGATTAGATCGACTCTTCCAGTTCGCCATTGCAATAGCGCGCACCGCGCCACTCGACACGGCGCTGCTCGCCCGTCATATCCACTAGATCTGGATATTTAGGCCGACTCATATAGCGCGCATACCAATCACCGAGAAGCTGTTTGTCCTCTAAAAGGCGTTTTAACTGATCGCTGATCGCATCGACTTGCTGCTCGGCTATCTCTGGCTCGGTCGGGCTGACCAGGGTGCGCAAAAAATCGGGCTCACGGTCGCCGGCGAGTAGTTCTAAAGCTAGGTCGTTGATTATTTCTACGCTGGAAGGCGCTCTAAAACCGATTGAGTAGGTGATGCACGGGTCGAGAGCGACACCGTGGTGAGCAAATTGAGGCGGTAGGTAGAGCAGATCGCCTGGCTCCAAAACCCAATCGCTGTCTGGAGTGAAATCATCGACTAAGCGCAAAGCGCTGCTCTGGCTGGCGGCGCGGTGTTGACGCGGACTGTTTTCAATTTGCCACTGCCGCCGGCCGAGGCCTTGCAGTAAAAAGACATCGTAATTGTCTAGATGCGCACCGACATTGCCGCCCGGCGCGGCATAGCTGACCATAATGTCGTCGATCTGCCAGCGCGGCAAAAAGTCGACACTCTCGAGCAGAGCGGCTACTTCTGGGATCCACAGGTCGACAGCTTGGACCAGAAGCGTCCAGTCGCGCTCTGGCAGAGAGGAAAAGCGATCCGGTTCAAGCGGCCCGTGCTCTACCTCCCAGTTTTTCGAGTTGATTAGCCGTGACTCGATCCACTCTTCCAGCGCCAAGCCCGCCAACTGGTCGGGCTCCAGCGGTGGGTTGTCGGCAATCGGTAGCGCGTTGCGAATCAGCAGCGGCCGCTGTTGCCAATAATCACTCAGAAACTCCTCGGCGCTCAGCTCGCCGAGCAGCGAGGGCCAAGTAATCACGGTGTGGGCGTGGTGTCGTAGGCTTGCGCTTGCTGAATCGCGTTGCCGATATAACTCGCTGGTGTCAGCTGCAGCAGATACTCTTTTGCCGATACCGGTATATCCAGAGTGGCGACAAATTCTTGAATTACCTCGCGGCTGATGGCGTTGCCGCGGGTGAGTGCTTTGAGTTTTTCGTAGGGCTCGGGGATAGCGTAGCGACGCATTACAGTCTGGATCGGTTCGGCGAGCACTTCCCAGCTGTTATCCAAGTCGGCCGCCAGGCGCTCGCTGTTGAGTTCGAGCTTACCAATTCCTTTTTGCAACGCTGCGCTGGCGATCGCAACATAACCAAAACCGACGCCCATATTGCGCAGTACGGTGGAGTCGGTCAGATCCCGTTGCCAGCGCGAGATTGGCAATTTGGCAGCGAGATGGGCGAGCACTGCGTTGGCGATACCCAAATTGCCTTCGGCGTTTTCAAAGTCGATCGGATTAACTTTGTGCGGCATAGTCGAGGAGCCAATTTCGCCGACGATGGTTTTCTGCTTGAAGTATCCCAATGAGATATAGCCCCAGATATCGCGAGCAAAGTCGATCAGAATCGTGTTGCAGCGGGCGATGGCATCAAACAGTTCAGCAATGTAGTCGTGGGGTTCAATCTGTGTGGTGTAAGGGTTAAAGGTGAGCCCCAATGAGCCGATAAATTGCTCCGCATGAGCAGCCCAATTGATCTCTGGGTAAGCTGACAGGTGGGCGTTGTAGTTGCCCACGGCGCCGTTAATTTTTCCCAGTAGGGGCACGCTGGCAATCTGTTCAAGTTGTCTCTGCAGACGGTAGGCAACATTGGCAAACTCTTTGCCGACGGTGGTGGGCGAGGCGGTTTGACCGTGTGTGCGAGCCAGCATGGGCTGGTCGGCATACTCTTTTGCCAGTGTGGCGATGGCGGCGCAAATACTGCTCAGCTGGCTGTGGATCTGCGCGCGCCCTTGCTGGAGCATCAGCGCGTGAGAGAGATTGTTGATATCCTCGGAGGTGCAGGCGAAGTGCACAAATTCACTCACTGCCTCGAGTTCTGAGTTGCCGGCAAACTGCTCTTTGATGAAATACTCGACTGCTTTTACATCGTGGTTGGTGGTGCGCTCAATCTCTTTAATACGCTCGGCTTGGGCTGTGCCAAAGTCAGCCAAAAGCTGCTCCAGTTTTGCATTGGCCTCATCGCTCAGCGCTGGCACTTCGGCAACACCACTGTGTGCCGCGAGTGACTGCAGCCAGCGGATTTCGACAGTGACGCGTTTTTCGATCAATCCATACTCGCTAAAGGCTGCGCGCAAGTCAGCAGTTTTATCGGCGTAGCGGCCATCGATGGGCGACAGTGCGGTAAGGCTAGAGAGGGGTAGAGCAGTGGTGGTCATGTTAATTTTCCAAGCTGTGAGTCGGTGGTGTAAAAAAAGATCAAATATTGGTTGCTAGCAGGGTGCAATCATAAAGCAAGGGATTGTCGCTGTCTGCGCTGTTAACCGCAGGTTTACTGGGCCAGTCGCCGGCAGTGTTCGAGCAGCGCCTTTCGGTAGAAGATTAACTGATAGCGATGGCCGCCGCATTGCCGCCACAAATACCCGGCGCGAACAGCGCCAAACAGCAAGCTGCGCACCCGCTGGGCGACACCAGTTTGCTGTAATCGAGCGGGATCGCCTTTAATTTGAATGCGGTAGCGGTAGCCACTGAGGGTCTGCTGGTAAAGCTCGTCGGTAGCCGCAAACAGATTGTTGTGAGTTAAGCCAAATTGTTCTGCTTTGCCCTGTAGGTTGACTAAACCATCACCAATACGCGCGGCCATCGGCTTATCTTTGTAAAGTTTGCTGGCCAGGTAAAGTGAGCCCAGGGCAGTCTGTACAATTTGATCAAAGTGCTGTTCGCCGCGCTGTTTGTTGAGCAGCAAACCCAGCGACTGGACTCCATTGTGGAGCCCTTGCGGTCGATCGTTGAGCCGGTAGAGCTGGCTGGGCGCTAAGCCCTGTGTATTCAAAAGTGCAGCCATCAGCAATTCGAGCCTGGCGCTGTCGGTTGTGCCGCGGTGAGCGAGCTCAACAACACCGCAGGCACTCTCAAATAGAGCGGAGAGGGCGATAGTTTGATCGAGAGTTGGACTTCGCAACCAGAGCATTAGCGGTTGCCCCGACTGGCAATGACCGCGCCGCCCAAGCACTGCTCGCCACGGTAGAAGACCACAGATTGTCCCGGTGTAACCGCGCGCTGGGGCTGATCGAAGAAAACAGTCAGCTGCTGGCGGCTGTCTATGACAACTTCACAGGGCTGATCAGCCTGGCGATAGCGAGTTTTGGCGGTGCAGCGAAAACGCTGCTGATCAGGTTCCCCGTTGATCCAAGTGAGTTGCTCGGCGACTAGCATATCGCTGAGTAGCAGCGGGTGATTGCCGCCTTGGCCAACAATTAGACAATTGCTGTCGAGGTCTTTGTCGAGGACAAACCACGGTTCATCACTGCCTGTTTTAGTGCCGCCAATACCTAGCCCCTGGCGCTGGCCTAGCGTGTAGTACATTAGCCCTTGGTGCTCTCCGACATCAATGCCGTCTGGGGTGACCATGCGTCCAGGCTGGGCGGGTAGGTACTGCTCAAGAAAATCCTTAAAGCGCCGCTCGCCAATAAAGCAGATGCCGGTACTGTCTTTTTTAGTTGAGGTGACAAAACCCTGCTCGCTGGCAATCGCGCGCACTTGCGGCTTTTCGAGCTCGCCGACCGGGAAAAGTGTTTTGCCTAACGCCGCCCCTGTGATCGCGTGCAGGAAGTAACTTTGATCTTTGTTGCTGTCTAGACCGCGCAGTAAAGTGCCTGAATTGGCATCGTCTGGATCGCTGCCGCGGCGGGTATAATGCCCCGTGGCAATATAGTCAGCACCGAGAATTTGAGCGTATTCTAAAAAGACTTTAAATTTTATTTCGCGGTTGCAGAGGATGTCCGGATTGGGCGTGCGCCCGGCACGGTATTCGGCCAGGAAGTGTTCAAAGACGTTGTCCCAGTACTCTGCGGCAAAGTTAGCGGTGTGCAGAACAATGCCGAGCTTATCGGCCACTTGTTGCGCGTCGGCCAAATCGGCGATAGCGGTACAGTATTCGCTGCCGTCATCTTCATCCCAATTTTTCATAAACAGCCCCTCAACCTCATAGCCTTGCTGTTGTAGCAGGTAGGCGGAGACCGAGGAGTCAACTCCACCGGAGAGGCCGACAATAACCTTGCGCCGGCCAGATGATGTGGGAGAGGAGGGGGATACAGTCACGGAATTTTCCCAGAAAATCAAAGCGTATCAGTTTACCGGAAAGCGCCGGGCAACTGTAGCGCAAGGCTAACTTTGCTGATCAAACTGGCTGAGCGGGTGGCGAATGCCAGCGAGATAGTCGTCTATACAGTCGAGCACCAGTTGGCTGCGCAACTGGCTGCGCCGAGCGAGAATTTCTTCATAAGTGAGCCAAACAGGTTGATCAATATCGGCGTCAATTTGCGCGCCTTCAATTTTTTCAAATGTTTCAGCAATAAAACAAAAGCGGTGGTAGCTGGCCGGTATAGCCTTGGGGAAGTAGTGGTAGTGGCCCAGAAAGTGGCTCAACTCAACGCTGTATCC
>JBELGO010000032.1:0-16023 GCA_042091915.1 SAR92 clade bacterium | reverse complement strand
TAGGCAAACAGGTCAACCAGTTCGCGCATCGCCTCCAGCGAGGGGGTGTAACCCCACACTCGGTCCAACCCTGCGGTGAGCGGGAAAGAGACTCCGGCCGCTCCCATTAAGACCAGCCGCCGCACCCGCTGTGGGTACTTGATGGCAAAAGCCAGCGCCAGGCCTCCCCCAAAGCTGTTGCCAACCAGATCGACGCGCTCAAGTTCCAGCGCATCGATAAAGCCGAGCAGGTGGTCGAGCCAGCGCTCCAGTGAATAGACGTTGTCGGCGGGCCGCTGGGTGTAGCCGAAGCCGAGCATATCTGGGGCGATCACTCGCCGCCGTTCACTGAGACTAGCCAACACTGTTCGCCAATTGGCCCAGGCCGTGACGCCAGGGCCGGAGCCGTGGATCAGCATAACCGGATCGCCGCGACCCTGATCGTGGTAGTTGGTGGCAATGCCTTTAATCGAGATAGTCTCGCCGATCTCAGGGTTTTTGGCCTCGTGCATTTGCATTATGTCCTTACAGTTTTATGCAGATATTTTTCAGTTCCGAGTAGAACTCCAAACCGTGTACCCCGCCTTCGCGGCCGATGCCGGATTGCTTGGCGCCGCCAAAAGCGGTGCGCAGATCCCGCAAAAACCAGCTGTTCACCCACACCAGGCCAACTTGCATGGCCTCGGCTACGCGCATAGCGCGCGCGCTGTTGTCGGTCCACACCGCGGCGCACAAGCCATAGTCGGTGTCATTGGCGAGCGCAATCGCCTCTGCTTCACTGTCGAAGGGCCGGATATGGCAGCACGGGCCAAAGATTTCTTCGCGGACGACGCGGGCATTGTCATCGAGACCGGTCCAGATGGTCGGCTCAATCCAAGCGCCATTATTGAGCTCGGTGCCCATGTCGGGCACGCCGCCACCGATCACGACAGTCGCACCCTCCTGCTCGGCGAGTTTGTAATACGACAGCACTTTATCGCGGTGCTCAAGGCTGACCAGCGGGCCGAAATTGGCCTGTGGATCTTCCGGTCGGCCCAGTTTGAGTTGTTCAACGCCCGCTTTCAGACGAGCGACAAATTGCTCGTAAATAGGCCGCTCAACATAAACCCGCTCGGTGCCCAGACAGACCTGGCCGCAGTTGACAAAAGCTGAGCGCATAGTGCCCTCAATGGCCTTGTCGAGATCGCAGTCGGCGAATACCAGAGCCGGGTTTTTGCCGCCACACTCCATAGAAATGTTGCGCAGCCCGACCGACGCGGCGCGCATGATAACTTCACCGGTGTGCGTCTCGCCGGTAAAGGTAATGGCATCCACCAGCGGGTGGCTGGTGAGGAATTCGCCGGCCGAATCCGGGCCAAAGCCGTGCACCACATTGTAGACGCCGGCCGGTACGCCGCACTCGTTCATCACTTCGCCGAGCAGGGTAGCCGTGGCCGGGGTCTCCTCGGAGGGTTTGACCACTACAGTATTGCCACAAGCCAGTGCAGGGCCGACTTTAAAGGTCATTAGCAGCAGTGGCAGATTCCATGGACTGATGACAGCAATCACCCCTTTGGGGGTGCGGTGGCCGTAATTCACGGCGCCGGCGCCATCGGGGGTGTCGAGTTTAAAGGTCTCGGTTGGATGGTTGGCGAGTGTTTCAGAAAATGCCGTGAAGTTGGCCGCACCGCGTGGAATATCAATATGCGCGGCTATAGAGCGGGGCTTGCCAGTATCCAGGCACTCGGCGGCGAGAAACTCCTCAAAGCGCTCGTTGATGCGTGCGGCGACTTTGTTGAGCAGGGACGTGCGCTGCGCCTGGGTCATCTCTGCCCACGGGCCAGAGAGCGCCGCTTTGGCGGCTTTCACCGCCCGGTCTACATCTGCGGCTGTGGCCTCGTGAACCATGCCGATCAAGCTGTTGTCGACCGGTGCGCGATTTTCGAAGGTGGCGTCGTTACTGGAGGCGACAAATTCGCCATTGATGAAGTGTTTGAATTCCATTCTCTACTCTTTAAATCGATGGGTGTTGATAAATAAAGCCGCCCAGTTACGCAGCAGGCAATAACTGGGTCGGCGATAGCGATCGGCTCATTTAGGTGAGCACGGTTAAGAACCGTTCGTTCAATTCGCGATCGTGGTAAAAAATGGCTTTGCCGAGCACCTCGGCATCCCAAGTCACCGTGGGGTGGTCGGGGTAGTGGTAGTCTCCGCCGCAGAAGACTTCGGTGCGGTTTCCCGACGGGTCAAAGAAGTAGATCGTTTGGCCGTGGGTGAGCCCGTGCCGTGTTGGGCCGATATCGATAGGGGTGTCGGTCATAGAGATAAGGTCGGCGGCGCGCAAGACATCCTGCCAGGTGTCGAGCCAGAAAGAGGCGTGGTGAAATTTGTCTTTCTCATCGTGTTTGATAAAGGCCACATCGTGGGCCTTGCTCGAACAGGTGAGGAACAGTGCCGCCTTGTTGCCCTCGGGGTCTAACACTTGTTCTGCCAAGTCAAAACCAAGTATCTCTGTGAACAGGGTCAAATTGCCCTCGAGGTCATCCCCGTACAGCAGGCAGTGGTCAAAACGGGTGGGGCGCATGCCTTTGAGCCCGCGCGGCCACGCTTCTGGATTGCGCTCTTTAATCCCCCACTTGCCAGTCTGTTCTTTGGTGGCAAACAGTTCGAAAGTGTGGCCTGTCGGTGCCGTAAAGCGAACCCGACGGCCGCAGCCGAGCAGTTCGCCGGCGGCAATTTCAGTGGTGGCAAAGCCCTTTGCATTGAGTTCGCTCTCGAGAGCAGCCAGGGTGCTCTCATCGAGAACTTTGTAGCCGGTAAAGTCCATGCCGGCGTGGTCTGTTTCACGCAGCACGACTGAAAATTTATCAACCTCGGTCCACGCTTTCAGATAGACACGACCTTGGTCGTCGCGATCGACTTCGATCAGCCCCAATAGATCGCGATAATGGGCGAGTGCTTCATCCATATCGAGCACGCGAATTTGAATATGCCCAGGGCGCATTACACCTTTTCTCATTGTTGTAGTCCTCTCTCGGTTATATTTCTGGGCCGCTCTCATCGAGCGCCTCAATGGTCATGTCACTCAGCGGATAGATACGACAGGACAGGCAATAGCCTTGGCTCTGTTGCTGCGCAGTAACATGTTTAATGCTCATCTTCTTGCTGCGGAACTCGCCGCTGACCACGCGAATCTTGCAGACCCCGCAACCACCTCCGCGGCAACCCACTCGAACCGCTTTGATGCGCTGACTCTCCACGCCGTGCAGCAGAGATTGCTGGTCACTGCACTGAAACTGGCTGGCGCGATTGCGAACGGTGATGGTGTGCACGCTCAATTTGACCCTCTAGATCCGCTTAAACAAAGCGCTGCGTTGGGTGCCATCGGCACCGTCGGCCGCTGTGACGAATTTTTCCATGTGGATATCTTTCTCAAACAGCCGCCCTTGCATCAGCGCATTAATAGCGGCGTCGATCATCGGTGGCGGACCGCACAGATAGGCTTTATGGCCGGCGAACTTGCCATCAAAATGGTGTTGCGCCGCTTCGTGGACGAAGCCGGTAAAGCCCTGCCAGTGGTCATCATCTGCGGGCTCGTTGAGCGCGGCCACATAGGTGAAATTGGTGTGCTCCCGGGCGAGTTGCTCAAAGCGCTCGCGGTGATAGAGCTCGGCAGCGTTGCGGGCCCCCTGAAAAAGGGTGATATGGCGTTGATCACCCGACTCAAGCAGATCTAGAATCATTGACTCAGGCGATGACAACCCAGAGCCGCCGGCGATAAACAGTACATCCTGCAGATCAGATTTGCGCACAAAAAACTGGCCGTAGGGGCCGGAGAGTTCAAGGCAATCACCGACCTCAAGCTGATGGTGTATGTAGCCGGTTGCCGCCCCGTTGGGAACTTCGCGAATGTGCAGCTCAATTTTATCGACGCAACGGGGTGAGTTGGCAATCGAAAATGCGCGGCTGCCATCGATGCCGGGCAGTTGTAAATTAATGTACTGGCCAGCCTGGAACGTCATCGGCCGGTCAAGGGTTAACGTCAGCCCCTTGATGGTCGGCGAAAGATCTTCGATAGCGGCGACAGTGGCGCGGTAATCTTCTACCAAATAGCCGGCAAAATCGGGGTCGACATCAATGTCCGCTTCAATGACCAGATCCGACTCCGGTGTTGCACAGCAGGCTAAAATTTTTCCCTCATCGCGCTCCATGTCCATCAGAGCAAAGGGCGAGGCCTCTCCCTGGTCGATATCGCCCTCAAGCAACTGGCATTTACAGGTGGCGCAGGTGCCGTGACCACAGGCAAACGGCAGCCAGACACCTTGGCGAAGTGCCGCATTGAGGATGGTTTGACCCTCCTCTACTTCAATGATATCGCCAGTTGGCTCTATGGTGACTTGGTAGCTCATGTTGATTCCTTAGATGTCCGCGCCTTTGTAGCCAGTCAACTCTGGGGTGACCAGTCGCAGTAAAGACTTGTGTCCAATACCAAGTTCAGCAAGGCTTTTGGTGTGGTCTGGTTGGAACGCTTGGTTGTCGAGAATCCACTCAGCCTTTTGCCAGTTGATCTTGTTAAATTCCGGATGTTGACTAAATGCCTCGGGCATAACGTTATCTAGCATTTCTTGAAATGTCATAACTGGCGGCAAGGGAAATGCACGTGAAGAACAGAACATTTGGTGCTTGTCCCAGCCAATATAAACCAGCTGTGCACCGCCAAACTTCTCAACTGAATCTTTGAAATCACCGTGATAATCATCACGAAGTGCTTTTATTGTCATAATAAAGTACTCACTAGGTGGGGGGCGCCGCTAGGGCGCCCCTACTGACTTTCCTGTTAGGCGACGCCTTTCCAATTCTTCCAACGCTCTGCGTCCGGTGAACCCTCAAAGTCTAGATTGGCAACGCCGTCGTTGAGATGGTAGTACTCAATAACTTTATCGAGGCCACCGCCACCGCAGTTTCCTTGCAAGATCTGGTGGACAGGCAGCCAAGCGTGAACATATTTTTCCGGTTCGTTATCAAAAATGCTCTTGCAAGGATCTGAACAGAAGTGAAAACGCTCGTCGTTGTACATGCTCTCTCGATAAGTAACCTGACTGGGATCATCTGCTTCGGTAAACATCATAGGGATCTGGCAGGTCTGGCAGAGTTGCGGCAAGCCAGTGGTGTAGAATCGCTCGCCTTTAGCTTCCATTTCTGCGGCCAACTCCCAGCGCGGACGATAATATTTGTCGAACGTGTTGGGATATTTCTCACTCAGCCAATCCATCTCGTCAGAGGTTGGCGTCCAAGTGTGGAATGCAGCCGCATGGGTGTATTGATAAAAAGTCCACCAGGCCTGATGACTGAGATGTTCTTTTTCCTTCTTGATGGTTTCGGTGTAGTCGGGCATTTTTATCCCGTACCGCTCTAAATCTTTAAATAGCGCACCGCCGGCATCTTCAAAGTAAAGCTCCCAAGCCTCCTGCCAAGACATAACTTTTTGTGGCAGCATATAGTCCATCATCATGGAGACTAAGGTGAGTAAGCGATAACCGCGCCACAGCCATTTGTCGAGCCACTTCTGGACAATCGGCACGTTGTCCTCGTGCTGTTCGAGGAGGAATTTTATGATCTCGAGGCCGAGTGTCATGTGGCGCGCTTCGTCTGACTGTGCCGAGAAGCCAAAAGTGACAGTTGCCATATCGCCGTTGAATGCGGCGCCGGACATGAACGGTACAAACAGCAGGTTAGTCAGCACATACTCGAACGAGAAACCAATCGCCACCATGAACTCGAAAGGCCCGGCGGTGCGAGCATCTTCGAAGAAGGACTTGGGAACCGACAGATACCAGACTCGATCATGCATGTGGTTGAATTCGTCAAAGCCATCAAAGAATTTGTTGTAGTGGCTCATGGCATGAATTTGCGTTTGGATGTGCCGCAACTCATCGATCGACTGCATCTGAGCTGCAACTCGTGCGCCGATGCCGCCCATTTGACGGCCAGTGTGAGCGAATCCGAGATGCGCAGCGTGCTCGCCAGGGCTGACACCAGTTAAAAACAGTTTAATGGCATTGACATAGCGAGCATCGGTAACGTTTGTATGACCATTATTTTGAGCAAAAGCGTCGTATATAGCGTAGAGTTTCTTCTCTTTTTCTGCTTGATATTTCCAGTAAGCGTCCATTGTCAGGCGGAAGGGATCTTCCCACTTATCCCAGTCTGTAATTTTTATGCCTTCGAACTCCTCGTAGGGAAAGGCCTCTTTACGATCCTCGTAGGAAAACTCCCAGTCGAGGTCGCGGGTGAGTAATTTGTACTTGTCTTTAAGGTTGAGTTTTTTAGGTGACATCATCTATCTCCTTGTTAGCTTTTGGCTGATTTAGTTATTCCACATGATTTTGAAATAGTCATCGTCTTCTTCGATATGACCGGTAAGAGTAATCAGGTTTAAATGCAATGACTGAACATCCCAATCCATACCTATTTGTTCGGATACGCTATCTCGATTGATCACCAGTGACCCCTCGTTCTCCACCCTAATCATGGCAGGTTCATAATGAACAGTAGCATTTGGATTATCTTGTTCCATTGCCGCAACGATGTAGCGAGATTCGTCATTATCTTGAAAAGCTATCTGTACGCGTGACATAGAAAAACTCCAGTAATTAATCGTTTAGACCGACCTTAGCTAAGCGTTTTTCGAGTACGGCAAAGGATTCGGCCATCGCTTTATCTGTTAGAAGTGCTGAAGTTAAAGGTTCAAGTGCCTCCTGAGCGCGTATACGCCAAGTGCTAATCCATGCCCGTATTTGGTTGGCGTTATGCTCGCTTTCTGCAATTACAGTTTTGAGTATTGAGTCTGACCAACGCTGAGACTCCTTGGCGCGGTTTTGCATAAACTCGGTAAGCATCAAAATATCTCGACCACCATTATTGGACAGCCACTCATCCAACTGGCGGTAGTAGATGTCGTTGGTCAGCGTGTCGAGGACAATGTCTTGCGCGATAAAGGCTTCAAACCAGTCTTTGATAGTGAGGGTTTTTTCGCAGTAGGCGCGCACACCTTGCCAGGCCGGGTTGTTCATCCAATGCTCTTTTGCGTGTGACAACGATTCGCCAGTGTTTTCGTCCAGGAGAAGACCAATTTTAGAAAAGTACTGCGCATTGCCAAAACGATCCATGGCTTCAAAAATAAGAGCTTGTGTCACAGCTGTACCGACTCCATGTGCTGTGCCGTACATATTGTTTAGGTTGGCTGCAACCTCTACATGGCGCATTGGTATCACTAGCTCGATCATTTTTTGTTTAAGAGACGAGTCAAGATTTTCTGCCAAGCCTCGCTTTTCAAAAAAGTTAAAATTATTCTCGGCGTTTTCCTGCATTTTGGCGCGATTTTGAACGTAGGGGCCGTAGTAAAATTGACGTGGATCCTTTAAGTCGTACCAGTCCGCCATAACAATTGCGGTTCGAGCGGGATCGTTCAGTTCACGCTCTTGATCCCAAAGGGGTTTGTAATGAAAGTTGTGCGTCGAGTGAACGTCGTAAGTGGCCTCTTGGTAGCGCGTTGCGGGCTTGTCGCCAAAGCGGCGCTCGATGTGCGCATAGGTATTGCGCACAGGCTTCATGGTGGATGTTTTAATCTCAATAGTCATGGGCGACCCCTGTTTTTCCGATTGGTTGCGTTATCTAAAGTTACTGGTGGCTAGCTACTTTTTCTCTGCCATGGATCTCACGCTATCGCGCTTGTGCAGTGGCTCGCCGTCGTCACTCTGGGTGTTGTTGCCGCGGTTCTTAGCCGCTAGTGTCTCGGTTCCATAACGCCATTTCTCAGCATCGTCGGCCACCATTTGGCACTGTTCTGCGGTCATCTCGAGGACATCGTTAGCCGCGCAAAACTCAGCAAAAGAGGCTTTTGGTAACACCAGCTCTACGTACAGCCGCGGGTCGTCGATAGCAAAATCGAATTCGACAAACTGATCGCGAATGATATTGCGCACGCGCACATATTTCTTTTTGTCGCCAACGTTAAAGTGATGCATGAGCCGTGTCCTAGCGTGTCTAAATCAAGAATTGCGGTCTTCTGTTGATTTAGATAAAGCAATCTGCGTGCCAACAAAAAGATAAAATATTTAAACTGCTGATTTAATTGGATAAATATTGTCGCTGGCGAGGTTTTTGAGAAATATCGATGGCCTGCTCAGGTGTTGACCGGTGCGGGTTTTATCATTTGGTTAAATCTGCTTATATACGACCTCAGAGTTCATCAGTTGATCACAAAGTGCTCCGCGCAGTGTTGTTGGCGGGCGCTTGCGCCGCGCTCCGACAAGGTCGCCTGAGGCGCTCGTGTCGCTACCTATAATCTAATTCAAGTATATGACTCTTATACGCTTTTGTTTTTATCGGCAAAGGTTATGCGGCAGCTGTATGAGCAAAATTACCGTGGGTAATGGCGGCTTGTCGACCGTGTATGTCTCGGCGTGAAGTAGAGGTTATCGTGCGGGTTGAGTGCACTGCGGCGACGGCGGAGTGATCAAATGATCAAAAAATTTTTACCATTACCACAGCAGCGATTAACTAAATTTTAAGTTGTAGTCCATCCAAAAGAAAATTAACCATTAAAAACAGAGGGTTATGTATTTTTTGGGCGTTGATGTGCAGGGTTGGCACGATTTTTGGATGGACTTAGTACACAACCGTTGATGCGGCCCTCCAAGAGGCCGGTCAGCTCGAGGTGCGGGTGACCGCTGGCCTACTAAGGGCGCGTGGCACACCGACATAAAAAAAGGATAACAGGGGGGAGGGGAGACGTGGGTCTACGTGTAAGCGACACGGTTCACAAGCGTGTTTTCGGCAATCTTTCGCGACTGCCAGTGCTCGCCGGCGCACTGCTGTTGGGTGCTTGTGAGGCCAAGTTGGATTTATCGGGCGTCGAGCAGAGCCTCAACCAACCGATACGACGCACTGACCAGTTGATGGTGTTGGAGCAGGTCGCCGATAACCTGGTGTTGCTGGGAAACGACGGTCTGCTGCTGCGCCGTGCTGTCGACAGTGAGCTGTGGCAGCGCCAGCAGCTTGAGCTGGACGGCGTCCACCCCGACTTTATCGCTGGCGCAGTCTGTGGCGATGGCTCGTTGGTTGCGCTCTCCTATCAAGCGCAAGTCTGGCAGACTCGAGATGGCGGCAACAGTTGGCAGACACAGGCGTTGCCCACCGAGGAAGATGTCCAAGACATTGAGTGCACGCAAGACAATCAGTTGTGGGTGGTCGGCAGCTATTCGACCTTACTGCATCAGCCCGTCTCCGGCGGAGAGTGGCGAGAGAGTTCGCTGCAAGAAGATGCGCTGTTGACCGCAGTGACCTTCTCGACAGCCGAGCATGGCTATGTCGCCGGTGAATTTGGATTGTTGGCAATCACCGATGATAGTGGTGCCAGTTGGCGTGTGGTTGATCCCATCGGTGAGGAGCTCTATCCGTTAGCGGTCTACTTCGACGCAGAGGGCAGCGGCTGGGTGGGTGGCTTGCAGGGTGTGATCATGCGCTCTGAGGATGGCGGCGCGAGTTGGGCTCGAACAGAAACTCCAACCGAATCGCCCATTTATAACTTCCTCATGGTCGGCGACCGCCTGGTCGCGACCGGCGACCAGGGCACTGTTCTCGAATGGCTTGACGAGGGTTGGTCGCGTGTCGCGTTACCAGATATTCCCGTCTACTTGCGCACCGGAATAGCCCTGAACAATAACCAAGCATTGATTGCCGGCGGTTGGGGAGTGTTGTTACCGCTCCTGTTTGATACGCCCCGATAACCTCTAAGTGGATAAAGGAAGAAACTAGATGTCAGCGATTTCACATTTTTTTCACCGCTTAGAAGTGCAGCTTTTCGCAAGGCCAAAAATAGTATTGGCGACGATTTTACTGGCGACGCTGTTTTTTGCCGCGCAGCTGCCAGGCGTAAAGATGTATTCGGATTTTGCCGATCTACTCCCTCAAGAGCACCCCTACATTGAGTTGCACAACGACATTAAAGATAACTTTGGCGGCGCCAACGTCATTGTGGTGGGTGTTGAGGTTGCCGAAGGGACAATTTTTAGCAACCAGGCTTTGGAACTCATCCACCAGGTCACCCAAGCTGTAGATAACTTGCCGGGGGTCAATCACAACCTTGTGGCGAGTTTTACCCACCGCACCACGCGCAAAGTGTGGCTAACGGAAATGGGCAATATAGTCTCTGACCCCTATTTCAAGCCGCAGGATCCGGCTTTGAGTGAGCTAGAACTGGCCGAGCTGAGCAAGGCGGTAGTGGCTAATCCTCAAGTCTACGGGCCTTTGATATCGCCAGACATGAAGACCGCGCTGGTAAAGGCGCAACTCAATGAGGGGGCGCTCGACTATGAGAGCACCTTTGCCCAACTGCAGCAGTTACGGCTAGATTTTGCCCGCGATGGCATCAATATTTACGCGACCGGTCAGCCGGTCCTAGTGGGTTGGGCCTACCACTACAAAGATCAAATATTTCAGATTTTGGCGTTTACTGCCCTGATCATGGTGGCGCTGCTGATTTTCCACTTCCGCTCATGGTACGGCGTCCTAGTGCCGTTGGCGGGGGTGCTGGTGTCGACGATCTGGGGCATTGGGATCATCTCACTGTTTGGGTACAACCTTGATCCACTCGGGCTGGTTATCCCCTTTCTGATCTCGGCGCGGGCGATGTCGCATGGCATTCAGCTGGTAGAGCGCTACTATGCCGAGCTCGAAGGGGTGGGTGACTCACACCTTGCCGCCCGGAGCACCTTTGAAAATCTTTTCCGCCCGGGAACGCTCGGCGTGGTCTCAGACGCAGTGGGTCTGTTGCTGATCGCCATTGGCTCTATCCCGCTCAATACCAAGCTGGCGCACTATGCGTCACTGTGGGCGCTGAGTATTATCATTACGGTTCTGCTGGCGGTGCCGATGTTGCTGTCAATTTTGCCTAGACCGAGTAACACCAAACTCAAGCAGAACGCTCTGCGCCATGTCGCCAATTATGCCAGTGGCATCGTCATTGCCAACCCAGTGCGGATTTTAATGGTCGCGGCCGCGCTGACGGTGGCCGGTGGTTATGTGGCTTCACACGTGACTATTGGCGAGTCGGAGCCGGGTTCGCCGATTCTCTATCAGGACCACGACTACAACATCTCGTCAAAAGCCATTAACGACAGCTTCCCGGGCTCCGAAGAGCTCTACATCGTCGCAGAACATCGCGATGAAGGAGGCATTAAGCGCCCCGAGGTGCTCTATGCCCTGCAAGACTTAGAGCGCCATATGCTGCTGGACCCCGAGGTCGGTGGCGCCAAGGGCATGCCGGATTTGATCAAACAGGTCAACCGCCTGCTGCACAATAATGACCCGCGCTGGCAGCAGATTCCCAAGGACGAGTTCTACGTTGGCGGCTTGATGTTCGCCTATATGGCCTCCAGCCCAATCCCCGGCGCATTGAAAGAGTTCGTCGACCCCTCTGAGCGCGTCGCCAACCTGGTGTTCTATTACAAAGACCATCAGGGCGAGACTATTCGTCGAGCGATTCACACCGCCAAACAGTGGATCAATGCCAACCAGAGCAAAGTCGACGGTCTGACGATCCGCCTGGCCGGCGGCACTATCGGGGTAACCGCTGCGATGAACGAGGCCGCTTTTGATACCAATAAAGTGGTACTGCCGCTGGTGTTCTTGTTGATATTTGCCTTTGTGATGGTGTTTTACAGCTCACTCCAAGCTGGTCTGATGATGTTTGTGGCGATGTTTTTTGCCACCACACTCACCTACGCCTATATGGGTTTTGCCGAAGTCGGTATCAACATCAATACCGTACCAATTATCGCCGTTGGGGTTGGTATTGGTATCGATTATTCGATCTACATGATGGATAGGATTCGCGAAGAGATGGCCCGCTCGGGCGATCTGCCCGCAGCAGTCGGTGCGGCCCTGCGTTCGACAGGGCTGGCAGTAAGTTTTACCGCGATCACTTTGATCGCGGGAATTGTGATGTGGATCTTCCTCTCCGATTTGCGCTTCCAAGCCGATGCCGCACTGCTGCTCAGCGTCATGGTGGTACTCAACGGGCTGGCCGCGCTGTGGCTGGTGCCGTCTTGGGTGCTGGTCTTTAAACCCAAATTCATCACCCAGTTGTCTGTCGATGCTGATGGAATTATCCATCAGCAGCGCACACAAGCCCAGTCTGGAGGCCGTTAATGGTAGCGGGTAGGGGAATCAAGCACCCTTCAGATAATAATTAAACCAAAACAGAGTAGGAGCAATACTATGCAGATAAAAAGCTCTATGAAGCGTCTTGCCGTCGGCTTGACGGTGGTCGGTATCGCCACCGGCACGGCGGTCGAAACCGCTTTTAGTCGGGACGTCGAGTGATCCGGATTTGCCGAGGAAGTCATCCATCACCGCAAAGATGTCGGTATCTCCAAGGCGCGCAGCGGCTTCCAGTTGGAGGGGTTAAAATTTGTCGGTGACGTCGGCCCGTTCAGCAACGTCAGTATCAACGGCATCATGCGCATCAGCTATGACGCAGTCTACGATATCAACGACGACGAGTACGGCGACAATGCCGGCGGCGCGGCCTTTCTAAACTCGTACGGTTTGGTGAATATCGATGCGCCCACCGTCGTGCCAGTGAATGGCAACGGACTCGGGCCGAGCGGTGGCTTGAGCGTCGGCAATTTTGCGGTTATCAATATCCTCGGCCCCCGCGTTGAGGAAATTACCGGTGCGCCGACCGGGACATTCTCTGGCGCGACCGGAATGCTGGCGGGCAATACCTTTGTCGATAGTTACCCGAACAACCCCAATGTCGGCATGGTGACGCTCGGTGATCACCTGCGCGATCACGGCGACGGGGTGGCCTTTGGTGTGCCTGTGCGACCCTGCGATACCGACAGCCGCGGTTGTATCGACGACTATATGGACGCCGATAAAAACGAACTGGCGGCACCGGAAATTTTCAGTGAGCGCGCCGACTGGCTGCGCGAACTTTATGTCGATGCCACCCTGTTGGGCAACGGTGACAATGAAATCAACTTCCGTCTCGGCAAGCAGCAGGTAATCTGGGGGCGCACCGATTTGTTCCGCGTGCTCGATGTGATCAATCCGGTCGACTACTCGCGCAATAATATTTACGACGAGCTAGAAGATATCCGCATACCCATGTGGATGCTGAAGACCGACTTCCGTTTTGGTCCGACCGGTCCGTTTGATGACTTTAATATGCAGGTGGTGTGGAACTTTGATAAATTCCGACCCAACAACCTCGGCCAGTGCGGCACTCCCAATGCGATTCTAGACGCCGGTTGTTTCTTCCGCGGCATGAAAAACTTGTGGGACAACGGCGGCACGGTCGCTAACTTTGCCCCGTTCGACCCGGCCGACCCAAGCCTGGGCTTGCTGGCGACCAACTTTGGACCGCAGACGATCGGTATCCGCAACGTTGAGTTGCCGTCGTGGAGCCTTTCTAACACCCAGCTTGGCTTTAAAGTTGAAGGTGTGATGGGAGACTTTGGCTGGTCGGTCAACGCGCTCACCTATCGCTCGCAACTGCCATCACTGCACGCGGGCAACGTCGAAGTCGTCAATCCATTCGTGGGCGGTGAGGCAACCACGCACGACTATTTGATCGCTTTTGATGTCGAGTTTCCGCGCGTTAACCTGCTCGGCGCTTCGGTCGATTACTACTCGCAAGCCATCGATACCGTGTTCCGCGTAGAACTGGCCGGCACCCAAGGCGAAGAGTTTGCCAACACTCTGCGCCCCGAGCTCTACTCTGAATCGGATGTGGTGCGCTTTGTCATTGGCGCGGATAAAAATGTCTTTATCCGTCCGCTTAACAAAGACCGGGCATTCCTGATCTCTGGGCAAATTTTTGGTCAGCACCTGCTCGACCACGAAGTGGCGCAAGCGACGCTGGGCGAAGTGGGTATGCCAGATTGGGATAAAAACTACATCGCAACACTGCTGGTCAAAGGCTGGTGGATGAATGACCGTTTGAGTCCACAGATTATTATGGCCCACGACTTCCGCGCTGGCGCGACGGTTGTCTCGCCCTCTGTCGATTGGTTGATTAGCGATAACTGGCAGATGGTTCTAACCGCCAACTACAAAACCGGCGGTAGTGACCATAAATTTGACGACTGCCGACTGTGCAACCCATTTGGTCCGTTTACCACTTCAATTCCTGGGCTGCCTGAGCACGGCGCCGACGGTTTGACAGCAGGTTCTGCCGGCCTGACCGGCTTCGAGCCGCTGGGCCGCTTCCGCTCAGGGCCGCTGGGTATGGCAGAGAAAGAGGACGAAATCCAAATCGCTATCCGTTATCGCTTCTAAGCAGCGCGGACTATTTGAAGAGTGAACAAAACCACGGCAGGGACGCCGTCACCCACGTTAAATATTGTCAGTCGCGCAGCTAGGCGGCTGATCTAGGAGAGAACTATGAACTACAAGACACTGTTAAAAGCGGCTATCGCCGCGACGCTGCTGCCCACGCTGGCGGCCACGGCCAATCCGGTCGATAACACTTTCTATCCGTACCGCGACAGCGTGCCGAGTTACCCCGGCTTAGAGGCGGGTATGACGCTCAACGCCGACAATATCGCACAATTCCCCGATGTCATCGATCCTGAGATGGTCGCCGCCATCGCGCGCGGAGACGTGCAAATTAAAGTGGGGGCGACCAGCTCGTTCGATCTGCACCCAAACTACGTCAAGGCGACCCGCGACAACGCCGGCGGAGTATCGCTGGGAGAGCAAGTGGGTGAGATTAATGGCTGGGTAGCCGGCCGGCCATTCGTAGCAGAGCCGTCTATGGATGACCCGCGCGCTGGTGAAAAGCTGGCTTGGAACTACAAGTACGGTTATAACTGGGGTGATAACGCGGCAATCTATCCGTTCTACTGGAAGTACCGCAATATGGATTCAGGTGACGTCGAGCGCACCCTCAAGTTCAATTTTCACTTCCTCAACTATAAAGGCCGCGTCAATCAAGATCCGCTGCCCAATATTGAGCCCAACCCTTCCGACCTCTACCGCTCTATTTACGTGCAAGTTCTCGACCCCTACGATGTCAAGAACACCCAGCTGCTGATCCAGCGCAACTCGGATGATCTGAAGCGCGACAATGCCTGGCTCTATCTCGGCTTCCAGCGTCGTGTGCGCCGCTTGGCCACCGGTCAGGTGACCGACGCGTTCCTCGGCTCCGACATTATGATTGAGGATTTTGAGGGCTATAACGGCCGGGTATCAGATATGCAGTGGGTTTATAAAGGCACCAAAAATGTTCTGTTGCCGTTCTACAACCACAACGACATGGCTTTAGATACCGAGACTCACAGCGATAGTGATGGCTACCAAGTCGTGGCATTTGCCGGTAAAGGTGGCTGTTACCCAGAGGTCGAGTGGCAGTTGCGCAAGGCCTATGTGGTCGAGGCGATCCCCGTAGACTCCAACCACCCAATGAGCAAGCGGGTCTTTTATATGGATGCGCAAACGTTCACTATTCCGCGTACTAACATCTATGACCGCGCAGGTAATCTGTGGAAGAAGTGGATCATCGGTCAAGCCCATCCCGATCACCACCTACCCAAAAACAAGGGCTCAGGCGTTTCGATTGATGATGCTTTTGCTATGGTTGATATCCAAGCCAGCCACTGCACAACGGGTCAATTTAAGGGCCAGGTTGACCCGAGCCTAACCTCGACGTCGCTGTTTACGCCGCAGAATATGCGAGCCACAGGGCGATAAGATTACTGATTGCAAGCTCATTGCGCCGGCCATGTGCCGGCGTTTTTTTGTATTTGGTGCAGAGAGTAGCGATTACAGTTATGACGGCCTAGAATTAAGTCTCCTAAAGTTAAACTGGTTGTATTATGAACGACAGCGTCCCCAAGTTAGATCTGAGTCAAGTTACGCCGCACATTGCTTTTTCTGGTGATGAAGGGAAGGTATGGCTAAATGAGCAACGAGTGATGCTGTTCTCGCAGGCAGCATTAGGGAAATTCCGCAAAGAGGTTTATGAAACTATTGGTCAAGAGCGCTGCAAGGCAT
>JBELGO010000031.1:0-16283 GCA_042091915.1 SAR92 clade bacterium | reverse complement strand
GAGAGAGGGATTCGAACCCTCGATACGCTATTAACGTATACACACTTTCCAGGCGTGCGCCTTCAGCCGCTCGGCCACCTCACCGTAAGGGGCTGCACTCTAAACAACTGCGCGTAAGAAAGCAATCTGTCCGCCATTTTACTGTCTAACCTGGCGAAAATTATGCCGTATAGGTGTTCCGATGCTGCGCTGGGGATTGATATCGATACCGCCGCGGCGGGTATAGCGGGCAGTTACGGTAAGCTGTTGGGGCTGGCAGAATTTAAGCAAATCCAGAGTGATGGCTTCGACGCACTGCTCATGAAAATCTTGGTGGCTGCGATAGCTCACCAGGTAGCGCAACAGTGATTCGCGATCAATTTTGGGACCGCTGTAGGCAATGTAGAGCGTGGCCCAATCGGGTTGATCGGTAACCGGGCAGTTGGTGCGCAATAGGTGTGAGTAGAGCATCTCTGTAACGCTCTCCCCTGCTGCTGCATCGATGACTAGGTCGCTGCGTTGGTAGCTGTCAATGACAATATTCTGCTGGTCCAAACAGATGCCGTGCGGCTCGTTGATTGGCTTAAATGCTGCAAACTCCTCAAGCCGGTAGAGATCGACAGAGACAGAGGCACCCGCTGCTGCACTGAGATCGCGCTCAAGCAGCATCTTCAGCTCATGCTCGTCATTGATGCGGTGTTGATTCAGCGAGTTGAGATACAGTTTAAGGCTTTTAGACTCAATAATATTGGGGCTGTCAGCCGGCACAGTAAGCTCAGCAATAGCGACTTGAGGCAAACCGTTGGACTGCAGCCAAGAGAGCTCGTAGGCAGTCCATAGATCGAACCCCTCAAAGGGTAGCGCTGTGGATTGAATGGCTAGCTCATCGCGGCCGTGCTGGCGGGCAATGGGATAGAGCAGTCCGGCGTCGTAATGGCTGGGGTAGTCAGTGGTATCACCCAGTGCGGTATCCCGATAATCGGCCATTAGCTGCGCAACCTCGATCCGCGCTCGAGCAGGTAGAGCGCCCAAACAAATAACAGACTTGAGAACAGCCCAAGCATGACAAAGGCCCAACCGATATTGATATCGGTGATGCCGGTGAGACCAAAGCGGAAAGCATTGACCATATAGAGAATGGGGTTGGCGAGCGAGACGCTGCCCCAGAAATCACCCAGCAGACCAATCGAATAAAAGACTCCGCCCAAATAGGTAAGCGGTGTCAGCACAAAGGTTGGAATGATTGAAATATCGTCAAAACTGCCGGCAAATACAGCATTAATTAGCCCGGCCAGTGAAAACGTCAGCGAGGTCATCAATACAATAGCGAGCGTAACCGGCAAACTGTGCAGAGAAAGATCGGCAAAGAAGATAGCCACAGCGGTGACAATGAGCCCTACGCCAAGGCCGCGGCACATGCCGCCGGCAACGTAACCGGCCAATATGATGGCATTCGGTGTGGGGGAGACCAGTAGCTCTTCAATATTTTTTTGGAACTTACTGCTAAAAAACGATGAGACGACGTTTGAGTAGGAGTTGGTGATCACCGACATCATGATCAACCCTGGAGCGACAAACTGTATATACGGCAACCCTGCCATGTCGCCAATGCGCCCGCCAATTAACTTACCGAAGATAACAAAATAGAGCACCATAGTAATCACAGGAGGTAGCAGCGTTTGCGGCCATATACGCAAAAAACGGCGGATTTCACGGTGCACAATAGTAGTAAAGGCTGTCCACAGCTGTTGTTTATTCATTGCTCTGCTCCCGGCTTACTCTCTAGGCTAGCGTCGACAAGTGACAAGAACAGCTCTTCTAACCGATTAGATTTATTGCGCATACTCACCACATCAATACCTTGGCTAGCCAACTGGGCAAACAGCGGGTTGATAGCGAGTGTTTTCTGCACCTCTACCTCTAGGCTCTGCTCATCACGCAGGGACATTGGATAGCCCTCTACCACCGGCGCTGTTTGTAGAGGCTGGCTGACATCGAGAATAAAGTGCTCTTTATTCAGCTGCTTTAAGAGTGTTTTGATGGAAGTATTTTCGACAATATTGCCCTGATCAATAATGGCGATGTTGCGACACAGCGACTCCGCCTCTTCAAGGTAGTGCGTGGTCAAAATAATCGTGGTGCCCTGACGGTTAATCTCTTGCAAAAACTCCCACATAGAGCGGCGCAGCTCGATATCTACACCGGCTGTCGGCTCGTCCAGGATCAGCAACTTGGGGCTGTGCATAAGCGCTCGGGCAATCATTAAGCGGCGCTTCATACCGCCTGAGAGGTTGCGCGCTGGTTGGTTGCGCCGCTCCCAGAGCCCGAGTTGCTTGAGATAGCGCTCGGCACTTTGCAGCGCTTGGCTACGTGCAATCCCGTAGTAACCCGCTTGATGGGTGAGAATATCTATCGGCTTTTCAAACTGGCTAAAGTTAAACTCTTGCGGCACTACGCCAATAAGTTGTTTGGCGGCAGAAAAGTCTTTGTCGATGTCGATCCCAAACACCTCGATCTTGCCGGCACTTTTTCGCACCAGCGAGCTAATGATGCCGATCGTTGTCGACTTTCCAGCACCATTGGGACCCAACAGAGCGAAAAAATCGCCCTGCTCCACTTCAAAGCTGATGCCTTTGAGTGCCTGAAATCCGTTTGCGTACTGCTTGGTTAACTGTTCAATCGCCAGGGCTGGCTGCATAATCAATTCCGTTGCTGTGGGTGAATAAACCTTGTGCTCTATTCTACCCGCAGCGCAGCTATTGCTCTAGCGGCAATGACTTTTTAGCGGAGAAGATGATGGCCAACTTACCCAGTGCAACGCAGTGTGTCGAAACGCCGATCGGTCTCTTTACACTTTTCGCCACCGATTCGGCACTGTTGTGGATACTACCTGGCGCAGAGCAAACTCTGCCGTCAAATGCTTTAACTGGGGAAGCAACAGCTCAACTGTGCGCTTATTTCAGCGGGCACCTGCGTCAGTTTGATTTGCCATTAGCGGCTGCCGGCACGCCCTTCCAAAAGCGCTGTTGGTCGGTGCTGGCGACGATCAATTACGGCGAAACGCGCAGTTACGCCTGGCAGGCTCAACAGCTGGGCAACAGCCAGTTGGCGCGCGCGGTAGGATCGGCCAATGGCGCCAATCCGCTGCCCTTTTTCATTCCTTGCCATCGAGTTATCGCGTCAAATGGCGGCCTTGGCGGTTACAACTTAGGCATTCAAAATAAACACTGGCTGCTAGACCACGAAGCGTCCATATAACAGTAGCTCGAATATTATTGCCGCGTATAATACAGCCACCATCAACATCTTGGATGTGCCATTAGACGTGCCTCGCAAGACTCTACGCAAATTACTACCCGATCTGCCCGCTCTGCTGGCTCGGCCCTCATTGGGTTGGTTAAAAGGGCTGGCCAGCGACCCAAATCTGCTCCATATCAATCGTCAGTCGGTGTCATTAGCTGTTTTTATTGGAGTTTTCTGTGCTTTCTTGCCGCTGCCGGTACAGACAATTATTGCCGCGCTGTTAGCACTTTGGTGGCGCGCTAATTTTGTAATCTCAGTTATTTTGGTATGGATAAGCAATCCGATTACTATCCCGCCTATTTTTTATCTCAACTACACAGTCGGTAGCTGGTTGCTCGGCACTGCGCCGAGCCAGCATAATGTCACTTTGAGCTGGGAGTGGTTCAACAGCGTCGGCAGCCATATTCTTCTGCCGCTTGGGCTGGGTAGCTTAGTGGTTGCGCTATTAATCGCCTGCACTAGCTACTGTGCTGTGTTTTGGCTGTGGCGCTGGAAAGTGGTGCGCAACTGGCAGCGGCGCCAGCAGCAGCGCCAAAAATAAGGGCTACTCGCTGCGCAATTCGACTGCTGGGAGCACCCCGCTGGCACGTCGCGCCGGATAAATAGCCGCCAGCGCTGTCAACCCCAGCGCAGAGATGGCAATCACAACAAAGTCGCTCCAGCGCATGTCCACCGGCAAGTAGTCAATCGGATAGACTTGTGTTGAGAGCAGCGCCCCGCCCCACCAGACCTGCAGCTGTTCAAAAAACGCCGGCAACACAGTGCACAGCAGCAAGCCAATCAGCACGCCCAACAATACCCCTGAGCACCCTATGCGCGCGGCCAGGCGGGCAAATAGCGCAACCAGCTCTCGCTGTGAGAATCCCAGAGTCTGCAGAATGGCGATATCGCGACGCCGCCGCTCTACACTCATCACTAACATAGCAACCACGTTAAATGCAGCAATTGCCACGGTCAGTAATATCAGCAAGACCACTAATTGGCGCGACAGCTGAATCGCCTGGTAGAGGTTGCCGTGGCTCGAGCGCCAATCGCGCAACTGCGCGGATACGGATAATTGTGGGTAGGTCTGGGCAATCCAACTGCGGCTCTCCAGCGGATCGCGGAGTTGAATCTGCCAACCACTAACAGCCGCACCGCTAGTCGCCAATGATGCACTGCCCAGCAGTGCAATACTCTGATCGAGCTCAGTATGGGTGGTATAGGTGCCGACTATGCGGCGCGGTTGCAAAACCGAAGTCGAGGAGCTCGTCCCGCCGAGTAGAACCAATAGTTGGTCACCTGCGGCGACACCTAGCTGGTCCGCATGAGCCTCTGAAATAACTATCCCGTCACCTTGTAGCCAGTCGCGCTGGTTGATGACAGCGGCCCAACCCCTGGGCAATTGATTGGAGTTTAACCCCAGCAATTCCACTGCACGGCTTTGACCTCCGACATAGAGTAGGCCTGCCGAGCGCGAGAATGGCGTTAGTTCCCGCACAGCCGGCTGGGTAAGTAGCCTTTGGTAATCACTCTGGCTCGTCGAGCTGTCGCCATAGTAGAGCTCAACATGAGGAACGTACTGCAGAATGCGCTCGCGCAATTCGCGATCAAATCCGTTCATGATCGACAGCACAACGACCAGTAGTGCGACACTCGCCGTCAAACCGATAACTGCTAATCTGGCCAACCCAGCGCCATAAACACGCGCCAACACATGGCGGCTACCATTGGTGTAGTAGCGTTCGGCGACACTTGCTATAAGGGTATTAGCCATTAACTGCTCTCGATTATTCAGCCTGTGGCCAGCTTTGCAGCCGACCATCAACTAATGCCAGTTGTCGCTGCAAGCGCAAGGCTAAACGTTGATCGTGGGTAACAATAATGAAAGCTGTTCCAGTCTCGCGATTGAGCTGCAATAAAAGTTCCTCAAGCGCCAGCGCTGTGGCCGGGTCTAGGTTTCCAGTAGGCTCATCCATCAAAACCAAACTGGGGTCATTGGCCAGAGCACGACAAACCGCCACTCTCTGGCGTTCACCACCGGAGAGCGCCATTGGACGGTGGTGACTGCGCGCACTCAGCCCCACCAAATTGAGTAAATGCTGCGCTCGCTGGCGCGCTTGCGCGGGAGTCGCTCCGGCAATCAGTTGCGGCAGCTCAATATTTTCCAGTGCTGAAAACTCTGCCAGTAAGTGGTGGAACTGGTAGACCATACCGATATGGCGGTTTCGCCACTGGGCTCGCTGAGAGTGTGACATCGCTGCCCATTCGCACCCAGCTAGAGCAATACTGCCACTATCGGGATTGTCTAACCCGGCCAACAAATTCAGCAGCGTACTCTTGCCTGAGCCAGAGACACCGACGATAGCTAATGTCTCGCCCTGCTCCACATTTAAATCGAGCCCATCCAAAACCCTGACTGACTCACTGGCCGATTCACCATCACTGAAGTGACGGCTCAACTGGTGGACTTTGAGGAGTGTTTTAGCGGTCATAGCGCAGCGCCTCCGACGGCAAAATAGAGCCTGCCCGCCAAGCGGGGACCAGTGCAGCAGTAAAGCTCAAGAAGAGTGCTCCCAATGCAGTGATGACAATATCGCTCAGCTCTACCTGAGATGGTAGAGCATTGATCATATAAACAGAGGGATCGAGCAGCTCGGCCCTGCTCAACTGTTCGAAAAAATAGGCAATATCTGGCAACCAGTAAGCGATTGGCAAACCGCAAACCAGCCCAGCCAAAATACCTATTCCGCCAAGCAAAAGCCCCTGCACTAAAAATACCGCCACTATTTGATGGCGCTGCAGACCGACCGTGCGCAGCACAGCAATCTCTTTGCGCTTGGCCAGCACTGACAACGAGAGTGTGGCGACAATATTAAAGCCGGCCACCACCACAATCATAAACAGCAAGCTTGCCACTACTCGCTTTTCCAGCGCAACAGCGGCAAAAAAACTCCCGAATTCACTCTGCCAGAGTCGCCATTGACTCCCCGCAAGCAGAGGCTGCTCGGCCTGCCAACCACCGTGGCGGCGTATGAACTGCTCTGCGGAGAGATCATCGCTCAGTTCAATAGCAATCTGGCGCTCAAGCGATTGGCCACTGAAAAGCTGATCGGCAGTCTGAGGTGATATCAGCATTGTGCTGCTATCGAGCTGCGTGCCGAGACTAAAGGTACCGACGACGGTAAGACGGCGACTGCGCGGGAACAGCCCAAATGGAGTAGTTGCGAACCGTGGGAGCGTCGCCGTAATAGTATCGCCAAACCTTACACCCAACTGGCGAGCCAGCTGCCTGCCTACGACGACAGTAAATGGTGTTTGTAACTGTTCAATAGTGGTGGACGAAAGCAGCGCAGCGGCATCCTCATTGATGGTCAATGAACGCAGAAAGCCACCATGTTGCTGGCTGCTAGTCGCCACCATTACTGCGCCGACGACTTGCGGATAAGCGCTGTTTACTCCCGGGAGCTGAGCCAGTTGTCGCGCCATACGCTCAGCTTGTTGTGCGTTGTAACCTTGATCGTGAACCACTGTCACCTCGGGCAGCAACCGCAATAGGCGCCCTTCGAGTTCACGCTCAAAGCCGTTCATTACTGAGGTGACAATAACCAGTGCAGCGACACCCAGCGCCATTGCAGCAATAGAAAAGAGCGACAAAAAAGAGAAATAGCCGCCGCTGCGCGCAGCGCTCAAATAACGCAGGCCAATTTGCAACGAAAGCGACCAGAGCGGTCGCTGTGCGCAGCTCATTGTGTCGACCTAGCGACTGTGCACCTGGCGATGCTCGCGACTGATTCTATTCAGACCGTTAATGGCGGCGATGCGGTACGCTTCGGCCATGGTGGGGTAATTGAATGTCGTGCGAACAAAGTACTTGATTGAGTTGGCCTCACCCTCTTGGTTCATAATCGCTTGGCCAATGTGAACAATCTCAGCGGCCTCGGCACCAAAGCAGTGCACCCCTAAGATCTCTAACGTCTCTTGATGGAAGAGAATTTTTAATATCCCCACCTCTTCGCCGGAGATCTGCGCTCGAGCGATATCTTTAAAGTAGGCTCGGCCTATCTCATAGGGCACCTGCGCCGCTGTTAACTCGGCTTCCGTTTTGCCGACATAACTGATTTCAGGGATGGTGTAGATTCCAGTAGCGACGTCGTCGACGCGATATTGATCGGCCATGCCACACATGTGTGAAGCGGCAAAACGACCTTGATCATAGGCAGCACCGGCCAGTGACGGCCAGCCGATAACATCGCCTGCAGCGTAAATATTGGGCACACTGGTCTGGTAGTCGCCATTCACTTTGAGCAGGCCGCGCGAATCGGCCTCAAGACCGAGCGTCTCTAGCCCCATATCGTGTGTAGTGCCAGCGCGGCCGTTGCACCACAACAGTGCCTCGGCATGTATACGTTTGCCGGATTTAAGCTCTAGTGTGACGCCGTTATCACGGGTAATAACCTTGGAGTACTCTTCATTATGGCGGACCATCACATTGAGATCGCGCAGGTGATAGCTCAGCGCATCAGAGATCTCATCGTCGAGAAAGTTCATCAGCCATTCGCGGGTGTTGATCAGATCTACTCGCGTATCAAATCCAGAAAAGATCGATGCGTATTCGCAGCCGATCACACCGGCCCCATAAATGATGATGTTGCGCGGGGTATTTTTGAGACTGAGGATCGTGTCGCTATCGAATATGAATGGGCTAGAGAAATCGATGTCCTTTGGACGGTATGGGCGCGAACCGGTCGCGATAATGAAATGTTTGGCCGCTATACGCGTCACTTTGCCATTTTTTGCTGTGACACTGATTAGGTTGCTGTCGAGAAACTTGGCGCGCCCTACCTTAATGGCCACTCGGTTGCGCGCGTACTCTTTAGTGCGCCCAGTCACCTGTTTTTTGATAACGCTGTCGGCGGTTTTCATCACCTCAGGGAAAGAAAACCAGCGTGGCTCACCAATGGCGCGAAACATCGGCAAAGTATTGTACTGAACCATACGGCGCACTGAGTGGCGCAACGATTTAGAGGGGATCGTCCCCCAATGGGTACAGTTGCCGCCGGGCTCTTCGTGATCATCGACAACGCAGACCGTCCAGCCCTGCTTAATGGCAGTCAGTGCCGCCCCTTCACCTGCAGGGCCGCTACCTATCACACAAAGATCGTAACTAAAATCTGCCATCGTCAAACGCTACCTTACATCGAGTGTTATGTTATTTCTGTGCCGAACCGACGTCGTAACCGAGCGGTGCTTGGCTGCTAATTTCTTCACATTTATTCGGGTCGTCACCGCAGATTTCACAGCTGTAATCGGCAACCCCGAGCGCTTTACCGACACCACCGCAACTGCCAGAAATCGGCGGGCGGCCCATCAACACACCAACAGCCATGCCGGCAATCAATAAACCGACGACAATAATGGCCAATAAGATCTCCATCAGCTATTCCTCTTTAGTCTTGTATTGACGCCAAATACGGCGCAAACGCACTGCTCGACTGGGCTGCAAGCTCCCCGTCGCGCAAGCTTAACAGATAGACCGGCATCTCGAGCTGTTCAGCCAGCGCTAAACCTTGCTCCGCTCCCATCACGGATAGCGCGGTAGCCATTGCATCGGCACGCATCGAGCTCTCTGCCAGCACCGTTACCGACACTAACCCCCGAGGCACCGGGCGGCCCGTGCGCGGATCAATGGTGTGTGAATAGCGCACCCCATCGACTGTAAAAAAGTTGTGGTAGTCTCCCGACGTGGCCATTGCACTGTCACTGATCGCGACAACACGCTCAACTTGGCCAAACTGGACGGGTGATTCAATCGCAATCCGCCACGGGCCGCCCTGTGCGTTGTAGCCACCTAGGCGCAATTCGCCACCCACCTCAACCATATAATCGTGTAGAGCATTGGCATCGAGCAGGTCTGCCACAGCATCGACGGCATAACCTTTTGCAATCGCCGAAAGATCGATGACAATGGGCGCCAAACGCACTGCGCGCTGGGCATCTAACAGCGCCAAACCTTCAAACCCAACGCGCTCAAGCTGCATTGAGATCGCTTCATCTGTCGGCAGTTGGCCGCTGCTGGGGGCACGACCAAAACCCCACAACTCGACCAATGGACCGACTGTAGGATCAAATGCGCCATCGCTTAGTCGATAGATCTCAGCGGCCTCTGACAATACTGTAAAGAGCTCAGCTGAGATCGCTAAAGGTTCCCCGACGGGCTGACGGTTGAGCGCCATCAGCTCAGAATCTTCGCTGTAGGTGGTAAAGCGTTGATCTAGCGAGGCGAGCAGTTCAGCAACTTGCGCCTCCAGGCCCGGCGCAATCGGCTGATCGGAGGTGATCGTTATGTGGTAGCGGGTACCCATCACCCCACCCTGCCAACGTGTGGCTTGTTCAGCGGGTTGGCAGGCGCTTAGCAAAAGCGCACAGACAAACAAAAACGAGGCTTTTAAGAGCCCCGTTTTTGTTGTGCTGGCAGATCGATCAACCACCGAAGTCATCGAGCATAATATTTTCGCGCTCAACCCCGAGGTCTTCTAACATCTTAATAACCGCAGCGTTCATCATTGGCGGCCCACACATGTAGAACTCGCAATCCTCAGGCGCTTCGTGGTCCTTGAGATACTCTTCGTATAACACATTGTGAATAAAGCCAGTCAATCCGTCCCAGTTGTCTTCGGGCTGTGGGTCTGACAGGGCCAAGTGCCAATCAAAGTTATCGTTCTCTGCTGCCAGCTCGTCGTAATCTTCATTGTAGAAACATTCGCGCAGTGAGCGTGCACCGTACCAGAATGAGATCTTGCGCTTGCTGTGAAGACGACGCAGTTGATCAAACAGATGCGAACGCATTGGCGCCATACCGGCGCCACCACCGATGAAGACCATTTCGGCTTCGGTTTCTTTGGCAAAAAACTCGCCAAAGGGCCCGTAGACAGTGATCTTGTCACCTGGCTTCAGGCCAAACACATAAGATGACATCTGTCCGCAAGGAATACCCTCACTACCCGGAGGCGGTGTAGCAATACGGATGTTAAATTTAACCACACCGTACTCTTCAGGGTAGTTAGCCATAGAGTAAGCGCGGATAACTGGCTCATCTACTTTAGACTCAAGGTTAAAGAAACCAAAGCGCTCCCAATCACCGCGATACTCCTCTTCGATATCGAAGTCAGAGTACTTAACGTGGTGCGCTGGACACTCTAGCTGTACATAACCACCGGCGCGGAAGTTGACGTTCTCGCCTTCCGGCAACCGCAGTGTCAGCTCTTTAATGAACGTGGCCACGTTGGGATTGGACTCAACTGTACACTCCCAACGCTTAACCCCAAACACCTCTTCCGGCACTTCAACTTTCATGTCCTGCTTTACCGGTGCTTGGCATGAGAGACGCCAGCCTTCGGCCGCTTCACGCTTGGTAAAGTGGCTCTCTTCGGTGGGCAGCATAGAGCCGCCGCCGTCGGTCACAATACATTTACATTGGGCGCAGCTACCACCACCGCCACACGCAGAGGGCAGGAACAAACCCGCAGCAGAGAGCGTTTGCAACAACTTGTCGCCCGCAGGGAC
This sequence comes from SAR92 clade bacterium, assembly GCA_042091915.1. Taxonomy (GTDB): domain Bacteria; phylum Pseudomonadota; class Gammaproteobacteria; order Pseudomonadales; family Porticoccaceae; genus LSUCC0057. The sequence goes on along the minus strand of JBELGO010000031.1, from coordinate 5,456 downwards.
AGTGATCGTTTTTTCACCGTTAATTTCAATATTGACGTCACCGGATGAAACTAGCTTGCTGCGCGCTACCAAAATGAACGCTACCAGTGCCAGTATGACCGCGGTAAACATAACTACGCCAAGAACAATTTCCAAACTCATGGTGTTTCTCCTGGGTTGTTAGATGTCGATGCCACCGAAAGACAAAAAGCCGAGTGATATCAGTCCCACCGAAATGAAGACAATACCCAGCCCCTGCAAACCTTCGGGGATATCGCTGTATTTAAGTTTTTCACGAATACCTGCCAGTACAACAATGGCCAGCGCCCATGAGGTGCCCGAACCAAAACCGTAGACAACACTTTCGGTAAAGTTGTAACCGCGCTCTGCCATCAACAGCGAACCACCCAGAATCGCGCAGTTAACTGTGATCAGCGGCAGGAATACACCCAGTGCGCTATAGAGTGCGGGAACATATTTATCCAAAAACATCTCTAGGATCTGCACAATCGCGGCGATAACACCAATAAAGCACAGGTAGACCAAAAAGCTCAGGTCGACATCGGGCAGGCCCGCCCAAGCCAAGGCACCGTCACCCAGCAGATAGCCGAGCAGCAGATTGTTGACCGGGACTGTAATGGTTTGCACCACGATAACCGCAATACCCAGACCAAATGCAGCGCCGATTTTTTTCGACAGAGCAATATAGGTACACATCCCCAAAAACATACTCAGGGCAATGTTGTCGATAAATATCGAACGAACTAAAAGACTAAGATAGTGTTCCATTAAGCCACCTCACCCGCTGGTTTAGTATTGGGCGCGATCTTGAACTCTTCGTGCTCAACTTGAGATTTTTTCCAAACGCGCAGCGCCCAAATTAACAGGCCGATCAGGAAGAAGGCACTGGGCGGCATTAGCATCATACCGTTGGTGACATACCAGCCGCCCTCGGTCGCGACCGACAGAACTTCTATACCCCAGACTTTACCGGTGCCAAACAGTTCGCGAACAAATGCGACCGCCATAAGAATCACCGAGTAACCCAGGCCGTTGCCGATGCCATCCAAGAAGCTTGGCAGCGGTGGGTTTTTCATCGCAAACGCTTCTGCGCGCCCCATCACAATACAGTTGGTGATAATCAAACCAACGAATACCGAGAGCTGCTTACTGATGTCGTAGGCGACTGCTTTCAGCACTTGGTCAACCATGATCACCAGTGACGCGATGATTGTCATCTGCACAATAATACGAATATTACCCGGGATCTGATGACGGATTAGCGACACAAACAAGTTGGCAAAGGCCGTCACGGTGGTGAGTGCAATACACATCACAAACGCCACTTTCATGCTTGAAGTTACCGCCAGCGCAGAACAAATGCCGAGTATCTGCAGGGCGATGGGGTTGTTGTTAAATATGGGATCTAACAGTGTCTGTTTAATTTTAGACATTTCACGCCTCCCCTTGCTTGAGGTGGTTGATGAAGCCGGCAAAGCCGCTTTCGCCGAGCCAGTAGCGGATCAGGTTGTCTACACCGCGTGTAGTCAAGGTGGCTCCAGCCAAACCATCGATTTGGTAGTTGGCCCCATCGCGCTCGGTATCTACTCGGCCTTTAATAACCGACAGAGCTAACTCGCCGTCGCTGTTGTAGGCACTTTTGCCCTGCCAGCCAGCCTTCCATTTAGGGTTGTCGATTTCACCGCCCAATCCGGGAGTCTCTGCGTGCTCGTAGAAACCGATGCCCGCAACGGTAGAGAGGTCTGACTCAAGCGCGATAAAGCCGTACATGGTCGACCACAAGCCGTAGCCCTTGACTGGCAAGATTACTTTGTCGATGCCGTTATCACTCTCAATCAGGTAGACCGTCGCGTATTTGGCGCGGCGCTTGATCTTGGCAATGTCTTCGTCGCCACTGAGTGCAACCGACAGCTCAGTATCCTTTGAGGCTTTGCGCTGGTTGTAGCTATTGGCGTCAACGGCATCAGTAAATTTACCGGTTTGCATGTCGACGATTTTAACGGTGACCGCTTCAAACTGCTCATCGATTGAGATGCCCTGTTGCAACAACCCTGCCGAAGCCAGGATGTTACTCTTCAGGTCGAGCTCTTTGTTGATTTGCTGCTGCGGGCGCAGAGAAACGGCTGCGGTCGAGACCACTACCGCACAGACAACACAGAGCACGGCAGCGACAATAAAGGTTTTTCCTACAGTATCTTTAGACACGAGCCAGTCTCCTATTAATGTTGCCCTGCACCACAACGTGGTCAATGAGCGGCGCAAACAGGTTGGCAAAGAGAATCGCCAACATCATGCCCTCTGGGTAAGCTGGGTTTACGACCCGGATCAAGATAACCATGATGCCGATTAGGAAGCCGTACCAGAACTTCCCCGCCTCGGTCATCGAGGCAGAGACCGGATCGGTCGCCATAAAGATAGCACCGAAAGCGAAACCGCCGATGACCCAGTGCCAGTAAAACGGCAGAGCGAACATAGGATTGGTAGACTCAAGACTATTAAATAACATAGACAACACAGCTGAGCCGACTAACGTACCGAGGATGATCCGCCACGAGGCTATGCGTGTCAGCAGCAATACCACAGCGCCCATCAGAATACCCAGCGTAGAAGTTTCGCCAATTGAGCCCGGTATACGACCTAAGAATGCATCCCACCAGCTTCCCACTTGTGCCAGAGCAGCTGCACCCTCAGTAGCAGCTACCGAGAGCATGGTAGCACCGGTATAACCATCTATTGCAGTCCAGACTGCGTCACCACTCATGTAAGCGGGATAAGCAAAGAACAAGAACGCACGGCCGGTCAGCGCTGGGTTGAGGAAGTTTTTGCCGGTGCCGCCAAAAACCTCTTTACCGATGACAATACCGAAGCTGATACCGACAGCGACCATCCACAAAGGGAGATCGGGCGGGCAGCAGAGCGCAAAAAGAATCGAAGTTACAAAGAACCCTTCGTTAACTTCATGGCCACGCACAGAGGCAAACATTACCTCCCAAAAACCACCGGCAATAAAGGTCACCATGTAGATCGGCACAAAATAGACCGCACCGTGAATGATGTTATCCCAAATGCTGGTCGCATCGTAACCACCGATCATAGCGATGATGGCACCGCGCCAACCTTCTTGGCCGGCCATGCCCATATCGGCAATGATGGTATTGGCTTGAAAGCCGACATTCCACATGCCAAAAAACATAGCTGGAAAAGCCGCCATCCAGACCGTAATCATCACCCGCTTGAGGTCAATGTTATCGCGCACGTGGGCGGAGCTTTTAGTGACTGAGCCGGGTTTGAAAAGGCCGGTATCGATCGCTTCGAAAAGCGCGAACCATTTTTGCCACTTGCCACCGGGGTGGAAATGCGGCTCAATTTTATCCAATTGTTTACGTAACACGGTTTAACCCTCCAGCTCAATTTTGGTCAAATTGTCACGCAGAATCGGGCCGTACTCGTACTTGCCAACACAGGCATAGGTACACAGACCCAAATCTTCCTCGTCCAACTCAAGACAGCCCAACGATTGCGCCATAGCGGTATCGCCGACAATCAACGAACGCAGCAACTGCACTGGCAAAATATCCAACGGCATTACGCGCTCGTAGGCACCGGTGGGCACCATCGCGCGCTCGCTGCCATTGGTACTGCTGGTCATAGCAAACAACTTATTGCTCAGTGCAGAGACAAAGGCTGGCAACACTGAGTGTTTGTCGCCCCCGGGGCGCAGGTAATGCAAGAACTGGCGTTCGCGCCCTTCCCGGATAACCGAGATCTGCTGGTGGTAGCGGCCCAAAAAGGCAACGCTTCCGGCGGCCGTACGACCAGCCAAGACTGAACCAGAGATGATACGGTTGTCATCATTAGCCAACTCGCCAATAACCATCTGGTTGATGTTGGCACCCAGCACTGAGCGCACTAAACGCGGCGAAGTGACCTGCGGCCCCGCCAGTGAAACAACGCGCGCGGTATCGATTGCACCGGTTGTAAACAGCGAACCAAAAGCAATTACCTCTTGGTAGCCGACTGTCCAAACACTTTTATCCGCATTGACAGGGTCGACAAAATGAATGTGCGTACCCGCCAGGCCTGCAGGGTGCGGGCCAGCAAATTGGTGCAAAACCACACCGTCGACATCGCCCCCGGCGAGATTCCAGTCGGGGTCAACACAGAGGTTGACAGCGCCATCGGTCAGGCGCGTTAAGACACGCAGACCGTTGACAAAATCCTCATTGCGCTCGGCAATCACCACTTTTGGATCGGCCGCTAGCGGGCTGGTATCCATTGCAGTCACGAAGATACTCGCCGGAGTGGCCTCTGGCGAAGGTACTTTAGAGTAAGGGCGCGTGCGCAGACCCACCCACTGACCTGAGTTGACCAGGTTGTCGACTACCGCTTGGCGATCGAGATCGCTGAGCTGCTGGGCAGAGTAAGTGGCGAAACTTTCGGCCTCATTGCCATCTATATCGATAACTACTGACTGAAAAGCGCGGCGTTCACCGCGGTTCACTGCGGTAACAACACCGGCGGCCGGCGCGGTAAAGCGCACACCCGGAGTCTTTTTATCAGTAAACAGTAGCTGGCCTAATTTGACCCGATCTCCCTCGCGAACCGCCATAGTGGGCTTCATACCGTGGTAATCAGCGCCTACTACAGCGACCTGACGGATCGCGGGCCCATCGTGAATCACCTGCTCCGGAGCCCCGGAAATCGGCAAATTCAATCCTCGACGGACGTTTATCATAGGTAGTGCCTATAGGTTGTGGAAACTGCTTGCCGCGACTCTCGGCGGCCTCTCAACGGCGGCTGGCAGAGAACGCCCGCTCAGTTGAGAAATCGGGCGGCATTATAATCTGCTAGGGCTTGTGAATCTACCCCGCCGAATGCGACTAAAGTCCCCATAAAGCAGAGGTTTTATTAGCTTGGAGAGCGATTTCTTAAAGACAAAAAAAGGGACTGTTTCTACTGAAACAGCCCCTTAGCTTTAGCCATGGATCCTTATGCGACCGGCTGCGGATACACCGGCCAGCTGACACCTGCCATTTTATCTAAGCAGCGCAGCACTTGGCAGCTGTAGCCAAATTCATTGTCGTACCAGCAATACAGAACAGCACTTTTCCCTTCAACAATAGTCGCTTGCGAGTCGAGCACACAAGCCTGGCGCGAACCAACAAAATCGGTCGACACCGCTTCGGTAGAGATGGTGTAGCCGATCTGATCCATCAGCGATGAGTGCAGCGCCTTTTCGCGAATAAAATCATTCAGTTCCTCGGCGCTGGTCTCGCGACCTAGCTGAAGGTTGAGGATAGCCATAGAGACATTCGGTGTAGGCACGCGGATAGCGTTACCAGTCAGCTTGCCCTCCAGCTCTGGAATGGCCTTAGCGACTGCTTTTGCAGCCCCTGTCGAGGTCAAAACCATGTTCAATGCCGCGCTGCGACCGCGTCGATCACCGGTATGGTAAT